>DATFWE010000117.1:0-50939 GCA_035259575.1 Haliangiales bacterium
ATCGCGCCCGCGAGAAACTCTCGACGCCGCATCCGGCGATGATAGCGCAACCGGCCGTCACGTCAGCCTCACCAGCCCCACGTGCTCGAACCGCCTGAGCGCGCGCAGCGTCTCGAGCTCCCCCATCGGCGTCATCACCGTCAGCGCCCCCACGTCGCGCCGCCCGTCGACGCGCATGATGAGGTAGCGGTCGCGCGCCGGCAGCGCGCGGATCTTGTCCGAGTCGCGCGGTCCGGTCAGCGCCGGCACCCGGTAGGGCGGGAACCGGCGGTACAGCTCCTCGAGCTGCTCCTCGCGCGCGCGGTGGAGGAGCGCCCGCACCTCGGCGTGGTACGGGTCGAGGTCGAGCGCGCTGCGCAGGACCACCGCCGCCTCGTCGAACTGCCGCTCGTCGAGGAGCGGCCGCGCGCTGCCCACCAGCATGTCGATGGGCGAATGCACGGGGTCGGGCTTCGCCGGCGCCGGCTCTCGGTCCACCGCCAGGAGGCCGCGATTCCACGCCTCCTGCAGCTGGGCCAGGATCTCCAGACGCGGCAGCGCGAGCTCGAGGCAGAGGTCCCCCAGGGCGACCGGCTCGCCGTGCGCCGCCAGCGCCGCGAGCGCGGGCAGATCCTCGGCCAGGTCGAGCGCGTGCACGATGGTGTGGTCCGACGGGAGGATCTTGGCGATGTGCTTCCACTCGTCGATCCGGCGCATCCCGTCGATGACCAGCTCCTTGACGGGAATGGGCGGATCGAGGACCAGCTCCGTCCCCTCGCCCGGCTCGGGGAACAGCGCCTCGCCGCGCAGGCTCGAAAACGCGAACCGGCCCTCGTGCCACAGGAACAGCTGCAGCGCCACGTCGCGGGCGTGCGCGCGCACGGCCTCGCCCAGGACGTGGCGCGCGATGTACAGATCCTCGACGAGCACCAGGCGCAGCGGCCGCCGCTCGCGCTCGGCGGTCTGGCTCGCCCGCCTGAGGTGCGCCTCGCTGATGAGACCCCGTCCGAGGAGGAGGCGCGCCAGATCGCGCGAGCGCGGATCGTCCGAGCCGAAGCCGCACAGGCTCCCCTTCTCGATGTGGAGATAGCGCTCCTCGAACTCGAGCGTGACCGTGAGCATCCCGCTCCGCCCCGTGTCCCCCAGCCACTGCATGAGGTCGGGGAAGGGCATGACGTCGAACGTGCCCGACAGGCTCACGCGACCATGGTAACGCAGTCAGGGCCCGAGGCAGAAAAGGCCCGGACCGGCGTCGCGGCGCACGCGCTCGCGGCAGCCCCAGCCCGAGCCGACCTCGCTGTCGAGGAACGAGCAGTCCTTGTCGTCGAAGCAGATGAAGACGCACGCCGGGCCGCCGTCGGTCGCCAGGCAGGCCGCGGTCACCGGGCAGTCGACGTCGCGCGTGCAGTCGCGGCTGCAAAAACCGCCCGGCCAGGTCGGGGGCGGGAGGCACCGGCGGATGCAGTCCTGCGGCACGGTGCATCGCCCGCCGAAGTCGCGGTCCACGTCGATGTCCCGCTGGCAGGCGCCCAGGAGCAAGAACACGCAAAGCGCCCGCACACATTGAAGTTCCCGTCCTTTTCGGCGGAAAGCAAGTAAGATGTCGCCCGCGATGGAGAAGGAGCGCGCACCCGCCACGACCATCATCGGCCAGAGGGAGCGGCCGACGGCGCTGGCGATCCGCGGCTTCACCCTCGAGGTGGCGGTCGGGCCGGACGCGGGCCGCGTCGGTCGCATCGAGAAGCGCAGCGCCCTCATCGGGACGCACCCGTCCTCGGACCTCGTCCTCAGCGATCCGCACGTGTCGCGCCTGCACGCCCGCGTCGACGTGGAGGACGACGAGTACGTGCTCACCGACCTCGGCTCCACCAACGGCACGCGCGTCGGCGGCGTGCGCGTCCGGCAGGCGTGCCTCGAGGACGGCACGCTGATCGAGCTGGGGCAGACGCAGGCGCGCTTCCGCCTCCTCGGCCAGTCGTTCGAGATCGAGCTCGCCCCCTCGGACTTCTTCGAGGGTCTCGCCGGACGGTCGGTGGCCATGCGCGAGCTGTTCGCCCTGCTGGCGCGGGTGGCGCCGACCGACGCGACGGTGCTGCTCGAGGGCGAGACGGGCACCGGCAAGGAGCTGGTCGCGCGCGCGATCCACACCCGCTCCGGCCGCCACGAGCGGCCGCTGGTCGTGTTCGACTGCGGCGCCGCGCCCCCCACGCTCATCGAGAGCGAGCTGTTCGGGCACGAGCGGGGCGCGTTCACCGGCGCGGTGGCCGCGCGCGCCGGCGTGTTCGAGCGCGCCAACGGCGGGACGGTGCTCATCGACGAGCTGGGCGAGCTCACGCCCGAGCTCCAGCCCAAGCTCCTGCGCGTGCTCGAGACCGGGGAGGTGATGCGCGTCGGCGGGGAGAAGGCGCTGAAGGTCGACGTGCGCGTCGTCGCCGCCACGCACCGCGATCTGGCGCGCCACATCTCCGAGGGCCGTTTCCGCGCCGACCTCTACTATCGGCTGGCCGTCATCCGCGTGCGCATCCCGCCGCTGCGCGAGCGGCGCGACGACATTCCCCTCCTGGCGGCGTGCTTCGTGCGCGATCTGCTCGGCGACGTGCCGGCGACGAAGATGCCGGCGGCGGCGCTGGAGGGGATCTTCTCGGCGCTGCGCCACCACGACTGGCCGGGCAACGTGCGCGAGCTGCGCAACGTCGTCGAGCGCGCGGCGATCCTCGCCGACCCCAAGTTGATGCGCCAGGCCGCGCTGGAGGCGGCGGGCGAGCTGGCGCGCTCGGTGGAGAAGTCCATGTCCAAGCGGGTGACGCTGCGCGCCGCCCGCGCCGAGCACGAGCGCGAATACTTGACCGATCTCCTGCGCGCCACCGAGGGGGACCTCGACGAGGCGTCCCGGGTCGCGCAGGTCCATCGCAAATCGCTGGAGCGGTTGATCCGCAAGCACAAGCTTCGAGGAGGCACGTGATGTCCCGACATGTTCTCGCGTTGAGTCTCGCCTGGCTCGCCGCCTGCGGCGGGGGCCGTCAGGGTCCGGCCACGCGCTCGACCGCACAGTTCGACCCCAAGGGCTCGGACGAGAAAGCCCTCGCCATCGCCGACCAAGTGCAGACCGCGCTCGGCGGCGCCGCCAACTGGGCCAAGGTCAAGGAGCTCGAGTGGTCGCAGGTGATCATCGTCGACGGTGAGGTCAAGGACAAGTGCGAGCACGCGTGGGATATGTGGAACGCGCGCCACCAGTTCATCCGCCACGACGCCAGCGGCAACGAGGGTCGGACGTCGCACGACCTGTACGGCGACTACGCGTTCGCGTTCAAGAACAAGAACGAGGCGACGCGGTCCGAGACTCCCGCCCTCGTGGAAGACGCGACCAAGCGCTTCAACATCGACGCGTATCTGCTAGCCCTCCCGTTCAAGCTCAAGGACCCGGGCGTGCACCTCAAGTACTCCGAAGAGCGGCCCGAGGAGGGCTCTCCGCGCGGTTCTCCAATGAAATACGACGTCATCAAGATTACGTTCGATAGCGGCGTCGGTCCCAATTCGGGGGACGCGTACTTCATCGTCGTCGACAAGGCGACGCATCTGCCGACTATCGTGGAGAAGGTCGCGGCGGGGAAGGCCGACGACGTGCGCTCGGGCTACAAGCTGACCGACTGGCGCGACGTGAGCGGGCTGAAGTTCGCCACCAAGCGGATCACGCTCGGTTATGGCGACGAGAAGGGGGGGCAGGTCCAGCTCAAGGTCGCGCAGGGGTACGAGGCGGGCGACCCGGTGCCGAAAGTGCAGGTCCCGGCCAAGGCGGAGATCGTGTGGATCTTGAAGATCCAAGCCAGCGCCGACGTCGACGACGTACGGTACGTGAAGCCGGTCGCTCCGGATCGCATATAATCGGGCGCGTGCCCGACGATCGCAGCCGAACGCAAGTCCTCCGATCGTCGGGGCAGGGCCCGGCCCCCGACAACGCCGTCCTGGTCGTGATCGGCGGTCCCAACCTCGGCCGCCACTACCCGCTGTCCAGCCCCGAATACGTCATCGGCCGCATCCCCGAAGCGCACATCCAGATCGACGCCGACTCGGTGTCGCGGCGGCACGCGCGCGTGGTGCGCGACGGACGCGACTGGGTGGTCGAGGATCTCGGGTCGACCAACGGCACGTTCGTCAACGCGCACAAGGTGGAGCGCGCGCACCTTCGCGACGGGGACCTGATCGTCGTCGGGGGCGGCATCTTGAAGTTTCTCACCGGGTCGAACGTGGAGGCGCTGTACCACGAAGAGATCTACCGGATGACGATCCTCGACCCGCTGACCGGGCTCCACAACAAGCGCTTCTTCCTGGAGTTCCTCGATCGCGAGCTCAGCCGGGTGAGCCGCCACTCGGGCACGCTGGCGCTGGTGCTGTTCGACGTCGATCATTTCAAGCGCGTGAACGACCAGTACGGGCATCTGGCCGGCGACGCCGTGCTGCGCGAGATCGGCAAGCGCGTGCGACCGCGCGTGCGGCGCGAGGATCTCGTGGCGCGCTACGGCGGCGAGGAATTCGCCTGCGTCCTGCCCGACACGACGCGCCAGGGCGCGCACATCTTCGCCGACGCGGTGCGGATCATCATCGAGCGCGAGTCCTTCCGCGCCGAGGGCGCGGTCATCGCCGTGACCGTGAGCCTGGGCGTGGCCGTGGCCGAGGGCGCCGCGCGCGTGAGCGCGGAGGAGCTCATCCGTCGCGCGGACGAGCGCCTCTACGAGGCCAAGCGCGCGGGGCGGAACCGCGTCGCGGGCTGACCCGACCCGGCTTACCGCCCCTCACCGGCCCGCGCGCGAGCGAAACGCGGCGGCGGTATCATCGGCGCATGCGGCGGCTCGTGCTTGCGCTGCTCCTCCTCGCCGGCTGCGGCGTGCAGGTCCGCGAGGCGAGCGCCGTGCAGCCGAATCCCGCGCGCGCGCTCCACTCCGTCGACGAGATCCCGCAATCCGTCACGCTCTACATCTACCAGCGCGATCACCTGCTCAGCCGCGACTACCAGCTGCGCAACTCGGCGTCGTTCGTGGTCGTCAGCCGCGATCGGCTGCGGTTTCACGTCGGCATCGTGCGCCGCGAGGAGGACGACGCCGACACCGTGAGCTGGGACGCCTGGCTCGAGGACGCACACGGGCACCGCATCGCCCGCGGCGAGCGCGAGGTGGCGCACGTCGACCGCATCTCCGTCGGCTGGGCCCTCTATCCCTACCGCGTCGACGATTCATGGTGCCGGCAGACGCGCCCGTGCCTCCGCCGCCTCGACCCCGGCCGCGTGTTCGACGTCTACGAGGGCCGCGCCGACTACGTGTTCACCGCGCCCGATCTCGCCACGTCGCAGGACGACGGGTTCACGCTCGTGCTCCGGCGCGGCGGCGTTGAGTACCGCTACGCCTGGCTGTTCGGCGGCCACACCGAGGTCCGCCACTACGGCCGCACCAAGGTCGACGACGACGTCGGCACGCTCGCCATCCCGGGCCCCTACACGGTCGTCGCCGGAACGAAGTACGAATCGGATCGCTGGTAGCGGTATCATCGGGGGATGAGCCAACCGGACGACGACCTCGACCGGATGGCGCTGTCGACCGCGCCGGTCGCCGGCCCCGCCGAGCCGGCCCCGGCGGGGCTCCCCGGGCGCTACGTCGTCCTCGACATGCTCGGCGCGGGCGGCATGGGGGTGGTGCACATCGCCTACGACCGCGAGCTCGACCGCAAGGTGGCGCTGAAGCTCGTTGCCGGCACGCGCGAGGGCGCGGGGCGCGTGCGGCTGCTGCGCGAGGCGCAGGCGCTCGCCAAGCTCAAGCACCCCAACGTCGTCACCGTCTACGACGTCGGGACGCTGGAGGATCGGCTGTTCGTGGCGATGGAGCTGGTGGAGGGGACCTCGCTGCGCGCGTGGCTCGCGGAGCACACGCCGAGCTGGCGCGAGGCGGCGAAGCTGTTCCTCGCCGCCGGCCGCGGGCTCGAGGCCGCCCACGCCGCCGGGCTCGTCCACCGCGACTTCAAGCCCGACAACGTGCTCATCGGCCGCGACGGGTCGGTGCGCGTGGCGGACTTCGGCCTGGCTCGGTTCGTGGGCGAAGCGCACGCCGGCGGCCCAGCGCCCGCCTCCCCCGCGCTCGAGCAGGGCGTGACCGAGGCGGGGACGGTGCTGGGGACGCCGCGCTACATGGCTCCCGAGCAGCGCGAGGGGTCGGCCGACCCGCGCTCCGACCAGTTCAGCTTCTGCGTGGCGCTGTACGAGACGCTGTACGGCAACCACCCGTTCGCCGACCGCCCCGAGGCCGAGGCGCCGTCCCGCTCCCGCGTGCCGCGCCGGCTTCGCGACGCGGTGCTGCGCGGGCTCGCGCAGGATCCCGCGCGGCGGTTTCCCACCATGGCGCCGCTCCTCGCCGAGCTGGCGCGCGATCCGGCGGCGCGGCGGCGCCGCATCGCCGGCGTCGCCGCCGCCGTCGCCGTGCTGGCGACCGCCGTGGCCGTCCCGCTCCTGTGGGCGAGGCAGCAGCGCCTCGTGTGCGCCGGGGCCGAGCGCAAGCTGGCCGGCGTGTGGGACGGCGAGCGGAAGCGCGCCGTGCGCGCGGCGTTCGGCGCGACCGGGCTCGCGTACGCCGCGCCCGCGGCGGACCTGGTGGACCGCCAGCTCGACGACTACGCCCGGGCGTTCGTCGCGGCGCACACCGAAGCCTGCGAGGCGACGCAGGTCCGGCGGGAACAGTCGGCCGAGGTCGAGGACGCGCGGATGGCCTGCCTCGACGAGCGGCTCGGCCAATTGCGGGCGATCACCGACCTGATGGCCGCGGCCGACGCCCCCACCGTGACCCATGTGGGCGGGCTGCTCGATTCGCTCGCCAGCCCGAACGACTGCATGGATCCCGCGTCGTTGCCCGCGACCATGCGCCTGCCCGCCGACCCGGCGACGCGCGCCCGCATCGCCGCGATCAACCAGAACATCGATACCGCCAACGCGCTCGTCCTCCTCGGCGCGTTCGACCGCGCGTCCGCCGTGGCGGTGGCGGCGGCGAACGACGCGCGGGCGGTGGCGCATCCCTGGGCCATCGTGCGTGCGAACCTCACGCTCGCCCTGATCGCCGACGGGCGGGGTCAAATCGGGGCGGCGATCGACCAGCTTCACCACGTCGTCGTCGACGCCGAGGCGCTGGGCGCCGACCGCCTCGCGGTGCGGGCCGCCTCCATGATGGGCCGCGACCTGGGGTACGACATGAGGCGGCCCGACGAGGGCCGCCGCTGGGCGCGCCTGGCGCTGGCGCTGGCCGAACGCGTCCACAGCGACGACGGCCGCGCCTCCGCCGAAAACTCGCTGGGCTACATCGACCTGGCTCAAGCTCGTTACGAGGACGCCGACGAGCACTATCGCCGGGCGCTGGCCGTCCTTGAGAAACGATTGGGCCCCGACGCGTCGCAGGTCAACGCGGTCGTGTTCGCCCTGGGCAGCCTTGCCACCAAGCGCGGCCGCTACGAGGAGGCCGAAGCGTGGCAGCGGCGGGCGCTCGCCAGCTACGAGCGGACGATGGGGCCGGACAACGCCAACGTGGGGAAGGTCCTCAACAACTACGCGATCACCCTCTGGCGCTTGGGCCGCTACGACGACGCGCGCGCCGCGGCGCTCCGCGCCGTGCAGATCGTGCGCCGCACTGCCCCGACCGACCACGCGGGGCAATGCACGTATCTTCTCAACCTCGCCGACGCCCACATGGCGCTCGATCGCCTCGACGAGGCGCTCGCCGGCTACGGCGACGCGCTCGCCGAGAACGCGCGGGCGGCCCCACCGAGCGACCGGTTGGCCGGAGCCGCCCACAGCGGCATCGGCGACGTCCTGCGCAAGCTGGGCCGAACCGCCGAGGCGCGCCGCGAGTACGAGGAGGCGCTACCCCTGCAGGAGAAGGCCTTGGGGCCCCATCACCCCGAGCTCCACGACACGCTCAAGGGCATGGCGCGCCTGGAGGTGCTCGCCGGCCGCTCGGACGCGGCCCGCAAGCTCCTCGAGCGCGCCATCGGCAACGAGCAGGCCGCCCACGACGTCGGCGCGCGGCTCGTGGACCTCTACACGTTCGTGTCCGAGGTCGAGCTTGCGGACCACCACGTCGATGCGGCGGTCGCGGCCGGGCGGCAGGCGGTGGAGCTCGGCGGGCGGGCGGGGCTCGGCGCCCACCCGAACCTGGTCGCCGCCGACGTGGCGCTGGCGCGCGCCGAGCTGGCGCAGCGCCGGCCGGGCGACGCGCTGGCGCCGCTCGAGAGCGCGATGGCCGCGCTGGCCACGCGGCCCGCCGCGAACGCGGACGAGCGGCTGAGCGCCGGCCGCGCGCATTTCGCGCTGGCCGAGGCGCTCGCCGCGCTGGGACGCGACCCGGAGCGGGCGCTCGCGCTCGCCCGCTCGGCGCGGGACGAGCTGCGCGCCGCGGGAAACGCCGACGAGCTCGGCGAAGTGGAGGCCTGGCTGCGGCGACGCTAGGCCGGCCTGTGCTACCCTCAGCGGGTGACCCGCGGAGACCTCGACGAGCCGACGGGCGCGGAGGCGACCGCGGAGTCCGGCCCGGCCGGCACGCCGGTCCGCGGGTTTCGCCTGACCCTCGTCGAAGGCGCGGGCCTCCGCCGTCCGTGGACCTCGACCGGCGCGCGGTCCTCGCTCGGCTCCCACCCGTCCAACGACCTCGTCCTTCGCGACCCGACGGTGTCGCGCTTCCACTGCGAGCTCGTCGCCGGCCCGGATGGGGTGCGGGTGCGCGACCTCGACAGCCGCAACGGCACGTTCGTCGAGGGCGTGCGCGTGCGCGACGCCCTCGTCGAGCCCGGCCGGCTGCTGCGGCTGGGACGCCTCGCGCTGCGCCTGGAGGTCGCGGCGAAGCCGAGCTCGGTCAAGGTGTCCGACAAGACCCGGTTCGGCGCGCTCGTCGGGGCGTCGCCGGCCATGCGCGCCGTCTTCGCCGTGCTGGAGCGCGCCGCCGACAGCGAGGCCACCGTCCTCCTCGAGGGGGAGACCGGCACCGGGAAGGGCGCTGCGGCCGAGGCGCTCCACTCCGCGAGCGCGCGGCGCGATCGCCCGTTCCTGGTCGTCGACTGCGGAGCGGTGCCGGGCACGCTGCTGGACAGCGAGCTCTTCGGCCACGAGAAGGGGGCGTTCACCGGCGCCGACACGCGCCGCATCGGCGCGTTCGAGGAGGCGTCAGGCGGCACCATCTTCCTCGACGAGATCGGCGAGCTGCCCGGCGACATGCAGCCCAAGCTGCTGCGCGCCCTGGAGAACCGCGAGATACGCCGCCTGGGGCAGAACGTGTTCCGGCCGGTCGACGTGCGGGTCATCGCCGCCACCAACCGCGACCTGCGCGGTGCGGTGAACGAAGGCAAGTTCCGCGCCGACCTCTACTACCGGCTGGCGGTGGTCCGGGTGACGCTGCCGCCGCTCCGCGACCACCTCGCCGACATCCCGCTCGTGGTCGAGCAGCTCCTGTCCGGGCTGGCGCCGGCGCCGGCGCAGCAGGCGCCGCTTCTCGACGCGGCTTTCCTCGCCTCGCTTCAGGCGCATCCCTGGCCGGGGAACATCCGCGAGCTGCGGAATTATCTCGAGCGGTGCCTGATCCTCGACGCGGCGCCGCCGGTCGGCGAGGGGAGCGGACCCGGGGACGCGGAGCCGGATGACACGCTGACGTTCCCGGAGGCCCGCCGCCGCGCGCTCGACGCGTTCGAGCGGCGCTACCTCGAGGCCCTGCTCCGCCGCCACGACGGCAAGGTCGCCGCCGCCGCCCGCGCCGCCGGCATCGCCCGCGTCTACTTCTACCGGCTCCTCGCCAAGCACGGCATCAAGCCGTGACCGTCATTCGGCGTATCCGCTGAAGGGTTGCGGACGGCCGCGCACCGTCCGGAGCCGACGCCGGAGCCGCGCGGCCTCGCGCGCCATGCCGCGGATAGTGGCATCGATCTCATCGACATCCGCATCGAGCTGCGCGAGCCAGCGGAGACTGACGGTCCCGTCCTCGAGCGCCAGGCAGCCGTGCTCGGCGCCCGCGTTGTAGCGCAGCGCGGGCGCCTCGGAGACATCCGCCGCGGACACGACGGCCGCGGCGAGGACGAGGCACGGGGTTCCCGCGCGCACCCCGCGCTTCACGACCACCGGAGTGCGGGCCCCGCCGGCGTCGACCAGGAGACCGAGCCAACCGGGTCCGGACTCGCCCGACCGGTGACGGCCCGCGAGGGTCTCGACGATCCGTTGCCATGCCGCGTCCATCTACTCCTCCTGTCTCAGTCGGGCTCGGGCTCCATCTGCTTGGTCGGATAGTCGTATGGGTTGTTCGACACGGGAACGGTGATCGGGCCGGTGTCATCGTCCTGGTTGGCGCCGAGCGCCTTGCCGATCCAGCCGCCCGCGGTCGACCCGAGCATCGCGCCCGTGGCGGCGCCGCCCGGTCCGCCGATGCCGCCGATGACGGCTCCCGCCACGGTCCCGATCTTGTTGCCGATGTTGCCCTGCGCATTGGGATCGGCCTGGTCGGCTCCGGTCAACGAGTTCACACACGACCTCGCCTCGGCCGCGTCCGGCGATAAGGCACCGAAGACGGGCACCTTGGACGCGACGCCCGCCACGGTGGCGGCGGCGTCCCCATACATCGTGCTCCTGCCGTTCCAGGCATCCGACGCGGTCGCTGCGGCATCTCCCCAAAAGCTCATGGTCCGTCCTCCTTCGACGGACGGCACAGCAACGGGCGTGCCGCGCGTATCTGCGGACACTGCCGGGGACGGCCGCCGGCGTGTCACGCGGGGGTGACACGCGTGTCGCCGGGGACATGACAGAGCGCTATCATGCGCCATGGCCTCGGCCGACGACCTCCTGGCCAAGGAGGTGTACAAGCAACTGCGCGCCCTGGCCGGGTCGTACTTCCGCGGCCAGCGCAGCGACCACACGCTGTCGCCCACGGGGCTGGTCCACGAGGCCTACCTCCGCCTCCAGAAGCAAGGGAGCGCGTGGGACGACCCGGCGCATTTCATGGCGGTCGCGGCGACGGCGATGCGCCAGATCCTCGTCAACCACGCGCGCGACGCCAAGGCGCAGAAGCGGGGCGGCGGCGGGCGCGAGCGGGTCACGCTGTCCGGGCTGGCCGCGGACGACCGCGACGAGGTCGACGCGCTCGCCGTCGACGCGCTCCTGGGCGAGCTCGAGACGCTGGACCCGCGCCAGGCACGCCTCGTCGAGCTGCGCGTGTTCGGCGGCCTGAGTGAGGAGGAGCTGGCGCAGGTGCTGGGCGTGTCGCTGCGCACGGTGCAGAAGGACTGGCGGCGCGCCAAGGCCTGGCTCGTCGAACGGCTGATGCGGACGCCGTGACGCCCGAGCGGCACCGCCGGTTGATGGAGCTCTTCGACGAGGTGTGCGACCTCCCGCCCGAGGAGCGCGGGCAGGCGGTGGCGCGCGTGCGCGGCGAGGACGCGGAGCTCGGCGAGCGGCTCGAGGGCCTGCTCGCCGCCGACGCGGCGAAGCCCCGCGACGTCACCGCGACCGCGCGCGGCAAGCGGACGGCGCGCGAGCCGCTGAAGCAGGTCGGGGCGTTCCGCCTGGGGCGGATGCTGGGCGAGGGCGGCATGGGCGCGGTGTACGAGGCCGAGCAGGACCATCCGCGGCGGCGGGTGGCGGTGAAGATCCTCCACGCGGGCACGCCGGCGATGGGCCGCCGGTTCCACGTGGAGATCGCGACGCTGGCGCGGCTGTCGCACCCGGGGATCGCGACGATCCTGTCGGCGGGCGAGCAGGACGGCCGACTCTACTTCGCCATGGAGCTCGTCGACGGCGAGCGTCTCGACCGCCACGCGGCGCGCCTGCCCCTCGCCGGCCGGCTCGCGCTCGTCGCGCGCGTGTGCGATGCCGTCCACCACGCCCACCAGAAGGGCGTCATCCACCGCGACCTCAAGCCGGCCAACATCCTGGTTTGCGGAGATCAGCCGAAGGTGCTCGATTTCGGCATCGCGCGGCTCATCGACGCCGACCCCGCCGAGCGCGCCACCGCCAGCGGCCTCCTCGTCGGGACGCCGCTCTACATGAGCCCAGAGCAGACGGAGCACGTCGAGGCCGACGCGCGCTCCGACGTGTACGCGCTCGGCGTCATCGCCTACGAGCTGGCGGCGGGAAAGCTGCCCTACCACCAGCTGGGCTCGATGGCGCAGGTGATGGCGTCGATCCGGACCCACGACGTCGAGCCGCTGGGCAGCGTGCGCCCCGAGCTCGCCGGGGACGCCGAGGTCGTCATCCACAAGGCGCTGGCGGCGGATCCCGACGCGCGCTACGCGTCGGCGGCCGCGTTCGCCGACGATCTCCGGCGCTACCTCGCCGACGAGCCGATCGCGGCGCGGCCGCCCGCGCTCCGCACGCAGGTCCTCCGCTTCGCCCGGAAAAACCGCGCGCTGGCGGCGACGGCGCTGGCGCTGCTCGTCGCGATCGTCGCGGGCGCGACGACGACGACGGTGCTGTTCCTCCGCGCCGAGCGCGCACGGCGCCTGCTCGAGGCGCGCAACCGCGACCTCGTCCTCGCGCGCGCCCGCGCCGAGCTCGACGTGGACCCGACGCGCGCGGTGGCCACGCTCGCGCCGGCCGGCGACGCCGCGACGGCGCAGGACCTGGCGCGCATCGCCGTCGATCGCGGCGTCGCGCGCGCGGTGCTGGTCGCGCCGACCGAGGTGCGCTCGGTGTCGTTCTCGCCCGACGGCGCGCGGCTCGCGACGGCGGGCTACGACCACGCCGTGCGCGTGTGGGATCTATCGCCGGGCGGCGGTGCCGAGGTGCGCCCCCTGCCCGACGAGCGCGTCGCGTTCGCCTGGTACTCGGCGCGCGGCCGCCTCGCGTCCGGCGGCCCCGAGGGGCTGCGGCTGTGGGGCCCGGACGTCGTCGTCGCCGTCGATGGGCGGGCGCCCGTCGACGCCGCGGTCTGGTCGCCCGACGGGACGACGCTCGCGGTCGTCGCCGGCGGCCGCGTCGTACTCCGGCGCGACGGCGCCGCGGTCGCGACGCTCGAGGCGCCGGGCGGGGCCGTGTCGCTGGCGGCGTGGTCGCCGGGGGGCGGGTGGATCGCCGGCGGCGCGCCCGACGGCAAGGTGTGGGTGTGGCCGGCGGCGGGCGGGGCGGCGATCGCGCTCGGGGCGCACCCCGACGAGATCACCGAGCTGGCGTTCGCCGACGACGACACGCTCCTGTCGGGCAGCCGCGACGGCCAGGTGCGCCGCTCCGGCGTCGCCGCGCGCGCCGGCGAGGTCGTCGAGGTCGCGCCGCACCTCAAGGCGATCGCGTGCGGTCGCGCCGCGTGCGCCTGGGGCGCGCACGACGGGCAGATCACGATCTGGGACCGCGGCCCGCTCCGCCATGCGCGCGGGCACGACGGCCCGGTGCGGACGATCGCGTTCGCGCCCGACGGCCTCGGCTTCGCCTCCGGCGGCGACGACGGCGTGGTGCGCGTGTGGGACCTGGCCACCGCGGCGCACGCGGACCTGCGCGGCCATCGCTCGCGCGTGCGCATGGTCGCGTTCTCCCCCGACGGCAAGCGCCTGGCCAGCGCGGCCAACGACGGCGAGGTGCGCGTGTGGGACGCCGGCGCCGACGACCGCCGCCTGGCCCACGACGGCCCGGTGCTCGCGCTGGCGCTCGCGTCCGACGGGGCGGCGGTCGCGACCGGCGGCAGCGACGGGCGCCTGCGCGCGTTCGCGCTCGCGCGCGGGCGGCGCGCGTTCGCTCCCGGGGGCGCGCCGGTCGCCGACACCCGCTTCGCCGAGGGCGCGTCGGACGTCGCGTTCGCCGGCGGGCGCGTCGTCGCCGCCGGGCGCGACCGCACGGTGAAGGTGTGGGACGTGTCGACGGGCGCGGTCGCGTCGCTCGTCGCCCCGGCGCGCGTCGTGCGCGTCGACGTCGACGGGGATCGCGTGGCGGCGGCGACGCTCGGCGGCGCGGTCGCCACGTGGAACCTGCGCGACGGCAGCGAGCGGGTCCTCCACGGCCACGCCGAACGCGTGAACGACGTGCGCTTCCTCCCCGACGGGCGGCTCCTGTCCGCCGGCGACGATCGCAGCGTGCGGGTGTGGGACGTCGCGACGGGGGACGGCAGCGTGCTCGCGACGTGCGACGATCGCGTCGCCCTGCTCGACGTGGCGCGCGACGGGACGATCGCCGCCGCGAGCGTCGACGGGACCGTGCGTGTCCTTCCCGGCGGCCGCGTGCTGCGCGGGCACGAGGGGCGCGTGCGCGCCCTGGCGTTCGCGCCCGACGGGCGGCTCGCCACCGGCGGCCACGACCGCGGCGTGCGCGTGTGGGATCCGCGCACCGGCGAGGGCGCGCGCGTCGCCGCGCACGACGCCCCCGTCGTCTCGCTCGCGTGGGCCGGCGACACCCTGTTCTCGGCGGGAGAGGACGACCAGGTGGTGGCATGGAGCGCCGCCGCCGGCGCGCGGACGGTGGGACCGGGCCGGCGCGTCGTCGCCGGGCCAGAGGGCGCCGGCGCGTACGTCATCGCCGCCGGCGACGACAGCGTCATCCGCCTGTGGGGCGCCGACGTCCCGAAGCTGGACCTCGGCGCGTTCACCCGGACCGAGCGGTGACTACTCCTGGTGGTCGCCGGCGTGCGCCTTGGCGTAGGCGGCGGGCGCGGCCATCGACTGGATCGCGTCGGCACCCTTGCCCTTCGCCGACTGCTCGGCGAGCTTCGCGCCCTCGTGCGGCGACACGCGCGTCACGTTGGCCGCGAGGTCGGCCGCCGCGGCGCCGGTGTGCTGCGAGCGCGCCAGCCCCTCGCCCAGGGGACCGGCCATCACTTCCTTGGTCTGGTCGGTCGTCACGCCGCTCCGCGCCGAGTGCTTGTCGAGAAGCTTGTCGGCCGCGCCGTCGATCGCCTTGTCGGCGATCTTGTTGACGAGCGGTGCCGCCGGGCCGGTGACGGCGCCAACCCCCGCGTGCACGAGGGGCTTGGCCACGGTGCTCGCCGCCGACAGCGCGCCGGACGCCTTGGTGGTGCCCTTGATGTGGTTCACCACGGCGCGCTCCTCCGAGCCGGCCGGCAGCTCGCCGGCGGCCGTCCGCTCCGCCTTGAACGTCCCGAGCTGCGCGTTCTCCTGGGCCGCGCTGACGAAGCGCGGGACCACGGCGTTCTTGACCTTGTCGCCCGTCGTCGGCTGGGCCGCGAGGGCGATGTCGGCGAGCTCGCCGCCGCGGGCCTCGTTCTCCTGGAACATGTTGGTCTGCGGCAGGTTGAGCCCCGCTTCCTTGTTGCGCGACAGCGCCTTCAGGTGTTCGGGGTTGCCCGTCACCTTGAACGCGAGCTGGTGGTAGGCGTCGCTGGCGCCGTCCTTGACCTTTTGCCACGTGCTGGGGTTCTCCGTGCTGACCGACGAAAGATCGAAGTGTTCCATGGGCTTTGCGTCCTTTCCGATCCCGTACACACGATCGGCGCGAAAAACCCGCAGCGTGCGGGTTCGGGCGGCAAACCGTGTGTACGGGACATGGAAGCGACGATCTCGGCTTGGAACGGCATGAAGGCGGCGTTCGGCCGCGCGGGGCGGGTGATCGAGGAATCGGCGGAGGCGTTGACCGTGCGCGTGGACCTGCGCGGCGAGGCGACGCACGACGTGGCCGTGTCGCGCGGCAGCGGCGCCGGGCAGGAGTGGGTGGTGATGCGGGCGGCGGTCGCCCCCACATCCGAGATGGACCCGTGGGAGGCGCTGGCGCACAACAGCACGCTGGCGGTGGGCGCGCTGTCCGCGGCGAACGACGTGGTGACGCTCCGTCATGTGGCGCCGCTCGCGGTGGCACATGAGGAGGAGGGCCCCGCGCTGGCTGTGCGGCTCCTCGCGGAGGAAGCGTCGCGCCTGCGCGCGATGCTGGCGTCGCGCATCACGACCGCGGCGAGGGACCTGTTCGCGAATTTCGGCGAGTGACCGGCGCGGCTCAGCCGAGGATGCGACGCACCGCCTTCATGACCGCGTCGGCGTCGATGCCGTGGCGCGCGAGGAGCTCGGCCGGCTTGCCCGATCGCGGCATCTCGCGCACGGCCAGCACCATTACCGGCGCGCGCACCGTCGCCATCACCGCCTCCCCCAGCCCGCCCCAGGCGTTATGGTCCTCCACGGTCACGATCCCGCGCGTCTCCGCCGCCGCCTTGCGCAGCGCCGTCGCGTCGATCGGCTTGATGGAGTAGGCGTCGATCACGCGCACGTTCACCCCCTCGTCGGCGAGGATCTCGTGCGCCTTCAACGCCTCGTAGACCGTCACGCCCGCGGCCACCACGGTCACCTGATCGCCGTCGCTCGATCGCAGCGTCTTGGATCCGCCGATCGGAAACGCCTCGCCCGGCCCGTAGAGGACCGGCATCTTGGGGCGCGCCATGCGCAGGTACACGAGACCGGGGGTGCGAACCGCCTCGCACACCAGGCGATAGGCGCACACGGCGTCCGACGGGGACAGCACCGTCGACCCGATCACGGCGCGCATCATCGCCACGTCCTCGAGCCCCATCTGCGACGGTCCGTCCTCGCCGATGGACACGCCGACGTGGGTGCCGCACAGGATGAGGTGCGGCGGCGCCGAGTACGCCGCCATGCGAATGTGATCGAACGCGCGGCAGAAGAACGCCGCGAACGTCGACGCGGCGGGGACGTAGCCCTCGCCGGCCAGGCCGAGCGCGGCGCCGACCATGTTCTGCTCGGCGATGAATCCCTCGAGGAAGCGCGCCGGGAACTTGTCCTTGAACTTCTCGGAGTACGTCGAGTTCTTGACCTCGGCGTCGAGCGCGATCACCCGCGGGTCGGCCGCGCCCAGCTTCACCAGCGCCTCGCCCCACGCCTCGCGCGCCGCGACGTCGTCGCCGACTTTGTACGGCGGCGGCGGCGGATCGAGCGGCGCGCCGGCGGGCTTCGGCCCCGCATCGCCGCGCACGCGCGCCTCGACGGCGAGCGACAGCGGCGGGTCCCCCACGTCGGCGAGCGCGCCGTCCAGCTCCGCCCCCTTCTTGAGCGGTTTGCCGTGCCAGCCCTCCTTGTCCTCGACGAGCTTCGCGCCCTTGCCCTTGAGCGTGCGACAGCACAGGACGGTCGGCTTCCCCGCGGTGGCGCGCGCATCCGCGAACGCGGCGGTCAGCGCGGCGACGTCGTGGCCGTCGACGCCGACGGCGTGCCAGCCGAACGCGCGCCACTTGGCGGCGATGGCGTCGATGTCGTGGCCGTGCATGGTCCGGCCGCTCTGCCCCAGGCCGTTCACGTCGACGACGGCGCACAGGTTATCGAGCTTCTCCACTGCGGCGATCTCGGCCGCCTCCCACACCGCGCCCTCCGCGATCTCGCCGTCGCCCATCACGCAGTAGATGCGCCCGGGGTCCTTGCGCAGCCGGCGCCCGAACGCCATCCCCAGCGACGCAGACAGCCCCTGCCCCAGCGACCCGGTCGCGACCTTCACCCACCCGGGAACGGCCGGCGTGGGATGCCCCTCGAGCCGGCTGTCGATCCGGCGCAGCGTCATGAGGTCGTCGTCGATCGCGCCCACCTCCTTGAGGATCGACCACAGGATGGGCGCGGCGTGCCCCTTGGACAGGACGAAGTGATCCGTCCCGGGACGCCCCGGATCGTGCGGGTCGAACGCCATCTCGCGGCCGAACAGCACCGCGACGATCTCCGCCATCGACATGCACGTCGTCGGATGGCCGCTGCCCGCCTCGGACGTGGACAGGAGCGAATCGCGTCGGAGCCGCTGCGCGAGCGCGCGAAGGGTGGCGTCGTCGTTCATGGCGATCACACTATACTTCGCGCCGATGCGGAACAAGCTCGCGCTCCTGGCGCTCGCGGCGTGCGGCGCGAGCGCCGCGCCGACGGCGGCGACGCTGCAGATCGGGACGGACGAGGGGAGCGGTTACGTCGCGCTCGTCGACGGCGGCACGATCAAGGCGTACATGGGGCCGCAGGGCGGCTTCCACGTGTATCTCAGCGTGCGCGCGACCGGGATCGACCCCGGCGCCGCGAGCGAGCCGCCCACGACCTGCACGCTCGCGGGGAGCTTCCGCAATCCCTGCGTGGATTTCACGGTCACGGACGTGGCCTCCGGTCGGGTGCTCGACATCTTCATCCCGCTGCGCCTGCCGCTCGTCGCCGAGGGCGGATCCTTCGACATCGTGCCGGGGCGCCTGGTGCAGCTCGACATCCGTTCCCTCGACGAGGTCGACGGCAAGCGGCTGCGCCTCGCCGCCGCGCTCACCGACAGCAACGGCACGACCGTCACCGCGGCGTCCGAGGACACCGCCGTCGCCCAGCGGCCCGACGCGGGTCTGTAGTACACTGCGCGCGTGACGGAACCCCACGGGCGGGCGGCGACGCTGGCCAAGACCGAGATCCTCCTCGTCCTGGGCCTGTGCGCGGTAGTCGCCGGCGCGTGGGCCGCCGAGCGCGCGCTCGGGCTCGACGGGCCGATCCGCATCGGCGTCGTCGTCTCGCTCGTCATGGCGGTCGTGCCGGGCCTCCTGTGGCTCGCGTACTTCTACCTCCAGGACCGCGACGAGCCCGAGCCCAAGCACTACGTGCTCGGCGTCTTCCTCCTGGGCGCGTTCGTGGCCGCGCCGCTGGCCGGCTTCTTCGGCGGGCATGCGGCGGCCGCGTCGCGCGGCTTCACCCTCGAGGGGATCCTTCTCGCGATCGTCCCCTGCGGCCTGGCCCAGGAGCTCGCCAAGTATCTGGTCGTCCGCTACTCGGTGTATCTGTCCGACGAGTTCGACGAGCCCCTCGACGGCATCATCTACATGACCGCCGCCGGAATCGGCTTCGCCACCGCCGAGAACTACACGTACCTGCGCGGGCTCGCGGGGAACGTCTTCCTCGCCACGGGCGTCATGAACGTGGTCGTCACCACGCTCGCCCACGGCTCGATCGCCGGCGTCCTCGGCTACGCGCTGGGCCAGGCGCGCTTCATGACCGCCCCCGGGCGGCGCGCGGGCCTCTTGCTCGGCGCGTTGCTCCTCGCGTCGGTCCTGAACGGCGCGTTCAACCTGCTCGAGGCGCGCGTGAAGGTGTCGGGCATGAGCGTCGAGCCGTGGCGCGGCGTCGCGTTCGCGGCGGTGTTCGCGGCGCTCGTGTTCGCCGGCACCTACGCGCTCATGGCGCGCTCGCGGAGGGCGGTCCATGCGTGAGCTGTGGGAGACGCACGACGCGCTGGTCGTCGTGGCGGCCCTCGTCCTCCTCGGCGGGGGCGCGGTGCTCGCCGGCCACGCCGAATGCCCGGCGATGAAGCGCCACCAGGCCGACGGCCTGTCCGTCGACGTCCCCGCGGCCTGGCTGCGCGAGCCCAGGGAAGGCGGCGTGCAGTTCCGCGGCGAGGACGCGGTGACCCGACTCGAGGTGCGCAGCCTGCCGCGCGCCGAGCCGTCGGTGGGGGTCGACGGGATGCTCGAGCTCGAGCGCGGGCAGACCTACGGGCAGATGTACCGCCGCCTCGGCTCGGAGCGGCGCAAGATCCGCGGCAAGGAGTGGCTGCGCACCGAGTTCGTCTACGCGTGCAAGCCCACGCCGGACCACGCGCCGCGCATCGCCGACGCGATCGAGATCGCGTACCCCGCCGACGCCGAGGTCGCGTCGTCGCGCGTGTGGGTCGTGACGCTCCACGGCAGCGAGGAGCGCGTGCGGGAGCTCGAGCCGTGGGTGCTCGGCACGGCGGAGGTGAGCCCGTGAGGGAGCGAGCGGTGCAACGATGAAGCGAGTCTTGCTCCTCCTCCTTCTCCTGCCGCTCCCCGGGCGCGCCAACCTGCCCAGGGAGATCGGGCAGAAGACGATGCCGGGGGTCGCGTTCGTGCTCGCCGCCGACTTCAAGGGCGGCAAGCTCGTCCCCATCTCCTCGGGGTCGGGGACGATCCTCACCGCCGACGGAGCCGTGCTGACGAACTACCACGTGGTCGCGGACAAGGAGAAAAAGCGCGTCCGCGACGTCGTGGCGATCGGCCTCCTCAAGGCCTACGACCAGTCTCCCGAGATCACCTGCATCGCGCTGCCCAAGCACGGCATCCTCGATCCCGATCTCGACCTCGCGGTGGTGAAATGCGAGGCGGACCTCCAGGGAAAGCCCATGCGCGTGCGCGGATGGCCGACCATCCCGATCGGCAAGTCCAGCGATCTCGTACCCGGCTCGAGCGAGCTGTCGATAATGGGGTACCCGGGGGTGGGCGGACCGACGATCCACGTGACGCGCGGGACGGTGTCCGGGTTCCTGGGCAAGGAGGGGGGCCCCGGGCGGTTCTGGATCAAGACCGACGCCTCGATCGCGCACGGGAACTCCGGGGGGAGCGCGGTAGATGATGATGGCCTCCTGGTCGGCATCCCGACCGCGGTGGCGGCGCCGAGCGGCGAGGCGCGGGTGGGCCTGGTCCGGCCGGTCGAGCTCGCGCGCCCCATCATCGACCAGGCGCTGGCCGGGTGGGATCCCGCGACCGCGGCGTCCGCTCCAGGAGCGGAAACGCCGATCGCCCGGCCGCCGGCGGCGCCGGAGGACACCACGTGCGCGCTCAAGACAGGGGTCCTCATCAAGGGCAAGGTGATGGCCTCGGACAACCGCGATCCGGTGGAGGGGGCATTTGTCGTGGTGCTCAAGCCGGGCGTGAAGCGGAGCGAGGTATCGCCGGACTACAAGAACATCGACACGCTCTTCTATACCTACGCCTTGACCGATCACGAGGGCGCGTTCCGCACCACCTGCCCCTTGCCGCGGGATCAGTCCTTCACGGTCGTCGTGTTAGCCAAGGGATTCATTGAGCTTTCGGCCGACGGCATTCTGAACACGACCGGAGCGCCCGACGAGTTCACCCCATGGGGTGGAAAAATCTATCTGCAGCGGCAGTAGAGGGGTTCGAATTTGCTTGCGCGGCCGATCGCATTCTGTTACCTAATGTCCTAGCCAACGCCGCAAGGCGTCGGTGGGCCGTGCGCTTGTTTCCCCCCCAACGAGTGCGCGGCCTTTTTCTTTTCGGCTCATCGTGTTTCTTAGTGCGTTCGGTGTTGGTTCCGCTCGGCTCGGCCTCTTTGCCCGATGGCGGTTCCCATGATATTCGTGGGGCGCCCAAGATGCAGATAGCGCGGGAGCTGATCGATGCGGACGCCGACAAGATCCTGCGCCGGCTTCGCCGCAACGGTTACGAGGCGTACCTGGTCGGGGGCTGCGTCCGGGACCTACTCCTTGGCAGGACCCCCAAGGACTTCGATATCGCCACGTCCGCGACCCCGCAGGAGATTAAGGACCTGTTCCGCAACTGCCGCATCATCGGGCGGCGGTTCCGCCTGGCCCACATTTTCTTCGGGCAGAAGATCATCGAGACGTCGACCTTCCGCACCAACCCCCGCGAGGGGGTGGACCTGGAGGCCGGGGACGAGATCCTGATTCGCCGGGACAACGTGTTCGGCACTGCGGAGGAGGACGCCCGGCGCCGGGACTTCACGATCAACGGCCTTTTCTACGATATCGAAGCGGGCGAGGTGAAGGACTACGTCGGGGGGCTCGCCGACCTCGAGGCGCGCCTCGTCCGCACCATCGGCGACCCGGACATCCGCTTCCGCGAGGACCCGGTGCGCATCCTGCGCGCCATCAAGTTCGCGGCGCGGCTCGGGTTTGCGTTCGAGCCGGAGACGTACCGGGCGCTGCTCGCCCACCGGGCGGAGATCTCGAAGTGCGCCGCGCCCCGCGTGCTCGAGGAGGTCTACCGCCTCCTCCGGGGCGGGGCCGCGCGCCGGTCGATGGAGCTCCTCATCGAGACGGGCGTTCTCGCCGTGCTCGCGCCGGAGCTGGCCTGGCTGTTCGGCTACGCCGAGGCGGCCCCGCCGTCCGGCCCGCTCCCCGACGACGCCGCGCTCGCCGCGCGGCGGAAGGCGGCGTGGGCGATCCTCGCCGAGATCGACGACAAGGTCCGCGCCCAGAAGCCGCCGACGAACGCCCTCCTCCTCGGCGCGCTGGTGGCGCCCTTCGTGCCGGCGGACGGCGAGGCGGTCGAGCCCGACGGGGCGCCGGGGCCGGGCCCCGGAAACGACCACGCGGCGCAGGCGGAGGGGCTGCTCGGCCCGGTCGTCCTCCGGCTGCGCGCGTCGCGGCGCGACGCCGAGCGGGCGCGCCAGATCCTCCTCGCGCTGCGGCGGCTGGCGCCCGGGCGGCGCCGGCGGCTGCGGCCGATGGCCCTGGTCAAGCGCGACTATTTCGCCGAGACCCTCGAGCTATACGAGCTGCTCCTGCGCGCGCGGGGGCACAGTATCGACGAGCTCGACCGGTGGCGCACGCTCGCCCAGCGGTCGCACGCCCTCCCGGGGCTGCCGGGCGCGCCCGGCCCCGACGGCGAGGAGAGCGGCGAGCGGGCGCGCCGGCGACGGCGGCGGCGCCGCGGCGGGCGCAGGCGGCGCGGCGCGTCCGCGGCGGTGGTCGGCGCCCTGGCGGGCGCGGCCGACCCCCCGCCCGATGCGACCGGTGAGTGAAGCTCCGCTCGATCTGGACCGAGGGACCGAGGACCACTACGCCGACCCGGTGCTCTACGATTTCGAGTACCGGCGGCGCCGCGCCGACGTGAACCATTACCGCCTGCTCGCCGGGACCCTGGCGGGCGAGGGCCCGATCCTCGAGCTCGGTTGCGGCACCGGCCGACTGTCCGTACCCCTGGCTCGCGACGGCCATCGCGTGGTGGGGATCGACCTCGCGCCGGGGATGCTGCAGCGCGCCGCGGCGAAGGCGGCCCAGCGGCCCCGCGCCGCCGCCCGCCTGCTGCTCGCGCGCGCGGACATGCGCCGCCTCCCGTTTCGCCGCCGATTCCCGTTCGTGGTCTCGCCGTTCAACGCGTTCCAGCACCTCTATACCCGCGCCGACGTGCTCGCCTGCCTGGCCGAGGTGCGCGCCCACCTCGACCCGAGCGGCCGTCTGGCGTTCGACGTGCTCCAACCGGATCTCCGCTGGCTGCAGCGCGACCCGAACAAGCGCTGGGCGCGGACCGTCTTCGCCCATCCGGAGACCGGCGAGCGGCTCGAGTACACGACGAACCACACCTACGATCCCGCCTCGCAGATCGCCCATATCCGCATCTACTATCGATCGCTCGAGACCGACCGGACGCGCGTGGTCCACCTGGCGCACCGGCAGTTCTTTCCCGAGGAGATCTGCACCCTGCTGTGGGCCGGGGGTTTCCAGGTCGAGCGGCGCTGGGGCGGGTTTACCGGCGAGCCGTTCGACGGGACCTCGGAGAGCCAGGTTTTCCTGTGTCGTCCCGTCGAGAAATGATTTGATTGTGCATTGCACAATGAATCATGACCGACGGAATGTCATACCCCGGGTGTACGCTTCGCGGCCCTCCCGTCGAGGCGTGCTCGACTTTCCGCAAAAACAATTGACTCGCCCGTCGAGGCGCGTACTATCGGCGGTGATTCCAACTACCTGTGGAGGTACGCCGATGGCTGAAAAGGTGGCGAAAACGGGCGTGTCGCGCGAGAAGGACTTCATGTACTACATCAAGAACGGCGCCGTATGGAAGGTGCCCCGGAAGCAGCCGGGGATGCCGAAGGGCAAGCCGGAGAAGGTCGTCGACGCGGGCGTGACGCAGGACTTCAATTACATCTACTTCCTCGACAAGGACGGCGACGTGGCTCGGGCCAGACGTGCCGTCGGCGGGCAGAAGCGGAAGAAAGCGGGGAAGGCCATGAAGAAGGCCAAGCCCGCCAAGAAGGCCGCCAAGAAAGCCGCCAAGCCCGCCAAGAAGGCCGCCAAGAAAGCCAAGAAAGGCAAGAAGGGCAAGAGGAAGTAACTCGGCCCCGTTCGTGCGCGCTCGCCGTCGCTGAGCGCACGCTCGCCCACCGTGCGCTCGCTTCGCCAAGCGCTGCCGGGCAAGGGCATATCCTGCTTGCGTCCGCTCGGGCGTCCGGGGTTAAATCCGCGCGGAGGGCCAAAGGCGCATGATCGCTTGCGTGAAATGGATTGGTTGTCTTGCGGTGGTGGTGCCGTTCCTTTTCGCTCCGGCCGCGCGCGCGGCCGACGGCAAGTCGGGCGAAGAGGAAGAGGAGACGGAAGAAGCGAACAAGCCTGACGCCGATCAGCCCAAGTACACGGCCGGCGCGCTGTTCACACGCGCGACCTATCCGCTCAACGAGGTCGAGCGGCCACTGAACCTCACGGGCGGGATGGTGGAGGGCCGGCTCGATTTTCTCACGGACATCGCCAAGGGTCACAGCTTCAAGACGTTCGTCTGCGCCTCGCCGGCCGCTACGGCTTCACCGACACGCTCGAGCTCGACGCCGGCACCAACCTCACGCTCGCCGCGCCCGAGGGGGGCACCAAGCCCAAGAGCATCTTCGCGGCGGTGCAGCAATCGATCCTTCATGACCTGCTGGCGGCGCGCCTGGAGATCCTGCTGCCGGTCGATCCCGACGTCCTGTTCGACGTGGCGATCGGCTTCCCCATCAAGTTCCGCCTGGTGCCGGACAAGATCGCGATCGAGGCGCTGGAGCAGATCCTCATCATCCACTTCGCGAAGCCGTCGGGCGCGGACAGCGTCCAGAAGCCGGAGATCAACATCGCGGCCGGAGGCGTATTCCAGGTGCTCGACAACCTGGCGCTGCGGGCGCGCGCCCAGGTGAGGCTCAACCTGGACGACACGTCGCTGAGCCAGATCCCGATCGAGGTCGACATCCAGTACACGCCGATCAACCTCGTCGACTTCGGGCTGTTCGCGCGCCTCGAGAACCTGAACGCGAAGGATCCGGTGAAGCCCTTCGACGAGCGTTCGCTGGGCGCGTTCGTCCGCGTTCGTTACTAGTCCCTTTAGTGGTATCCTGACTGTTGTGGGAGGCGTCTGTCCTCGCTGTCAGCAGGCATTCGATGGTGATTCCTATTTCTGCCCGAACGACGGGGTGCGGCTCGCCGACGCCCACGAGGTCGAGCGCCTCGGGCAAATCATCGGTAACTACAACCTGATCTCCATCCTGGGGCGCGGCGGGATGGGGACGGTGTACAAGGCCGAGAACATCTACATCGGCAAGATCGTCGCCCTGAAGATCCTGCAGGAGAAGTACGCCAAGCAGGAGGAGGCGGTGAAGCGCTTCCTGCGCGAGGCGCGCGCCGCGTCGTCGTGCAACCACCCGAACATCGCCGACGTCACCGACTTCGGTCCCGCGCCCGACGGATGCGCCTACCTCGTCATGGAGTTCGTCGACGGAGAGAGCCTCGAGGATCTCCTCCTGCGCGAGGTGAGGCTCGAGCTCATCCGCGCCATCAACATCGTCAACCAGATCGCCTCGGCGCTGGCGGCGGCGCACGACCGGAAGATCGTGCACCGCGATCTCAAGCCGGAGAACATCCTGCTCACCAAGCGCCCCGGGCGGCGCGAGGTGGTGCGGCGCGCGGGGCAGAAACCGGACGGCTCGCCCCGCTACGTGATCGAGAAGGAACCGTCCTGGGACTACGTGAAGGTCGTGGACTTCGGCATCGCCAAGCTGATGGCCCCGGAGGACGCGGCGCTGTCGGGCGGCGAGGGGCAGCTCCTGGGGACGCCCGAGTTCATCGCGCCCGAGGCGGTGCGGGGCCTCGAGGTCGACCACCGCGCCGACATCTACGCCCTGGGGGTCGTGTTTTATCTGATGCTCACCGGCGAGGTGCCGTTCTGGTCGCCCAACCCGGTGTCGATCCTGCGCCAGCACGTGAACGAGGAGCCGATCCCGCCCCGCCAGCGCGCCCCCGACGCCGAGATCACCGAGGCCGCCGAGCTGCTCGTCCTCCGGGCCATCGCCAAGGATCCGGCGCGCCGCCAGCAGACGATGGACGAGCTGCGCACCGAGCTCGCCGGCTGCTTCGGCAACGTCATCTACCGGCGCGACGCCGCGCGGCTGCCGGGCGCGGCCGCGTCCGGGCTGGCGCCGCGCAAGCGCTCGCTCACCGACGAGCTCGACGAGTGGCTGACGGTGTCGCGCGAGGCGCGCGACGACGAGACGTCGCCCATCCCCCTGACCAAGCGGAAGTCTCCGTCGGGGACCCAGTGAGTTATCGATACTTCTGTTACGGCAGCAGCCTCGACGCGCAGCATTTCGCCGGCTGGGCGAACGAGCACGGCTACGGGTCGCGCTCGCTCGGCGAGGGCCAGCCGGCGATGCTGTCCGACTACGAGCTCTCGCTCACCGTCCCGTCGCGCTACTGGATGGGCGCGGTGGGGACGCTCGCACCCAGGCCGGGCGCCGTCGTCCACGGCGTCCTTTACGCGCTGGCCAACGACGACGCCGACATGATCCGCCACAAGGAGGGCGTCGCGTCGGGGCTCTACCGCGAGATCGACGTCGAGGTCGAGGTCGGCGCGGGACCGGCGACGACGCTGCAGCTCGTGCGCGGCCACACCTTCGTCGCCGCGCCCGAGCGCACGTCGGCGGCGCCGCCCGCGCCGTCGCGCCGCTGGCTCGAGAGCGTGGTGCGCGGCGGCCGCGCCCACGGCCTCCCCGCGGCATGGACCGACGAGCTCGCGCGGCTCCTCGGCGGCTGAGGGGATATCATCGCGCCATGCTCGGCACCAACCCCATCATCGCGTTCGTGGCCACCCGCGCCCCCGATCGCGCGAAGGCATTCTACCGGGACGTCCTCGGGCTGCGTCTCGTCGCCGACGAGGACTTCGCGCTGGTGTTCGACGCCGGCGGGACGATGCTCCGCGTCGCCAAGGTCGCCGAGCACACGCCGGCGCCGTTCACGGTCCTCGGCTGGCGCGTCACGGCCATCCGCCCCGCGGTGGAGCAGCTCGGCCGCCGCGGCGTCAAGCTCGAGCGCTTCCCCGGCATGCAGCAGGACGGCGCCGGCATCTGGACGGCTCCGGGCGGCGCGATGATCGCCTGGTTCAAGGATCCCGACGGAAATCTCCTGTCGCTGACGCAGTTCGCCTGACGCTCACCCAGGCGGGGGCAGCAATCTGAACACGAGCAGCTTCCCCTCGCCCGCGGCCTGGACCGCGCCCTTGATGTCGAGGATCGCTCGCGCGGACGTCTCGGCCAGCGCGCGGCTCGCGTCGGCGATGCGCGGCGCGCCCGGGTGCGATCCGACGTACTGGACGAACTTCTCGAACGCGAGCAGGAAGCGGTTGGCGTCGAAGCGGTCGAGCATCGGCCGGATGCGACCGGGATTCAGCGCCACCCAGTCGCCGCGGCCGAGCTCGAGGTCGCGGCGATCGGGATACGGCGTCGACATGTCCTCGGTCTTGAACGAGCCGAGGAAGCCGCCCTCCTCCGCGGCCTGGGCGTACGGCACGACGTCGACCATCACCGCGAACAGATCCGTTCCCTTCTTCAGGTTGTCGAGGTCGTCGGCGCCGAGCGGCGGGAACTTGTCGGGCACGCCCATGTGCAGCGCCGGCAGCACCACCTTCTCCATGATGTCGATGGCGATGGGCGCGGTGGCGCGGCGCAGGCCGACGATCTGGGCCACCGCCTCGTACAGCCCGCGCTCCTGCGTCTGCTCGCCGGCCGGCTTGTCGCCGTCGAGCTTGCTCAGCGCCTCGTCGATCCTGGCGATGATCGGGGCGTTCTGCGGCGGCAGCTTCTTGGCGTCGTCGGCGACGCGGGCGCGCAGCTCCTTGGCCGCCTTCTTGGACCACACGTCGGCGACGCGCGCCTGATCGATCACCATCCACTGCGCCAGCGGCACCGTGTGCAGCCGCGCGTAGTGCTGGGGCGCGTAGCGGTCCTTGGCCTTGCCGCCGTCCTCGGCCGCGGCGGCGACGTGCTGCTCGCGGATGCGCTCGATCTCGGACAGCATCCGCCGGCCCAGCCCCGGGCCGGCGCGGAGCAGCTTCTCGGCGAACGCGTGGGGCGCGATCTCGAGGAGGATCTTGGAGAAGCCGAGGTGCCACTGGGCCGGATCCTCGCCGGGGAACAGCCAGAAGCCGCCGTGACGGTGGCGCAACGCCTCGCCGATCCACGCGCCGAACGTGAACCAGATCTCCTTGTGGGTGTTGACGTCGAGGTCGAGCTCGTCGCGGTCGCCCACGTGCCCCAGCACCCACGTCTCGAACGTGATGAGGTCGATGGGGAGCGCCAGCGCCGCCGCGCCCGCCGATCCCTCGACCTCGACCAGCGAGGCGACCGCCTCGCCCTCGGGATCGAGCACCTCGCGCACGTCCACGCCCGCCTGGGAGCGCAGCTTGTCGGCGAACGAGCGCGACGCGGCGGTGAGCTTGTGCATCCATTCTTCGGGGCGGCCGCGCGGTTCGGTCATTGTTCCCACGAGGGGCGCATTATATCCGACGCGCCGGCGTGGTACACCCGGGGGGTGACCCGCGCCGGACCGCTCCTCGCCTCGATCCTCATCACGTGCGCGTGCGGCGGCGCGGCGATGCGCGGGCGCGCGCTGTCCGGGCCGGACATCCTACGCGTCGTCCCGGCGGACACCCCCTACGTCTATGCCGCGCTGGAGCCGCTCG
Organism: Haliangiales bacterium; assembly: GCA_035259575.1. Lineage (GTDB taxonomy): Bacteria > Myxococcota_A > Polyangia > Haliangiales > SHYZ01 > DATFWE01. The sequence continues at coordinate 28,392 of DATFWE010000117.1, forward strand.
CGCGCGAGCAGCTCGACCGCCTTTTCCGCGAGCACCGGCCCAGGCTGGCGCGCACCTTGGCGTCGCGCGCCGCCACGGCGTCGCGCTCGCCGGGCGAAAGGCTCCTCTACACGCTCCTTGGAGAGCTCGAGCCCTACTACTCCGTGGAGGGGCTCGATCGCCTGGGCTTCGGTCACACCGGGGCATCGGTGGTGTACGGCCTCGGCCTCATCCCCGCGCTGCGGCTCGAGCTCGTCGCGCCGGACAAGGTCGCGGCGTTCCTCGACGGCGTCGTCGCCAAGGCGGGCGTGCCGGTCGCGCGCGAGACGCTCGGCGACCATCGTTATGTCGTGTTCCGCGACCGCGGAGGCGCGGTCGCGTGGAGCGTCGACGGCAACGCGCTCGTCGCGACGGTCGCCCCCGCCTCGCTCCTTCCCGACGTGCTGCCGCTCCTTTTCGCCGATCGGCGGCCGGCGCGCAGCCTCGCCGAGACGAACGCCGTTCCCGCGCTGGCGCGCGCCTACGGCCTCTCGCCGCTGCAGGTCGTGTCCATCGATTTCTCCCGCATCCTCGCCCTCCTTCTGGATCCGCGCGAGGAGCTCGACCGCAAGCTCCTGGCGGCGGTGGGGTTCGACGTCGCGGCGTTCGACTCTGCCTGCCGCTCCGAGCTCGCGGCGATCGCGGCCGAGGCACCGCGACTGGTGCTGGGCATGGAGGAGATGTCGTCGTCGCGCAGCCGCTATCGTATCACGCTCGAGCTGTCGCCCCGTCTGGTCAAGCTCCTCGGCGCGCTGCGGGCGCCGGCCGCGGGGGCGGGCGCCCCGCTGGGGACGGCGCTGGCGCGCATCGGTGTCGCCGCCGACGTGCGCCGCGCGGTCGATCTGGCCAAGCTGTGGTCGTTCGCGGTGCGCACGAGCCCGTACCGCTGCGTCCTCCTCGACGGGCTCAACCGGCTGGCCGGCGAGCTTGCGCGCGAGGTCGACGCGCCGCTGCCCGCGTGGCTGGAACCGGTGCGCGGGGCGAGCCTAGTCCTCTACGACGCGAGCTTCGCCCACGTGCGCGGCTACGGAATCGTCACCGCCGCCGATCCGCTCCAGGTCGTCGCGACGCTCACGGCACTCGTGCCGTCTCTGCGCGGCGTCCACCTGCCCCCCGACGGGACGCCGGTCGCGCTGCCGGGCGGCGTCGGACCGATCGATCACGTCGCGGTGAAGGGCAACGTCATCGGCGTCTCGGCCGGCGGCGCCGAGGCCGACCTCGCGCGGGCGGTCGCCGCGCCGGTCGCGCCCCATGCGCCGCTCTTGCAGCTCGCCGTCGACTTCGACCGCCTGCGCCAGGCGCTCGGCGCCCTCGCGGACGGTTGGGGCGACGTCGCGGGACGGTGGGACTTCGGCATCTACATCGACGACCGCGGCCTCACGCTGCGCGTGGAGGAGCTGCGCTCGCCGTGACGCGCAGCAGGACGTCGCAGAAACGACCGGCCTCGTCGGAGAACACCCGCTCGATGCGCAGGCCGGCGCTCGCGGCCAGCGCGCGGATCTCTACGTCGGAGTACTTGTACGAGTCCTCGGTGTGGATCCCCTCCCCGGCGGCGAACGCGATCTCGAGCGGCACGGCGGGGATGCGCACCCGCTGGGCGCGCTCGGACACGAGGTACATCGACACCCGCCCCGCGTCCGCGTCGTAGACGGCGCGGTGGCGGAACGCGTCAGGATCGAAGTCGGCGCCGAGCTCGCGGTTGAGCCGGAGGAGTATGTTCTTGTTGAAGCGCGCGGTGACCCCGCGCGGGTCGTCATAGGCGCGCTCGATCGCCTCGCGCCGCTTGCGCCGGTCGACGCCGATGAGCAGGCGGTCGGTGGGGTTGAGCTTGCCGACCAGGCGCCGCAGGAACGCGGCCGCCGCCTCCCGGTCGAAGTTGCCGATGTTCGAGCCGAGCCACAGGACGAGGCGCGCGCCCTGGCCGAGGTGGGCGAGCCCTTCCTCGTACTCGGCGCACACGCCGTGGACCGACACGCCGGGGAGCGACGCGAGCCGCGCCGAGGCGGCGGACAACGCCGCGGCGGAGATGTCGATCGGCACGTAGCGCACGCGCAGGGCGGGGCGGCGGCGCAGCGCCGCCTGGAGGAGGAGGCTCGTCTTTTCCGCCGACCCCGAGCCGAGCTCGACGACCGCCGCCCCCGCCGGCACCGACGCGATGATCTCGTCCGCGTGGCGGGTGAGGATCTCGCGCTCGGCCGCCGGGACGTAGTACTCGGGCAGGCGGCAGATCTCCTCGAACAGGAGCGAACCGGCCGCGTCGTAGAACCAGCGGCAGGAGAGGCGGCGCGGCGTCTCGGCAAGAGTCTGGGCTACGTCCTCCCGGAGCGTGGGCGCCGCCATCACTCCAATGTAGCGTGGCCTGGACCTGGGTCAACCCACGATCGACCCGCCCCGCCCGGCCCCCGCCGCGAAGCGCGCGGCGCCGGCGGCGCTCTCGCCCGACGCCAGCACCGCCAGGCCGCGGCGCGTCTCGTTGGCGAGCGCCTGCTCCAGGCCGAGCGCCGCCCCCTCGAGCGCCGACAGGCGATCGGAGCGCAGGCACGTCTGGGGCAGGCGGGCGAGCTCGTGCGCCAGCGACACGGCGGCGGCGAGCGCGCCGCCCGGCTCGACGATCCGGTTCGCCAGCCCCATGCGCAGCGCCTCGTCGCCCGACACGCCGCGTCCAGTCAGGATGAGGTCGAGCGCGTGGCTCTGCCCGATCAAGCGCGGCAGGCGGACGGTGCCGCCGTCGATGAGCGGCACGCCGAAGCGGCGGCAGAACACCCCGAACGTCGCGTCGCGCGCGGCCACGCGCAGGTCGCACCACAGCGCCAGCTCGAGGCCGCCCGCCACCGCGTAGCCCTCGACCGCGGCCACGACCGGCTTGCCCAGGACGAGCCGGGTCGGCCCCAGCGGGCCCGGCCCTTCGCCCACCGGGCGCACGGCGACCCCGCGTCCTGCCGCCACGGCCTTGAGATCCGCGCCGGCGCAGAAACATCCGCCCGCCCCGGTCAGCACGGCAACCGCGAACGCGTCGTCGCGGTCGAAGCGGAGGAATGCGTCGTGAAGGGCCGCCGCCGTGTCGGCGTCGATGGCGTTGCGCGCCTGCGGGCGATCGATGGTGACGACGAGAACGCTGCCTTCGGTGTCGATCCTGACGGTCATGGCTGGGCTCCCGGGTTCGGGACGGGTCAATGACAATCGCCATTAGCTTGCCGAAATCATGGCGCGCACCCGGCCGGCGCAGCCCCCGCATGAGGGCGAGGTGGCCATCATCGCGTCATGGAGCTCCCGCGCACGGCGGTCGTTACTTCCACTTGATATTGCACCCGATGCTCGCCCGCTGCTCGGGCGAGGGCACTTTGCCGGCGGCCACGGCGTCGATCGCGGCGCGGAGGTCGCGGCCGTCGACAGGCTTGCCGCTCGACGGGCGGCTGTCGTCGAACTGCCCCCGGTAGGCGAGCTTCCCCGCCGCGTCGAACACGTACAGATCGGGCGTGCACGCGGCGCGGAAGGCGCGCGCCACGTCCTGCGTCTCGTCGAACAGGAACGGGAAGCGCCACCTCTCGGCACGCGCCAGCTCCGACATGTGCGACGGCCCGTCCTGGGGGTGGCTCGCCACGCTGTTCGAGTTGATCGCCACCACCGCCAGGCCGCGGTCCAGCGCCTCGTGCGCCGCCTTCACCAGCTCGCGCCGGATGTGGATGACGTAGGGGCAATGGTTGCAGATGAACATCACCAGCGTCCCACGCTTGCCCTCTGCGAGCTTGCCGACGTCCACGTTCGCGAACGTCACCGCGTCGACGAGATGCACCGGAGGCATCGGGGTCCCCAGCGCCAGCATGTTGGACGGAGTCGCCATGCGCCCATTTTAGCCCGCCAGCGGGGACCGCGCCGCAGGCGCGGGCACCCCGCTGTCTTCTGCCCTCGTGTGAAGCGCAACGCGCTTCACACTCCAAGCCGCGGCAGCGCCCGCTCCAGCGCCTCGAGCGGCGGGCCGAACGACAGCCGGACGTGCTGGCGGAAACGCGACGGCCGCCCCGCACGCCGCTTTCCCGGGTTCACGTCGAAGAATTCCCCCGGCACGACGATCACCCGCTTGTCCAGCGCCTCGCGGAAGTAGCTCATCCCGTCCCCGCGGGGCAGCCGCGCCCACACGTAGAACGTCCCGTCCGGCTCGCGATCGATGGTCATGCCGAGCCGCCGCGCCCCGTCGAGGAGGACGCGCCGCTTCTCGGCGAACGCGCGGTGGATCGCCTCCGTCTCCGCCATGGCCACGTCCGGCTCGAGCAGGGGGATCGCCGCCCGCTGCAGCGGCTTGGACCCGCCGCCGTCGAGGAACGAGCCCGCGCTGGCGACCGCCTCGATCACCGCGCGCGGCCCCACGGTCCACGTCACGCGCCAGCCCGGATAGCGCCAGTTCTTGGTCAGGCCGTCGAACAACACCACCGGGTCGCGGTCCACGTCCTTGACGTAGCGCGCCGCGCTGACGATCCGATCCGCCCCGGTCCACACGTAGTGGGAATAGAACTCGTCGATGAGCAGCGCGCACTCGAGCTCGCGCGCGGCCGACACCCACGCTTCGAGATCGCCGCCCCCAACCACCTTGCCGGTCGGGTTGCACGGGTTCGATACGAGGATCGCGGTGAGCCCCCGCCCGAGGATCTCGCGCCGGAGGTCCGCCGCGTCGAACTCGTAGGCCTTCTCCCCATCCAGCAGGATCGGAATGGGCGAGAACAGCCGGAAGATGTCGAGGAGCTCCTCGTAGGCGGTGTAGTCGGGCAGAAAGTGGCCCAGGTTGACGTGCGCCAGCGACGCGGCCGCGCGCGTCAGCGACGACCGCCCGCCGCCGGAGATCGACACGTTCTCCGCCGTGTACTGGCTCGGCATCCCCCGCCGGAACATCCGGTTGTAGAACGACGCCACCGCCTCGCGCAGCTCCCAGATGCCCGGGATCGGCGCGTACTCCTGATCGGCGAGATCGATGGCGACGCTGCCGATCCGCGGCGGCGCGCCGGCGAGCGGCCCGGTCTCCGGCATGCCCTGGCCGAGGTTGCACCAGTCGGGGTGCTCGGGACGAAAGCCGCGGCGCTGCGCCTCGGTGGTGACGTAGATGACGCCGGTTCGGGGGACGGAGCGGAAGCCGACCACCGGCGGGGGTTGGGTTTTCACGGCGCCAAGCGTAGCATTGTGACGTGGGCGCGCGCACGCTCCTCCACGTCGACCTCGACGCGTTCTACGCGTCGGTGGAGCAGCGCGACGAGCCGCGCCTGCGCGGGCGGCCGGTCGTCGTGGGCGGGAACGCGCGCCGCGGCGTCGTGTGCGCCGCCTCGTACGAGGCCCGGCGGTTCGGCGTGCGCAGCGCGATGCCGATGGCGCAGGCGCTGAAGCTGTGCCCGCAGGCGACGGTCATCCGCCCGCGCATCGGCCACTACGCCGACGTGTCGGAGCAGTTCTTTGCGATCCTCGGCCGGTTCACCCCGCTGGTGGAGGGGCTTTCCCTCGACGAGGCCTACCTCGACGTCACCGGGACGGAACGCCTCCACGGCGACGGGCGCGCGGTGGCGGAGGCGGTCAAGCGCGGCGTGCGCGACGAGCTCGCGCTCGTGGCCTCGGTGGGCGTGGCGCCGGTGAAGCTCGCCGCCAAGATCGCCAGCGACCTGGGCAAGCCCGACGGTCTGGTCGTCGTCGCGCCGGGCGAGGTCGCGGCGTTCCTCGCGCCGCTGCCGGTGTGGCGCCTGTGGGGCGTCGGCGAGGTGCTGGAGCGGCAACTGCGCGGGCTGGGGCTGGCGACGATCGGCGACGTCGCCGCGGCCGGGTCCGCGCTCGCCGCGCGCGTCGGCGCCGACGCGGCCGAGCGCCTGCGCGAGCTCGCCCGGGGCCGGGACGACCGCGCCGTCGAGGCCTCGCGCGCCGCCGTCTCGGTGGGGAGCGAGGACACGTTCGACGACGACGTGCGCGATCGCGGGGAGCTCGCCATCCACCTGCTCGCCCAGGCCGACCGCTGCTGCGCGCGCGTGCGCGCCCTGGAGAAACGCGCCCGCGTCGTCACGATCAAGATCAAGTACGCGAACCACGACCTGGTGACGCGGCGCCGCACGCTCCCCCGGCCCACCGCCGACGGCCGCGTCGTGGGCGACGTGGCGCGCGACCTCCTCGCCGAGGTGCCGGCGATCGAGCGCCGCGGCGTCCGCCTGACCGGCGTCAGCCTGTCCGGGCTTGGCGACGCGGCCGCGCCCCGCCAGCTCGACCTCGGCGAGGCCGACGCGGAGCGGGGGGAGGCCCTCGGCGCGGTCCAGGACCGCATCGCCGCACGATTCGGCCCCGGCGCGCTCAAGCGCGCCGTGCACCTGAAGGAGTAGAATGAACGTCATATGACCCGGTCCGCCCCGGTGACGCTGTCGGTGACGGGGCGCCTGCTCCAGACGCGCGGCGTCGGGATCGCTCTGGCGCTCGCGTTCGCCGGCGCGCTGTTCGGCGCGGCGGCGGTGCGGGTGGCGGCGCACATGCGCCAGGTGTCCGTGCCCGACGTGATCTGGGACGAGGGGCGCGTGGTCGGATCGGTGCGGCCGGACATCCAGCCCGGCGACCAGCTGGTGGCCGTCGCCGGGGTGCGCGGCCCTCCGCTGTGGATCCCCGTGCTCCTCACCGAGGTCGCCGCCGGCGACACGACCACGCTGACCTTCCTGCGCGGCGGGAAGGAGGTCGAGGTGCCGGTCGACACCGCGCCGCTCCCCGAGATCCACGTCGCGGCGCTGTGGGTGCGCGTCGTGTGCGGCCTCCTGTGCCTCGTCCTCGGCGCGGTGAGCTTCATCCTCGTGCCGGGCAGCCGCACCGCCTGGCTGTTCCTCTTCTTCTGCGTGACGATGGAGGTGCTGCTCCTCTTCAACGTGGCGCTGTCGCGCTACCTCGACGCATTCGGGCGCGTCCACCCCATCTCGTTCGCCCTGTCGGCATCGGTCGGGCTGCACCTGTTCTTCGAGCTGCCGCAACGCATCGGCATGGTGCGACGGCGGCCGTGGACGGCGGCGCTGCCCTACGTCCCGTCGGTGCCGATCGTGTTGGCCGCGCTCGTCCTGCCCCGTCCCGGCGAGGGCATGGCGTGGTTCGTCGTCGACACCAGCTCGGAGATCTGGTCGGTGCTGTCGGGCGTGTGCACCCTGACCATCCTCGTCACCGGCCTGCGCCGCGCAGGCGGCGACGAGCCGCTCCGCTCGCGCTACGCCACGCTGATCCTCGGCGTGGCGGTGGGGCTGTTCGTCCCCGGGCTGTTCCACACCGCGCGCTCGGCGTTCGGCTTCTTGCTGGACAAGTGGGTGGTGCACGTCAATGCCGCCCCGGTCGTGGTGTACGTGGCGGCCACCGGCTACGCGCTCCTCCGCCAGAACGTGCTCGGCGCCGACCGCGTCACCGCCCAGGTGGTGAGCTACGCGGCGACGCTGCTCGTCACCGGCGCCGGCTGCGGCGTCGTGCTCATCGGCGTGCCGATCCTGGTCCAGGGCAGCATCGCGCGCTCGCCGCTGGCCCTCGTCGCCACCACGGCGATCGCGTCGCTGTCGGTGGTGCCGCTCTACCGGCGCCTCAAGCGCGCCGTGGACCGCCGGTTCCTGCGCGACAAGGTCTCCGACGAGCGCATCGCCGCCGAGCTGCGCGAGCTCATGCGCCTGGCCATACTCGGCGACCCGACGCGCACGCTGTCCGGCGCGTTCCGCGCGCTCGACGTGCTCAAGCCGGAGAAGATCGAGCTGTGGCTGCGCGACGGGGCCGCGTTCCTTCGCCGCCGCGGCGACGGGGACCCGCCGGCGCCGATCCGCCTCGACGGCGCGTTGGGCAAAGCCATCCGGGCGGAGAAGGTCGGCGGCGTCGAGGGATTGGCCAGCGCGGCGCTCCCCCCCGACGCCCAGGTGGAGCTGTGGGACCGCGGGCTGGCGCTGCTCGCGCCCGTGCTGGTGCACGCCGAGCCGCGCGCGTTCGTGGCGCTGGGCCGGCGGGCGGCGGGCGCGCGCTACCGCGTGGGCGACGAGTCGTTCCTCGCCATGGTCGCGGTGCAGATCGGCCTGGCGCTCGAGCGCGGGGAGGAGGGCACGTCGGTCGGCAAGTACCGGCTGGAGCGGCGGCTCGGCATCGGCGGCATGGCCGAGGTGTACCTCGCGCGGCAGATCGGCCTGGGCGGCTTCGAGCGGCGCGTCGCGCTCAAGCGGCCCCTGCCGCACCTGGCGGAGGATCCGGCGTTCCTCAGCATGTTCATCGACGAGGCCAAGGTCGCCGCGCAACTCCACCACCCCAACATCGTCCAGACCTACGAGGTCGATCGCGTCGACAGCGGCTACTACATCGCGATGGAGTACGTGGACGGCGCGTCGCTGCGGTCGCTGCTGCGGGCGCAGCGCGCCGCGGGCGCGGCGCCGCCGCTCGGCGTGGCCCTGGCGATCGTCGACGCGCTGCTCGGCGCGCTCGTCTATGCCCACGGCGCCACCGACGCCCGCCAGCGCGGGCTGGGCCTCGTCCACCGCGACATCTCCCCCGGGAACATCCTCATCGGCGCCCACGGCGAGGTGAAGCTCACCGACTTCGGCGTGGCGCGCAGCGCGGCCCGCCTCACCGTGACGCAGACCGGCGTGATCAAGGGGACGCTCGCCTACATGTCGCCGGAGCAGGCGCGCGGTCGCACGGTCGACGCGCGCTCCGACGTGTTCGGCGTGGGCGCGGTGCTGCACGAGCTCTGCCTCGCGGAGCCGCCCTACCCCGACGGGCCGCCGGCGGAGCCGCGGCCGGTCGAGATCGGGTCGAACCTGCCGCCCGCGGTGGCCGCGATCATCGCCCGCGCGACCGCTTGGGAGCTCGACGCGCGGTTCGCCTCGGCGGCGGAGATGCTGGCGGCGGTGCGCGCGACGGGGATCCCGGTCGCGACGGAGGACGAGGTCGCGGCGTGGGCGCGCGAGCTCAGGTCGGGCCAACCCGTCGACGCCGAGGCGCTGCCCGAGGCATCGACGATGCACGAGATTCGCACGCGGATGTAGTTACCTGGCCGCGGCCTCGGGGACCGCGACCTTGCGCAGGTTCGGCTCGAGGATGATCTCGATGCGCCGGTTGCGCTGGCGGCCTTCGGGGGTCGCGTTGCTCGCCACCGGGTCGTGCTCGCCGTAGCCCGCCGCGACCAGGCTCCCCGCCGGCATGCCCTTGGCGATGAGGAGCTTGGTCACCATCACGGCGCGCGCTGCGCTCAGCTCCCAGTTGTCGTGGAACGAGCTCTGCACGACCGGCACGTTGTCGGTGTGGCCCGCGATGGTGAAGCGGCGGCTCCGCACGCCGCGCAGGACCGCGGCAACCTCGCCGAGCGCCCCCTTGCCCTCGTCGGAGATGTCGGCACTCCCCGACGGGAACAGGATTGCCGCGGGGAGCTTGACCACCATCTGCCCGCGGCGGAACGTCACGTCGAGCTTGCCGGAGTCGATCATTTTCTGGAAACGGGCGGTGAGATCCTTGAACTCGGCCAGGAGCTCCTTTGTCTCCGCCGCCTGCTGTGCCAGATCCTTCGCCGTCGATCGGCACGCGGCGAGCTCCGCCTCGAGGTCGACGCGCTTCTGCTCGGTCTCCGCCTTGACCGACTTCTCCGACGTGAGATCCTCGCTGCAGCGCGTGAGCTTGCCCCCGAGGTCGGCGCTGGTGGCGCGGTGGAGCTCGAGCGCGTCGCTGAGCGTCTTGTTCTCTGCGCCGAGGCGCTTGGCCTCGCCGCGCGCGGCGTCGAAGTCGCGCCACAGGAGCCAGGACAGCCCGCCGAGCGCCGCGGCGAGGACGCACCCAATCACGGCGACGGCGACAGCGCGCCGGCGGCCGCCGCCCTCGATGACGAACGTTTCGTCGTCGCCCATATCGTGCCTCCAGTTCAGTGGTGCGTCGATCGTACTACACCGACGGTGGTGCCCGCACGTGCTAGCATCCGCGGGTGGCGCGCGGCTCGCAGGACGACCCCCGCATCGGAAAGGTGCTCGCGGGCAGATATAGCGTGATCGAGCGCATCGCCGGCGGCGCGATGGGCATCGTGTATCGGGGCGAGCGCGTCGGGCTCGGCCGCGTCGTGGCGATCAAGTTCCTCCATGCGACGTTCGCCCAGAGCCCCGATTTCCTTTCGCGATTCGAGCACGAGGCCCGCGCGATGAGCCGGCTCGACCATCCGAACTGCGTGTCGGTGATCGATTTCGGCGTCGACGACACGCCTTACTTCGTCATGGATTTCGTATCGGGGACGACGTGCACGGAGATGATTGAACGCGGCCCGGTGGAGCCGCGCCGCGCCATCAGCCTGATCCGGCAGGTGCTGGCCGGCCTCGCGCACGCGCACGAGCGGGGCATCATCCACCGCGACGTGAAGCCCGCGAACATCATGGTCGCGTCGGCGACGGGCGCGGGCGAGCAGGTGCGCATCCTCGACTTCGGGCTGGCCAAGCTGATCGGCGTCGACATGACGCTGCCGTCGTTCGTCGTCGGGACGCCGAGCTACATGTCGCCGGAGCAGGCGTCGGGCGGCCCCGTCGACGCGCGCAGCGATCTCTATGCCACCGTCGTCGTCCTCTTCGAGCTCCTCACCGGCAAGAAGCCGTTCTCCGCCGACGATCCGATGCAGGTCATGCAAAAGCACGTCGGCGCCCCCCTGCCCTCGCTGGGCGCGACGCTGCGCGGCGCCGCGTTCTCCGCCGAGCTCGAGCGCGTCGTGCGGCGCGGGCTGGCCAAGGATCCCAACCAGCGCTACCAGACGCCGGCAGAGCTGTCGGCGGCGCTCGCCGCGGTGCCCGAGGCGCGCGGCGTCCGCGCGCCCACGCCGCCGGATCTCGGCTCGGCGACGACGCAGGCGGCGCCGCGCGCCCGTCCCGGGCGCGGCGGCGGCCTCGCGCTCGGCCTCGTCGCGGCGGCGCTCCTCGCCGGGGGCGGCTACGTGGCGTGGGACCGTCTCGGCAAGCCGCGGCTGCCGGTTGCGCTCGGCGGCGCCGACGCCGCCCCGGCGGCGCAGCCCTCGCTCGCCGAGGCGGACCGGCTGGCCAGGCGCGGCGACCGCGACGCGGCGATCCGCATGCTCCACGAGCTTCGCCGCCAGGAACCCGGCCGCGCCGACATCTCGCGCCGGCTGGGCGCGCTGTACTTCGACAAGGGCTGGCCGGTCGAGGGCGTGGCCGCGTACCGCGAGGCGCTGGACCACGAGCCGCGGCTCGCCTCCGACCCCCGCCTGCTCCGCGATCTGGTGGGGGCGCTCGGCGCGCCGGACGCCGCCGAGAAGGCGCACGCGCTGCTCGTCCTCCGCGTCGGCCCGCCCGCGTTGCGCGAGCTGCGCGCCGCGGCGCGCGGCGACGACCGTCCCGAGGTGCGGCGGCGGGCCAAGCAGATCGAGGACGAGATCGCGGCGGCGGCGCGCTGAGCCGCGTCACGTCGTGTCGATCGTGTCGACGCGGGGCGCCGCCACCAGCCGCTGCGCGATGCCCGCGGCGCACGGTTGACGCACGGCGCCGACTACGACGATATCACTCCAACGCGGCGAGGGCCTGCGCGATCTCGGCGCGGTAGGCGGCGTCGGCGTCGCCGGCGCGCAGGCCGAGCTCGACCGAGCGGCGGAGCAAGCTCGCCGCGTCGAGCAGCCGGCCCAGGAGCTGGGCGCGCCGGTCCTCGAGCCCGCGCAACCGGTCGAGCCCCTCGAGCAGATCGGCGCGCCGCGACGCCGGCTCCTTGCGCGCCTCGCTCGCCGCCAGCGCGCGGACGATCGAACCCTCGTCGAGCGAGCGCAGCTCGCCGTCGATCGATGCCAGCGCGCGGACCTCGCGCTCGACGACGTCGACGAGCGGCGCCACCGGCTCGGTCACCATCGCGATCTCCGCCGCGGCGCCGGGCGCGCGCGCCCGGTGCTCGACCAGTCGCTCGAGCCACACCGCCAGATCGGCGACGCGCTCGCGCACGTCGGGGCTGGTGTCGGCGTCGAGCAGCGCCGCGAGGCGGGCGACGAGCGGGTCCGCCGCCGGCAGCGCCACCGGCGCGCGGCGCAGGTGCAGGAGCGGCGCGGCCCTGTACGTCCGCGACCTCACGAACGACATGGCGACCAGCAGGCCGCCGAGGACCGTGAGCGGGATCGCCGCGGCCGCGACGCCGGCCGCGCCGGCGAGGATCCCGGTCGCGACGGTGGCGGCGCCGATGCCGCGCACGACCTTCCGCTTGCGGCGCCTGACCGGGCCGCCGTGGAGCCGGACCTGGACGCCCTTGCCCTGCAGGCGCTTGACGAGCAGATCCGCCGCCGCGGGCGACAGGTCGGTATAGAGCCGGGCGGGGAGATGCACGAGCCCCTTGGCCTCTTCCTTGGAGTAGAGGCGCCGGTCGCCGGTCATGAACGCCAGCGACGGCAGCGGCGGCTCGCTCACGGCGGTGAGGACGTCGCGCACGCGCGCGACCGCCTCGTGGTCCTCGCTCAGCGCCACGAGGTCGAGCGCCTGTCCGTTCGCGTCGACGTGGAGGAGCTGGACCGCCGCCTTGCCGCAGGCCACGCACAGGCGCAGCCCGACGGGTAGCGACGCGCCGCAGGCCTGGCAGGTCACGCGCGCGGGCGGCCCGGTGCCGCCGCCGCGGCCGCGCAGGGCCTCGGCGACCTCGCGGGCGCCGCGCGGCCTCGCATCGGGATCCTCGGCGAGACACCGCTCCACCGTGCGCGCGATCGCGGGCGGCAGCCCGGCTACCAGCCCCTCCAGCGCGGGCAGGGGCGTCCTTTCGCGGAACAGGATGGGCACGTCGCCGTAGGGAAGGGCCCCGGTCAGCGCGCGCCACAGGATCACGCCCAGCGAGTAGAGGTCGCAGCGCGGATCGACCGCGGTGCGGCGGAGCTGCTCGGGGGCGGCGTAGGGCGAGCCCTCGAGCAGCACGCTCGACGCGGTCCGCGACGACAGCACGTCGAGCCGCGCCAGCCCGACGTCGGTGAGCCACAGCCGGTCCGCCCCGAGGACGATCTGCGCCGGCTTGAGGTCGCGCACGACCGCGCCGGCCCGGTGGATCTCGGCCAGCGCGTCGGCGATGCGCGCGCCGAGCTCGGCGACCTCGTCGACGGGCGCGGGCGCCCGCGCCGCGAGCCAGGCGTCGAGCGCCTCGCCGGCCGGATCGAGGCGCAGTCGCCACGGCGGCTCGGCCTCGGGCGCGCGCGGGTCGGGCTCGGGCCCGATGGCCAGGATCGGCGCCACCGGCGCGGCGCCGAGCGCGCGCAGCCGCTCGGCGTCGGCGACGTAGCGCCGCCGCAGCGACGGGTCGGCGGCCAGCTCCGGGAGGAGGCTCGCCCGCACCGCCGCGCGGCCGTCGTCGAGGACGACCTTCCAGCGGAGCTCGTTGCCGGCCCGGGCGGGGCCGTCGACGACTCTGTACTTCGTCACTGTTGCTCCGTTCGCGAGCGCGGCCGCGGGGCTCCGCCTCGCTCGGCTGCACCTCGCTCGAAGTCGCCCCATCCGCGGCCGCGCTCGCTCACAGGCGCGAGACCTCCTCCAGCGCGACGACCTGCGCGCGCAGGTCGTCGAGGAGGTCGTCGCCGCGCGCGCCGGCCGCCGCGGACGCCCAGCGCGCGCGCAGCGCGTCGAGCCGTGCCGTGACCTCGAGGAGGCGGGCGGCCCAGGTGTCGCGCTCGCGCAGATCGCGCGCGGTGGCCGCGTCGGGCTCGCGCAGGTCGAGCTGCACCAGCCGCTCCTCGAGGACGTCGAGCCGCCCCGCCGCGACCAGCGCCACGTCGATGACCTCGGCCAGCTCCGCGGTCCACTCCGCCCGGACGTCCGCCGGCACCGCGGCGTGGAGCGCGATCGCCCGGCGCACCACGCCGCGCAGCGCCTCGCGGTGGCGGCGCGCGCGGATGCCGGGGAGCACCGCGGCGAGCTTGTCGACGCGCTCGGCGAGCGCGGGGGGGAGCGGGTCCGTCGCCGCCGGCAGCAGGCGCGCCATCGGCCGCGTCGCCGTCCACCAGCCGCGCAGCACCCCCACGCCCACGATGGCCAGCCCGCCGATGAGGCTCCACGGCCACCAGCGCTCGATGCCCTGCCACGCCGGCGCCATCGCCGCGAACGACACCAGCGCGAATCGCCCGGTCATGCGCCGCGCCTTGTCGGTGACGCCGGCCAGCGCGAGCCGGCCGCCGTCGCGCGCCTCGGCGCGCAGCCCGAGCGAGGCGAGCGCGGCCACGAGCTCGTCGGCGCTGCGCCGATCGATCCCCACCACCAGCGGGAACGGCACGCGCGGGATCTCCTTGGTGAGGCGCCCCGGATCCAGCCCGAGGCCGGGGTTCCGCGCGATCCAGTCGCACAGCTTCTGCCGCAGGCCCGCGTCGAGCTTGTGGGTGATCGAGCCCGGCCCGGTCACGAACACCGTGGTCGGACCGTCGACGACGCGGATCGCGCCGCGCCCGCAGCCGAAGCACACCGGCACGCGGGGCACGAGCGCCTCGCCGCAGTGGGGGCACTGGCCGGCGGGGGCGAGAGGCGTCCCCTCGACGGGGACGAGCGCGCCGGCGGCGCCGAGCGCCTCCTCGACGAACGCGGCAGAGGGCGGCCGGTCGGCGGGCGACTTGGCGAGGAGGGAGCGGACGAGGCCGGCGAGCCGGGGCCACCGCCCGGGCGGCAGCTCGGGGATCGGCGCCGAGCGGTGCGCCTCGACGACGGCGAACGGCGTCGCGCCGTCGTACGGCGGGCGCCCCGCGGCCATCTCGTAGAGGATGCAGCCCAGCGAGTAGAGGTCGCTGCGCGGGTCCACGGCGAGGGAATCGATCGCCTCCGGCGCCAGGTAGTCCGGCGTCCCGACGAGCGTGAAGCTGGCGCGGTCGACGCCGGCGAACGACGTGGCGCGCGCGAGGCCGAAATCCACGACCTTGGGCACGTCGCCGGCGAGCAGCACGTTCGCCGGCTTGAGGTCGCGATGGACGAGCCCGGCACGGTGGGCGGCGTGGAGCCCGGCGGCGACGCCCCGCCCGATCGCGGCGATGCGCGCCTCGGCGAGCGGCGCATCGCGGGCGATCGCCTCGGCCAGCGTCGGCCCGTCGACGCGCTCCATGAGGAGGACGACCTCGCCGCCGACGTCGACCAGGCCGCGCACCTCGCACAGGTTGGGGTGGGGGATGCCGCGCAGGAGCTCCGCCTCGCGGCGGAAGCGCTCGACCGCGCGCGGGTCGCCGCGGTGCGACGCGTGGAGGATCTTGCCGGCGAGCCGCTCCCCGTCCGGTCCTTCGATCGCGACCACGCGCCCGAGCGCGCCTCGGCCGAGCTCTTCTCCCAGAATGTAATCGCTCATGGTTGCCCAGCTCTCTCGCTCATTTCGCCGTGCTCGGGTCGAAATCCGGGTCCGGCGCCTCCTCGGCCGGACGCTTGTCCTCGGGCACGTGCTCCAGGTTCACGCGCACCCGCGTCCACGCGTAGGCGCGCCCGCGCATCGCGTCGACGAGGATGTCCTTGGGCTCGAGGAACGGCACGACGTCGGGGTGGCGCGCCTTCCACCGCTCCAGTCCGCCCAGCGCGTCGGCCTTGAGCTGCGCGCGCCCGATCATGATCACCGGCTTGGTCATGCGCCGGCGCGACGGCTGCACGCGCGGCGGCTCGCTCGCCTGCTTGTCGTACATCGGCGGCCACGGGGCGTCGCCCAGCCCCTCCTTCTCGTGACGCTTCGACGTGGCGAGGATCACCTCGAGCGAGCCCACGGCCTCGTCCATCGCCGCGGCCGGATCGCCGATCGCCGCGAACCGCGCCGGCACGGTCTTCAGCGTGAACTCGCCCGGATCGCACGTCGCCAGCTCGTCCCACGTCAGCGGCGTGGACACGCGCGCGTCCGGCGTGGGACGCACCGAGTACGCCGACGCCACGGTGCGGTCCTTGGCGTTCTGGTTGTAGTCGAGGAACACGCCGTGGCGCTCCTCCTTCCACCACTTGGAGGTGGCGATGGCGGGGGCGCGCCCCTCGACCTCGCGCGCGACCGCCAGTGCCGCCCGCCGCACCTCGACGAAGCCCCAGCGCCGCTCGATGCGCGCGTACACGTGGATGCCGCGCGACCCTGACGTCTTGGGGAACCCGGTGAGCCCGTGGTCGGCGAGGACGTCGCGGGCCACGCGCGCGACGTCCTGCAGCTGGCTCCACGGCACGCCGGGGACGGGGTCGAGGTCGATGCGCAGCTCGTCGGGATGGTCGAGATCGTCGGCGCGCACCGGGTGCGGGTTGAGGTCGATGCACCCCAGGTTGACGACCCAGGCCAGCTGCGCCGCGTCGCGCACCACGACCTCGTCGGCGGTCCGCCCCGACGGAAAGCGCAGCTCGACCGTCTCGATCCACTCCGGCCGGTTGTCCGGCGCGCGCTTCTGGAAGAAATACTCGCCGGCGGCGCCGTCGACGAACCGCTTCATCGCCATGGGGCGCCCGCGGACGCCGCGCACTGCGCCGTCGGCCACGGCGACGTAGTACTCGATGAGATCGAGCTTGGTGTAGCCCGTCTCGGGGAAATACACCTTGTCCGGGTTGGTGACGGTCACCTCCCGCCCGGCGATGGCGAGCACCAGCTTCTTGCGACCCACGGTGCCCTATTCTAGTAGCTCGGAGACGAACCGGCTCGCCGGACGCGCGCGCAGCTCGTCCAGCGTCCCCTCCTGCACGATGCGGCCCGCCTCCATCACGGCCACGCGCGCGGCCAGCGCCGCGGCGTCCTCGGGGTCGTGGGTCACGACCAGCGTCGGCAGCCGGAGCGCGCGCAGCGTCGCCCCCAGGTACGCGCGGACCTTCTTGGCGGCGGAGACGTCGAGCGCGGCGAGCGGCTCGTCGAGAAGGAGGCCGCGCGGCTCGGCGGCGAGCGCCCGCGCCAGCGCGACGCGCTGCGCCTCGCCGCCCGACAGGGACGCCGGCCGCCGATCGGCGAGGTCGGCGATCTCCAGCGTGTCGAGGAGCGGGCCGACGCGCGCCGGGTCGACCGCGCCGAACGCCACGTTGTCGCGCACGCTCAGGTGCGGGAACAGCGCGTACCGCTGGGGCACGTAGCCCAGGCGGCGCGCCTCGACGGGGAGATCGATCCCGCGCGCCGAGTCGTAGAGCGTCTCGCCGGCGAGCTCCACCCGCCCGCGCCCGGCGGGCCGCACGCCGAGGATCATGAGGAGCAGCGTCGTCTTGCCCGAGCCGTTCGGCCCCAGGAGCGCCACCGGCTCGTCGCCCACCGAGAGCCGGGCGCGGACCGCCACCGGGGCGGCGCTCTCGAGGTCGACGTCCAGGGTCACCGCTCGCGGATGCCGCCCTGGCGGTGCCTGGCGAGGAAATCGTCGATCATGCGCAGCGTCTCGCGCGCGTAGGGCCGGCGGTCGAGCTCGGGCGGAATGAGCCCCCTGTCAGCCATCAGCTCGATGTCGCTCGGCTTGAAGTCGGACATCGTGCACAGGGCGGGGAGCGTGCTGATGTCCACCATGACCTGGGGGAGGGTGATGGGGGCATCGGCGTCCCCCGACGCCAGGCGGTCGGCGTCGATCGCGTCGCTGAGGTCGTTCGCCGCCGCGTCGCGCATGGTGAGCGGCTGGAGCCCGAACATCTTCTCGATCTGCTTGAGCACCGAGGTGTGGTCGTGGACCACCGAGCTCACATATCCCTTCCTGACGTAGGGCCCCATGGCCAGCGTCGGCACGCGGAAGCCGAGCTGGTCGAAGCCCTGCGCCGCGCGCTCGTCGGGCGCCTTGGGCGGGGCCACGTGGTCGAAGAACCCGCCGTGCTCGTCGTAGGTGACGACCATGAGCGAGTTTTCCCAGTGCGGCGACTTGGCGAGCGCCGTGTAGATCGAGGCGATGAACTGCTGCCCGAGGAGCGGATGGTGGGGTGGGTGGTCGTCGTTGAGCGCGAAGCCCGGGTCGACCACCGCCACCGACGGAAGCCTTCCCATCGGCGCGTCCACTGTCAGGAACTGATCCACCATGGCCCACTTCGTCGACGACACGCCCATGGTCAAGAGGAACGGCAGGTCGGTGTAGTAGTAGGTCCACGAGACGCCGGCGGCGTCGAGGCGGTCGTAGATCGTGGGCCAGAGCGGCATCGGCATGAAGTCGTTGTACATGTAGCCGCCCGACTGGCCGGAGTGGAGGTACCACCGGTTGGGGAACGTCGGCCCCATGACCGACGCGAACCAGCGGTCGAACGACGTGTAGGCGTCGGCCAGCGCATAGGTGACCGGGAGGTCCTCGCGGCCGAAGTAACCGACGACGTAGGGCGGGATGTTGTTTCCCTGCGCGGCCTGGTAGGCCTTCATGAAACCGTCGTTCGCGCCGTTGTTGAACTGCATCCGCGACGAGTCCCAGCCGTGCGGCGGGTCGGCCACGCAGTCGACCTGCTCGCGGTAGATGGGGTGGAACGCGCCGCCCACGTCGTTCTGCCCCATGCCGGCGACCAGGCCGTCGCCGCCCTTGCCCTCGAGGAGCTTGCGCGCGCCCAGGTAGTGATCGTAGGTGCGGTTCTCCATCATCACGACGACGATGTTGGTGATCTGCCCCGATTTGCTGCCGCAGCCGGCCAGCTTGGGCGCGACCATCGCTGCGCCCGCGACCGCGCCCATCTGCTTGAGCGCGTCTCGCCTCGTAATTCCCTTCGCCATGCGCGGAGTCTACATTATCGGCCGATGTGGGTTCCTGTCATTTTGGTCACGGTGCTGCTGCAGGCCTGCGCGGGCAGCGTGACCGAGATGGCGGGGGACGGCGGAGGCTCGGCGGACGCCGCTCCCGTCGTCGCCGACGCGCCCGCCGGGACGCTCGGGTGGATCGGCAGCCGCTGCTCCGGAGCGGCCGACTGCCCGTTCGCCGAGGGGACGTGCCTCACCGAGGGCTTCCCCGGCGGGCTGTGCACCGAGGAGTGCCCGCTCCTCTGCCCCGACAAGCCCGGCGCGCCGGTCACGTTCTGCGTCGACGGCCGTCCGTTCGGCTTCGATCGCGGGCTGTGCGTGTCGCGCTGCGCATCGCCGGCGGACTGCGCGCCCGGGTGGCAGTGCGCGCCGCGGAACCGCTACGCCGATCCGTACACGGTCGTGCGCGTGTGCGTGCCGGCGCCCGCCGCGTCGCCGTGCATCGCCGAGGACGAGCTCGTCGACATCGCCTACCCCGACTTCGGCAAGCTGTGGATCCCCCACGAGGCGCAGTGCGGCGGCGCGTTGCCGCTCGTCGTCCTGCTCCACGGCATCAACCCCGGCCAGAACCCGACGCCGTCGCTGGGCGGCGGGCGGCACCTCGAGATCGTCGTGCGCGCGCTCGTCGACGCCGGCGTCGTGCGCCCCGTCCTCCTCGCCGAGCCGGTGCAGACGCAGAACGCCTCGTCGTCGACGGGGCTCTATGCCCCGCAGTACTTCGATCCCGCCACGCACCTCGACAAGATCGCGGCCGAGCTCGTGCGCCGCGGCGTCACGGTGTCCACGCTGTCGTACGCGGGGCACTCGGGCGCGGGGTGCGACCCGTCGAACGGCCTCTACCTCGTGCTCGCGCGCCTGGGCGAGCTGGTGCCCGCCTACGCGCCGGCCCTGCGCATGTGGGCGACCGAGGACATCTGCTACGCCGGCCCCTACTCGTGGCAGGCCCCGCTCGCCGCGCTCGGCGGCAAGGGCGACGTCCTCTTCAACATGACGACCACCGGCGGGGACCCGACGGCGTTCGAAGCCGGCCTGTTCCCCACGCCGCAGGTGCTGCCGTGCGCCGGCGTCCTCTATGCGAGCTGCATCCGCCACCCGACCGAGGCCTGGTGCAGCTACCGTACCCACGTCGGCGACGGGATCGACCACGACACCAACCCGTTCTTCTTCGTGCGCGAGGCGTTCCCGCAGGTGTTCCCGGTCGACTCGACCATCCACCCCTGCCGCTGACCGAAGCGGGGCGCCGCTCGCCGATCCGACGGCGCACCGGCGCGGGGGCGACACTAGATTTCCGGCATGTGGAAGAACATCGGCATCGCCACGCTCGCCGCCCCCATCCTCGGGATCGCACTGGCCGCCGGCGGCCCCGCCGTCTCCGAAGAGGAGCCCGCCGTGCGCGAGTGCGTGGAGCTCTACTTCAAGGGGCACGCCACCGGCAACGGCGATTACTTTCGTCAGGCGTTCCACCCCGAGGCCAAGCTGTTCTGGATCAAGGACGGGCAGTTCGCCCAGCGGACGTCCGCCGAGTTCGCCGCCGGGGCGGCGGGCAAGCCCGCCGCCGACGAGGCCCAGCGCAAGCGCAGGATCGTCCTCGTGGACATCACCCACGACGCGGCCGTGGTCAAGGTGGACCTCGACTATCCCGGCCGCCACCTCGTCGATTATCTCAGCTTGCTGAAAATCGACGGGCGCTGGAAGATCGTGAACAAGATCTTCACGAATCCGACCCAGTGAGCCCGTTCTGGACCGCACAGATCCTGGGCTGGGCAATTTACGTCCTGGCCAACTTCGTGGTCTCCACGTTCACGTTGGCGGAGCCGACGACCACGTCCGTCTACGTGTGGCTGTTCGGGCAGAAGCTCATCAAGGGCGGCATCGGCCTGGCGGCGAGCCTGGTGCTCTACGCGCTCTACCGCCGCCTGTGGCCGCGGCGCTGGTCGCTGCCGGCGCTCACTTTCGCCGGCGCGATCGCGTCGTCCATCATGGGGCTCGTGTGGCTGTTCCTGGTCCGGCTCGCCTACCGGCAGGAGCCGCTGGCGGTGGGCTTCCATCGCGACGCGCTGACCCACGTATTCGTCCTCGTCGCGTGGAGCGCGATCTACTTCACCGTGCGCTACCGGAGCGAGCTGCAGGTGGAGACGGAGCGCGCGCTGCGCGCCACGGCGGCGGCCAACGAGGCGCGGCTGCGCATGCTGCGCTACCAGGTCAACCCGCATTTCTTCTTCAACTCGCTGAACTCCATCCGCGCGCTCATCGACGAGAGCCCCGACCGCGCGCGCGACATGGTCACGCAGCTCAGCGAGCTGTTCCGCTACTCGCTCCTCGACGAGGCGGAGACGACGCTCGGCCAGGAGCTCGGCGCGATCCGCAATTACCTGGCGATCCAGAAGATCCGTTTCGAGGACAAGCTCGAGGTCGCCTACGAGGTCGACCCGGCGGCGGAGGCGGTGCGGCTGCCGAGCTTCCTCGTCCATCCGCTCGTCGAGAACGCGGTGAAGTACGGCCTGCACACCAGCCCCCCGCCGCTGCGCATCGTCGTCCGCGCCGGGCTCGCGGACGGCACGCTGGCGGTGGAGGTGCGCAACAGCGGGCGGCTCGCGAATGGAGCGACGCTGGACCGGCCCGTCCTGGGGACGGGCACGGGCCTCACCAACATCGCCGAGCGGCTGCGCCAGCGGTACGCCGGCCGGCACCGCTTCGACCTGTCCGAGGCGGACGGCTGGGTGACGGCGCGACTGGAGATAAGCGCCAGCGAGCGTTCACAATGACCAGGCTGCGCGCCCTCATCGTCGACGACGAGCGCCTCGCGCGCGTGGAGCTGGCCAGGCTCCTCGGGGCGCGCCCCGAGGTGGAGGTGGTCGGCGAGGCCGGCGACGCGGCCGAGGCCGCGGCCAAGATCGCCGAGCTCCGCCCCGACGTGGTGTTCCTCGACGTGCAGATGCCGGGGCGCTCGGGGTTCGAGCTCCTCGACGATGTGGAGGGAGGCTTCGAGGTGGTGTTCGTGACCGCGTACGACGCGCACGCGTTGCGCGCGTTCGAGGTGAACGCGCTCGACTACCTGCTCAAGCCGGTGAACCCCGCCCGTCTGGCCGAGACGATCGAGCGCCTGGTGGCGCGACCCGCGCCGCGGGCCGCCGACCGCCGCCTCGACGGCGACGACTACCTGTTTCTCGCCGGCGACCGCCGCCCCCGCTTCGTCAAGGTATCGACGATCGCGTGCATCCGCGGCGCGGACGACTACGCGGAGATCGTCCTCGACGGGGGCGAGACCTCGCTCGTGCACCGCCCGTTGCGCGAATGGGAGGCGCGCCTGCCCGAGAAGCGGTTCGTCCGCATCCATCGGACCGCGATCGTGAACCTCGACTATGTCGAGCGGGTCGACCGCGGGCGCGACGACCAGCTGCGCGTCATCGTGCGCGGCGTGCGCGATCCGCTGCCGATGAGCCGACGGCACGCGGCGAGGCTCAAGGAGGACCTGGGGTGAAAGGCCTCAGACCTCAGGCTTCAGGCTTCAGGTCCGGATCCCGAGGCCGTCGTCAGATGGGGGCGGTAGGGTACGCGCCTGAGTCGCGACCCCGGGAAGCTCAAGGTGTCGTCGGGCTGCCGTATCTTGTCGCGTCGAACTTGGTCGAAGGATGCGCTCGGCGCACGCTGCGCGCTCGAGCCAGGATCGGCGCACGACCTCATCCCGCGCTACGGCGATGCCATTCGGGGACTGCAAGGGCTCGTCGACTCCTTGCACCATCGCGCCCACGAGCCTGAAGCCTGAAGCCTGAGGCCTGAGGCCTCCTTACGGCACGTCGTACTTCGGGTTCTTCCACGGCTCGGCCTGCGCCTCCACCACCCAGCGCTTCATCCCCGGCCATTCCCACACCGTCTGCGCGTAGCGCGCCTCGGCCCCGTCGAGCGGAACGGCGTAGGTGCGGAACCGCG
>DATFWE010000118.1:0-9445 GCA_035259575.1 Haliangiales bacterium
CCCGCCTCGAGCAGGAGCACGGTGGCGTCGCTGCCGTCCACCAGGCGACGTGCGACCACGCAACCCGCCGACCCGGCACCCACGATCACGTAGTCGTAACTTCGGGCGAGCACCTTGCCACGCCCGGCTTCATGATTCTGATTGATGCGGCTCATGAAGGAACGGTAAGGGGCGCGCTCTGGCGCGTCTTGCCCGTCTTTGCGGCCTTTAGTCGATTCTTGCGGACCTGCGGAATTGTCTCGGCGTGATACCGACGACGCGCTTGAAGGTGTGGGAGAATTTGCTCTGGTCGGCGAAGCCGGCGCCCGCGGCGACCTCCGCCAGGGAGAGGTCGCCCTCTCTCAGGAGCCGCTTGGCCCGTTCGACGCGGCGCATGATGACGTATTGGTGGGGGGACAACCCGGTCGTCAGCTTGAACTGCCGGGCGAAATGGTAGGCGCTGAGGTGGGCGGTCTCCGCCATGAGCTTCAGGGTCGGGCTGGCATCGAGGTGCTCCTCGATGTACTCGACGACGGCGCGGAGCTTTACCCGCGGGAGCGCACCGTCCGACCGACCCGCCGGCGTGAAAGGGGCGGAGGTCTTGCGGATCAGGTGGACGGCCAAGACATTGGCAAGCGACTCGGCGGCGAGCGGCCCGCCGCCGGCGGCGTCGGCCATAAGCTCGTCATTCACTGCCAGCATCGCGCCGCGGAGTTGCGGAAGGTGCGAACCGTCGAGCGAGGGAACCATCAGCCGCGCCGGGTCGAGCTCGAACGCCTCGGCGGCGACGCGTGCGACCAACCGCGGCTCCAGGAAGATATGCAATTCGTCGTTGACCCCGCTGGAGCGCACGCTCGCTGGACTGCCGGCTGGAATCAACGAGATCGATCCGGCAGGGGGCGGCACGTTGCGCCTCACCCCTTCGTATCGAATATCCAGCTCGTCCGGCGGGCGGATGAACAGGAAAAGCCGGTGGTGGGTGAGGGCAGGCACATCGAGCTGGAGGGCGGGGGCACGGCAGCGCGCCGCCTGAAGGTCGGTCCACCCCAGTCGATCACTTGACGCGGCTACCTCGTGCGGGCGGATCTTGAGCCAGTCAAGGGGCTCGAACGGGCCACCGTGCCCCAACTCTTTCTTGTCGCATGCCATCGAGATTTGATGTCGAATGGGACGGAAGGACTCCGCGCTCAGCTCGACAGACGCGATTACGAAGCTGTTTTAGTCATGCGCTCCCGGATCGCGTAAGTCATACAAAGCGGGGTCGGGTCGCGTGCGGCGGACCCGTCTACGCTCGGTGAAGGGGCCTCGCTGCGGAAGCGTACGAGACGGCAATGGGGTATCGAGTTGGGTTCGCGGCCTCTCGTGTGGTGGGCGAGCGGGCGGAGACGGTTACGCGGCGGAGCGCCACGCGTACCGGTGATGCAGCCCGCCTACCCGCGGCTGCGCCACGACGTAGGCGTGTCCGTCAGCAGGCCGCCGCTCCACCGGCCGCCCCGCGGGTGTCGCCTTCCCGAGGCCGAGGTGCGTCCGATCATCGTGGTAGTAGGCTCAGGCCTCGGGCGCCAGCTTGAACAGCAGGCGCAGCCCGTCGGGCCACGGCTTGAGGTCGGCGATCACCCCGTCGCGCGCGTGCTGCCCCACGAACGAGTCCAGCTCGCGCAGCGTGCCCATCCACAGGTCGGTCTCGCTCCCGTTGATCCAGGTGACGCGGACGCGCATGTCCGCATGTTCGGCCCGGCGCGCGGCGCGGGCAACAAAACGGCCTACGCCACCTCGAGGACCGGCAGCCCGTGGTACTCGGTCAACAGCCGGTCGACGCGCGCCCACGGCACGAAGCCCAGATAGGCGACGATCTCCCCGATCCTCACGCCGGGGTGGTGATCCTGCTCCTGCAGCGCCGCGAGGAGCTGCGCCCGCGACAGCTCGCTGCGCTCCACCAGGAACTCGCCGAACGGGACCTCCTTGAGGCCTTCGTCGAGAAGCTCCACCCCCGCCTCGGCATACTCGAAGTACGTCGTCAGCTCTCGGTCCGCCGGACCCATAAAAAAACCTCGCGCGCCGGTGCGAGCAAGGGCCATACCAGCGGGCGAGGCAGTAATTTCAGCTAGTTGTGGTGCGAGAAGCCTGGCTCACGCACTAGCCGTCGTCTCGGGACGCGTCGACCCCTTCGGCTCCAGAACCAGGGGCAGAACCTCGTCCATCCGCCGGACGAACGTGAGCTCGAGCTCCTTGCGCACGCCCTCGGGGATCTCGACGAGGTCCTTGCGGTTGCGCTCCGGCAGGAGCACGCGGGTCACGCCGGCGCGGTGGGCGGCCAGCACCTTCTCCTTGATGCCGCCGACCGGCAGCACCTGCCCGCGCAGCGAGATCTCGCCGGTCATGGCCACGTCGCCGTGGACGCGCCGCCCCGTCAAGAGCGAAACCATCGCCGAGAGCATCGTCACGCCCGCCGACGGACCGTCCTTGGGGATGCCGCCCGCCGGGATGTGGACGTGGATGTCCGACTTCTCGAAGAAGTCGGGCTGGATGCCCAGGTCCTGCGCGTGCGAGCGCACGAACGACAGCGCCGCCTGCGCCGACTCCTTCATGACGTCGCCGAGCTGACCGGTCAGGACGAGCTGGCCCTTGCCGGTCATCTTCGTCGCCTCGACGAACAGGATGTCCCCGCCGACCGGCGTCCACGCCAGCCCCGTCGCCACGCCCGGAACCTCGGTCCGCTCGGCGATCTCCGAGAAGAACTTGGGCGGCCCGAGGATGTCGGAGAGCTCGCCGGCGTCGATCGCCGTGCGGTAGTCCTCGCCGGACGCGACCTTCACCGCCACCTGGCGGCAGATGGTCGCGATCTCGCGCTCGAGGTTGCGCACGCCCGCCTCGCGGGTGTAGTGCTCGATGACCTCGTCGAGCGCCGCGTCGGTGAGCTGCAGGTGGTGCTCGGTGATCCCGTGCTCCTTCAGCTCCTTGGGCAGGAGGAACTTCTTGGCGATGTGCTTCTTGTCCTCCATCGTGTAGCCGGGAAGCTCGATGATCTCGAGGCGGTCGCGCAGCGCCGGGGGGATCGGGTCGAGCTGGTTCGCCGTGGCGATCCACAGCACGCGGGACAGGTCGTACGCGACCTCCAGGTAGTGGTCGCTGAACGAGAAGTTCTGCTCCGGGTCGAGGACCTCGAGCAGCGCCGCCGACGGATCGCCGCGGAAATCGGCGCCGAGCTTGTCGATCTCGTCGAGCACGACCACCGGGTTGCGCGTGCCCGCCTTCTTCATCGTCTGGATGATGCGGCCGGGCAGCGCGCCGATGTACGTGCGCCGGTGCCCGCGGATCTCCGCCTCGTCGCGCACGCCGCCCAGCGACATGCGCGCGAACTCGCGGCCGAGCGCCCGCGCGATCGACCGGCCGAGCGACGTCTTGCCCACGCCGGGCGGGCCGACGAGGCATAGGATCGGCCCCTTCTTCCCCGGGGCGAGCTTGCGCACCGCCAGGTACTCGATGATGCGCTTCTTCACCCGGTCGAGGTCGTAGTGGTCGGCGTCGAGGATCGCGCGCGCGTCGTTGAGGTCGAGCTTGTCCTCGGTCTCCTTGGTCCACGGCACCTCGATCAGCCATTCGAGGTAGGTGCGCGTGACGGTGTACTCGGGCGACGCGCTCTGCATCTGCCCCAGGCGGGACAGCTGTTTCTTGGCGACCTTCTCCACCTCCTCCGGCATCTTGGCCTCGCGGATCTTGTCCGCGAGCTCGCCCTGATCCTCGGAGCTCTGGTCGATCTCGCCCAGCTCCTCCTGGATGGCCTTGAGCTTCTGCCGCAGGACGGCCTCGCGCTGCTGCTTCGACAGCTCCTCGCGCACCTGGGTGTCGATCTTCTCCTTGACCTTGAACACCTCGATGCGGTGGTGGAGCGCGCCGAGCACCCGCTCGAGTCGGACCTTGACCGAGGGCTCGGCGATGAGCGCCTGCTTGTCCTCGATGGACAGGTCCAGGTTGGCGGCGACCATGTCGGCCAGGCGCGCGGCGTCGGTCATCTGATCGATCGCGGCCTTGGCGTCGCCGGGGATCTCGGGGGAAAGCTCGATCATCTGCTTGGCGGCCTCGCGGACGGCCATCGACAGACCGTCGACCTCGATCGGGTCGCCGACGACGTCGCCGATGACCTCGACCTGGGCCGCGATGTACGGGGTGTGCTGGGTGACCGTGGCAAGCCGCACGCGCTCGATGCCGCGCACGACGACGGTGAGCCGGTTGTCGGGCTGGCGCACGACCTTCACCACCTCGACCTCGACCCCGGCGGGATGCAGGTCCTCGGGCTTGGGATCATCGACGGCGGCGTCCTTTTGCGTGACGACCACGAAACGCGCGCCGGCGGCGCCGAAGCGCGTGACGTCCTCGATGAGCTTCAGCGAGCCGGGACGCCCGATGTCCACCGGCTGCACAATGCCTGGAAAGATCGCAAGGTTGCGGAGAGGTAAGATGGGGAGTCGGACCATCATAACTTCAAACGTAAGTCGCGTTACACCGGTATGCAATGGGCCGGGACTTACCGCCGGACCTTGACCGGGGCCCGACGGGCGAATTCGCGCAGGAGGTCCGCGGCCTTGTCGTCGACCTTGGGTGGGACGACGATCTTCACCTCCGCGTACTGATCGCCGCGCCGGCCGTCCATGCGCGGGGCGCCCTTGCCGCGGAGGCGGAGCTTCTGGTGGCTGGACGTGCCGGGGGGGATCGTCACCGTCACCGGACCGTCGAGCGTGGGGACCTCGACGCGCCCGCCGAGGATCGCCTCCTCGAGGGTGAGATCGACCGTGCCGTAGAGGTCGTCCCCGCGCTGGGTGAGGACGTGGCCGTCGCGGGTGCGGATCGTCTCCTCGACCGGGGCGTACGGCTGGCCGCGCATGTTGCCGCCGAACTCGAACGTCTCGAAGCTGGAAAACGGCGTGGACTCGAACACCACCCGCTGCCGGCTGGTCGAGCCGCGCCGCGCGCCCCGGCCCCCGCCGGAGAAGATCCGGCCGAGGAGGTCCTCGATCCCGTCGATGCCCTCGAATACGGAGGCGTCGAACCCGGGCGGCGGCGCGCCGGTGCCCGGACGGAAGCCGCTCCGGCGCATGGCGTCGTACTGCTCGCGCCGCTTGGGGTCGGACAGGACCTCGTAGGCGGCTGTGATGTCCTTGAACTTGGACTCCTTGGCCTTGTCGCCGCCGGTCTTGTCCGGGTGGTACTTCTTGGCGAAGTCCCGGTAGGCCTTCTTGATCTCCTCCGGCTTGGCCGTCTCCTTGACGCCCAGGATCTCGTAGAGGTCCTTGCTCATTGTTGCACCGCCTGCTCGCTCCGGCTCGGCGCTCCGGGTCGCTCGGCTGCGCCTCGCTCCAGGGTCGCGATTGGCCTCGCCTCCGCTCGCAGGCTCATGCCGCCTTCTCCGTGCCGCCGACCTTGCGGAAGACGATCTTGCCGTCGACCGCGTCGGCCTCGATCTTGTCGCCGGGGCGGAACTCGCCGGCGAGGAACGCCGCGGCCAGCGGGTCCTGGATGAGGCGCTGGATCGCGCGCTTCATCGGCCGCGCCCCGAACTGCGGGTCGTAGCCCTCGGCGGCGACGAACTCGAGCGCCCGCTGCGTGAGGGTGAGCTCGAGGTCGCGCGCCTTGAGCAGCTTGGTGAGGCGCGCGATCTGGATCTCGACGACCTTGGCGAGCTCGGTCTTGCCGAGCGGCCGGAACTCGAGGATCTCGTCGATCCGGTTCAGGAACTCGGGCCGGAACACGTCGCGCAGCCTTCTCGGGTCGGCGTTCGACGTCATGATGACGACGGTGTTCTTGAAGTCGACCGTGCGCCCCTGCCCGTCGGTGAGGCGCCCGTCGTCGAGGAGCTGGAGCAGCACGTGGAACACGTCCGGGTGCGCCTTCTCCACCTCGTCGAACAGGACGACCGCGTAGGGACGGCGGCGGACCGCCTCGGTGAGCTGGCCGCCCTCGTCGTAACCGACGTAGCCGGGAGGCGCGCCGATGAGCCGGGCGACCGTGTGCTTCTCCGTGTACTCGGACATGTCGATGCGCACCATCGCGTGCTCGTCGTCGAACAGGAACTCGGCGACCGCGCGGGCGAGCTCGGTCTTGCCGACGCCGGTCGGGCCGAGGAACAGGAACGAGCCGATGGGCCGGTTCGGGTCCTGGAGGCCGGCGCGGGCGCGCCGCACGGCGTTGGCGACGGCGCGGAGCGCCTCCTCCTGGCCGACGACGCGGTGGCGCAGGCGATCCTCCATCTTGCCCAGGCGCTCCATCTCCCCCTCGAGCATCCGCTCGACGGGGATGCCGGTCCACTTGGCGACGATGGCGGCAATGTCGTCCTCGGTCACCTCCTCGCGCAGGAACGAGCCGCCCTGCTGCACGCGGGCGAGCTCCGCCTCGCGCGCCTGGAGCTGTTTCTCCAGCTCGGGCACCCGGCCGTAGCGCAGCTCGGACGCCCTGGTGAAATCGCCAGCGCGCTGGGCGCGCTCGGCCTCGCCGCGGAGCTTCTCCAGCTGCTCCTTGAGCGCCGAGATCTGGCCGATGACCTCGCGCTCCTTCTGCCACTGGGCGCGCAGCGACGTCGATTGCTCCTTGAGCTCGGCGATCTCGCGCTCGACCTCGGGGAGGCGCTGCTTGGACGCCTTGTCCTTCTCCTTGCTGACCGCGGCCCGCTCGACCTCGAGCGCGGCGATGCGTCGCTCGAGCTGGTCGATCGGCGTGGGCGTGGACTCGATCTCCATCTTCAGGCGGCTGGCGGCCTCGTCGACGAGGTCGATGGCCTTGTCGGGGAGCTGCCGGCCGGAGATGTAGCGGTCTGACAGGCGCGCGGCGGAGATGAGCGCCGCGTCGCGGATCTTGATGCCGTGGTGGACCTCGTAGCGCTCCTTGAGCCCGCGGAGGATGGCGATCGTATCCTCGACGCTCGGCTCGCCGACGAACACCGGCTGGAAGCGGCGCTCGAGCGCCTTGTCCTTCTCGATGTGCTTGCGGAACTCGTCGAGGGTGGTGGCGCCGATGCAGCGGAGCTCGCCGCGCGCCAGGGCCGGCTTGAGCATGTTCGCGGCGTCCTGCGCCCCCTCGGCGGCGCCGGCGCCGACGAGCGTGTGGAGCTCGTCGATGAAAAGGACGATCGCCCCCTCGGAGGCCTCGATCTCCTTGAGCACCGCCTTCAGGCGATCCTCGAACTCGCCGCGGTACTTGGTCCCGGCGATGAGGAGGCCGAGGTCGAGCGACAGGATGCGCTTGCCGCGCAGCGACTCCGGCACGTCGCCGGAGGCCACGCGCTGGGCGATGCCCTCGACGATCGCGGTCTTGCCCACGCCGGCCTCGCCGACGAGGACCGGGTTGTTCTTGGTGCGGCGGGCGAGGATCTGCATCGAGCGGCGGATCTCCTCGTCGCGGCCGATGACCGGGTCGAGCTTGCCCTTGGCGGCGAGGTCGGTGAGGTCGCGGGTGTAGCGCTCGAGCGCCTGGTACTTGCCCTCCGGGTCGGGGTCGGTGACGCGCTGGGTACCGCGCACGTCGGTGAGCGCGCGCAGCACGGCCTCGTAGTCCACGTGCGCATCGCGGAGGACGCGCGACGCGCCCCCGACGTCGGCGGCGAGCATGGCGAGGAGGAAGTGCTCCGTGGAAACGTACTCGTCCTTGAACTTGCCGGCCTCCTTGGCGGCCAGCTCGTAGAGCTCGCGGAACTTGCGGCCGATGCCGACCTCGAGCCCGGCGCCCTTGACGACGGGCTGGCCCTCGAGCTCGCGCTCGACGGCCGCGGCCAGCGCCCGGGGGTCGGCGCCGACCTTGGCGAGGATGCGCGGGACCACGCCCTCCTCCTGGCGGAGGAGCGCGAGGAGCAGATGGTCGCTGGTGATTTCCGGGTTTCCCCGCCCCGCGGCGAGGTCCCGGGCGTCGGCGAGCGCCTCTTGCGCTTTGATCGTGAGCTTGTCCGTGCGCATTTGTGAGGAACCTAACCATGGGGGCGCGGCCGTCAATGTCGCGGCCCCCGGATTCGTGCGGCCAACGGGCTAGGATGGAGGCGTGGACCCCGTCCAGCGGGTCATCGTCCAGATCCTCACTCTCAACGTCGCGGTCGCGGCGGCGAAGGCCGCCTACGGCTGGTTCTCCGGCTCCTTGTCGGTCGCCTCGGACGCGATCCACTCGACGCTCGACGCCGCCGCGAACGTCATCGGCATCGTCTTCCTGCGCATGGCCAAGGCGCCGCCGGACCGCGAGCACCCGTACGGCCACCACAAGATCGAGACGCTGGCCGCGGCGTTCATCGGCCTCCTCATTGCCGGGGGCGCGGTGCGCTTCGCCGTCTCGGCGGTGGAGGCGCTCGCCCGCGGCCGCGAGCCGCCCGTCGCCGGCGCCGGCGGGTTCGCCGTGATGCTGGGGACGCTGGCCGTGAACATCGCGGTGACCCGCTACGAGCATCGCCGCGGGCGCGAGCTCGGCAGCGCCTTTCTCGTGGCCGACGCGGCCCACACCCTGTCCGATGTGTTCGTCACCGTCGGGGTCATCGGCGCGCTCGTCGCCTCGCGCCTGGGTGTGGGCGCCGCCGACCCGCTCGTCGCGCTGGCGGTCATCGCGGTCATCGCCCACACCGCCTGGCGCATCGTGACCGCCAACCTGTCGGTGCTGCTCGACCGGGCGGTGGTGGACCCCGAGCGCATCCGCGCGGCCGCGATGGCGGTCGAGGGCGTGGCCGGGTGCCACCGGGTCCGCTCGCGCGGCGTCGAGGGGGCCCTGCTCATCGACTGCCACATCCAGGTCGACGGGGCGCTGCCGCTGCGCGACGCGCACGCGCTCAGCCATCGAGTGGAGGCCAGCATCCGCGGCGCGCTCGCCGGTGTCGCGGACGTGACGATCCACATCGAGCCGGAGGGGGATCCGGAGGACCCGCTATAACTCCGACACCAGCCGCGCCGAGTGCGCGTCCTTCGACGCGCGGATCGCCAGGACCGCGCGCACCGCCTCGAGCGACGGGCCGGGCGGCACGCACAGCGCCCGCGCCGCGGCGGCGATGGCGTCGACGGCGCTCGGCGCGCGCGCGGCCGCGTCGGCCAGCGCCATGGCCAGCGCCCCTGCCGCGGCGTCGCCCAGCCCGCGCACGAGCCCGGAGCCCCGCGCCACGTCGCCGCCGCGCGCCGCGGCCACCGCCACCCGGGCCAGCGTGTCCGCCGGCGTGTCGGCGTGGGCCAGAAGGCCCCGCCCGTCGAGCTCGGTGCCGATCTCGAGGAGGGACGCGTCGTCCCCCTGCGCCCAGTAGTAGTCGATCAGGCGGCGCAGCGTGGGCGCGTGCTGGTCGTCGAGATCGATGGCCTTGAGGTAGGCGTCGGACGCGCGCTCGTCGTCGCCCAGGCGCAGGCGGTAGGTCTCGCCGATGCGGTAGAGCACGTCGGCGCGTTTCTCCGGGGAGGCGACGACGTAGGACAGGCGGTGCAAGACCTGGATCGTCTTGTCCCACATCCCGGCGCCGGCG
>DATFWE010000119.1:0-10045 GCA_035259575.1 Haliangiales bacterium
CTCGCGCCGGGTCAGACGGTGATTCCGCACGGCCCGGATCGCGACCTCGACGTTCCGAGCACGGGCGGCGAGCCGACATGAACGAACGCCATGGCCAAATCGTGTCGGTGAACGTCGGGCTTCCGCGCGATATCGAGTGGAGGGGCCGCACAGTGCACACTGCGATCTGGAAGGATCCGGTGCGAGGCCGCTGCCGGGTCGGTCGGCTGAACCTGGACGGGGGACTTTCCCTCGGCGATCGAGCGATCGCGCGCCGAGCTGCGCGAGCTCGGGTGGGCGACGCCCCGCCCGGTGCCCGCGCGCTGGATCTCGGCGCGGGGCTCGGGCTCCAGACCCTGCCGCTCGTCGACCTCGGCGACGCGTGACCGCCGTGGACGGCTCGGACGCGCTTTGGCGGAGCTCGCCGCCGCGTGCCCGGGCGCGCGAATCGCCCACGCGGATCTGGCGGCCGTCCGCGACCTCCTCGCCGGCGCGTACGACCTCGTCGTCTGCATGGGCGACACCCTCACCCACCTTCGCTCCCACGAGGAGGTCAGGACGCTTCTCGGCGCGGCGGCCGCGCACCACGCGCCGAGGGGGCTCCTCCTCCTCACGTTCCGCGACCACACCGGCCCGCCGCGGCGCGCCGGCGATCGCACCTTCGTCGTCCGCGGCGACGCCGAACGCATCCTCACGTGCCGCCTGGAGACTACGCGGGCGACTCTGGTCGTCATCACGGACACCGTCCACGAGCGCGCCTCGGGCGCGTGGTCGGTGCGGACGTCCGCATACGAGAAGCTCCGGCTCGATCCGTCGGTCGTTCGGTCCGAGCGGTCGGCGCTGGCCTCCCGTCGACCGGTGCGAATCGATCGGCGGCCGCGTCACCATCGTCGCGCGACGGCCGTAACCCCGATCGTTCGCTACCTCGCCGGCGGCTCGAACCGCTCGTCAAGGACGGGGACGTCGAGCTTCACGGCGTCGAGCTGGAGCGTCTCCTCGAAGCCCGGGCCCACACGCGTCGTCCGGAACCGCAGCGTCCCCCGTCCACGGCGCGGACGTCGCCGTGCTCGACGGGCGCGTAAGCGAACGAAGGGGGTATCAGATCGACGGCGCGTGAGTAGAGCGGCGGAGAACGCGAGCGGCGCGTCGGCTGCGCCACCGTCGACGTCACCGTCCCTGATGTATCCGACTCGGTGACCGATCGCGTGGCTGATCTTCCTCCATTTGCTGGGTGTCCACAAAAACGGGGAAAGATCACAACTCTCCCGTTGCTGTGAGGGGCAGTCGATCCGCAGGAGATCTTGGTGTGGATCTCGGTCAGGGGCCGCTCGTCGTAGCTGATGACGCCGACGGTGCGGATGGCCAGGGTGAGATCGCGCGGCTCGACGGTGGCCTTGCGCACGCCGACGAGCTGCTGCCGCTGGGGTGAGATGCGGATGGGACTCGGCGGCGCCGGCGCGGCGGCCGCCCTGCATCGGGTGCCGGCGGGCTCAGCGACGTCGCGGGCTCGGTCGGAGGCGTCGTCCCGCCGCGGTCGCGAGGAAGTCACGGCCGCGCCGAGCGCGGCCGCCGCTGCCAGCGCCAGGGACCAGACCGGCGCCATGGGACGCCGACCCGCTCGCCGCGGGGGCGCTGGATGCTCGGCGGTCGTCATCATGTCCTCCATCTCCGACCTCAGCGCCGCGGGTACTTGGCCTAGACCCAGGCGACGATCTCGTCGTCGCCCAGCCCCTGCACGTGCCGGCGACGTTGCGTCTCCGGGCTCATACTTCGGAGTGTTGTCGTGCCGGTTCAAGACGTAGCTTGCTTGGGCGGTCGGGGCGACGGCAAGAGCAAGGCATTGAAAGTAACCGTCACCGTGCTCGCGCTCATCGCGAGCGCAGCCCACGCCGGCTTGAGCAGAATCCCCAACGACGGATACAACACGCCGGCAGCGAGCGGGATCGCAATCAGGTTGTAGATTGCCGCCCAGAAGAGATTCTGTTTGATCTTGCGCCGCACCTGGCGGGCCAGAGCCAGCGCGGCCGGAACATCGGCTGGATCGTCCTTCATGAGAACAACTCCGGCTGTCTCGATCGCCACGTCCGTGCCCGCGCCGATGGCGATGCCGACCGTCGCCGCCGCGAGCGCCGGTGCATCGTTCACCCCATCCCCGACCATGGCGACCCGACGGCCCTCCTCCTGGAGTCGCCGGACCTCGGCAGCCTTGTCGCCCGGCAAGACCTCGGCACGGACATCGTCGATCGCGAGCGTGCGAGCGACTACTTCGGCCGTGGCCCGACTGTCGCCGGTGAGGAGCAGAACGCGTATGCCGAGGTCGTGGAGCGCCCGAACAGCGAATGTCGCCGTAGGACGAATGCGGTCGGCGACTGCGATGAGACCGAGCGTCCGGCCATCCGCCGCCAGGTAGAGTATTGTCTTGGCTTCCGCTCGCAGCCTCTCGGCCTCGGGGTCCAGCCCCGGCGTCACGCCGTTGCGCTCGAGCAACCTGCGATTACCCAAGAGCACGGTGCGACCATCGACCGTCGCCTTGACGCCGTGGCCAGGGACGGCTTCGAAATCAGAGGGCGGATGGACGGCAAGCGCGCGCTTCTTGGCAGCCTCGACAACGGCCGTGGCAATGGGGTGCTCCGACTGTCCATCCGCTGCAGCCGCGAGCCGGAGAATCTCCGCCTCGTCCCCCCCTGCCGCTGGAAGTACATCCGTCACTGACGGCCGGCCTTCGGTGAGCGTGCCCGTCTTGTCGAAGACGACCGTATCCACTTGGGCCGCCGCCTCGAGAACCGTGGCGTTTCTGAACAGCACGCCCGCACGCGTTGCTCGCCCTACGCCCACCGTGATCGCGGTCGGAGTCGCGAGCGCAAGCGCGTCCGGACAGGCGACCACGATGGCCGCCACGGCAGCAGACAGCGCGAAGACGACGGCTTGGTGTCCAAATACGAGCCAGACCGCAAACGTGATCAGGCCGGCCGCGAGCGCGACGATCACCAAATACTTACCGGCGAGGTCCGCCAGCCGCTGCGCCGGTGGCTTCGAGGACTGCGCCTCCCGGACCATGGCGACGATGCGAGCCAGCGCCGTATCAGCTCCGACCTTGGTTGCGCGGAACCGGAACGCTCCCTGATGGTTTCGCGTCCCGGCCACCACTTCATCCCCCGGCCCCTTGGCGACCGGCAGCGGCTCTCCAGTGAGCATCGATTCATCAACGTAGCTCGAGCCTTCGGTGACGACGCCATCCACGGGGATCGTGTCGCTGGGCCGAACTGCAAGGATGTCACCTACCGCGACGGCTTCCAGCGGCACTTCCTCCTCTTGTCCATACCGAACGCGTCGTGCGGTGGGCGGGGCGAGCTTGAGCAGCGCTTCGACCGCGCGCCCGGTCGCGAAACGGCTCCGCATCTCCATCCAATGCCCCAGGAGGCTGAATGCAGTCAGCATCGCGGCCGCGTCGTAGAAGAGCTCGCCGGGCAGGCCAACGGTGACCGCCGCCGAGTAGAGGTAACTCACCAGGATACCGGTGGCGATCAGCGTCATCATGGTGAGCTCGCCACGACGGAGCGACCGGGCGGCGGAGGAAAGAAACGGCCAGGCGCCCCACCAGACGACGATCGAGGTAAGGACGAAGCCGACGACGCCTTGCGACAACCCGAACGGCGGGGCGAGCTCGCGGCCGAAGAGCGAGGCACCCAGCGGCGAGTACACAACGGTCGGCACGGTGAGGATGGCCGACCCGATGAAGCGCCGCAGCATATCCTGCACCATGCCGGCCCCGTGCCCGGCGTGCGCATCTGGCATATGGCGGTGGCCCGCCGGGGGTTCGACGACCGCCTCTTGACAAACACATCCGTAACCTGCGTGACACAGGGCCTGTTGCAGTGCCGCCGCAGACGTGGCCTGCGGATCGACGGTCAGGTGGGCGACCGCCCGGGTCCGATCCATGTGCACACCCCGCACCCCGGGCGCATCGGAGAGATAGCGCTCGATGCCTGCCATGTCGCCGGCGTCGTGGCAGTCCTTGAGGCTGAGCTCAAGCATCGCTCTCCCTTCACTCGTGGTGACGTGGTCGATGTGACGATGTCGTTCCATACGCTCAGCCTCAGTCATGCGGCCTCTCCTTGCGAAACGGTGCGTCCTCGTTGCCAACACGCCGAACCGGTTGCTCGAGCTCGCGATCGAACTGATCGCCGCCCACTGCGACTCGTGCCCTCCCGATAATGGTGGCGCCTCATGCCGGTATTTCGGCCGAATCCCTCTTCTTCGTTATTGACGCTCGGCGGTGTGATGATCAGCTCGATCAAGCCATCCTTGCCGCGAACGTAAAGAGGCACGCGATAGTGAGCAACGGGGCATCGTGTGGAGATTTTCACTCGATCCCCTGGCTTCAAGATCGTGTCCTCCCCAAGTGCCTTCACCAGCTCCAATTGGCGAGTTGATTCGGGCGGAGACTCCAGCATTTGAAATCGCCTCCATCAGCGGCGGGTTCGCGTTCTGGGCCGCGCGATCGCGGTGTGTGCACGAGCCGTGCCGTGGAGGGCTCCCATCGGCGGGCGGCCTGCGACCTCTCGCATTCGGCATCTGCGTTGATTTGACGACGACCCGCCGCGCGAGCGAACCTTCGCCCACTCGGCGCGCGCGCGTCGGCCTTCGCCGCGGCCTCTCGTGTCGCCGTGTGTCGTATCCGGGGCTGGAGAGGGCGGTGCAAGGGCCTGCCCGCATGCCGTCGCGCGCGCCAACCCATGGTCACGGGCGCCCCGATGCGATGGCGGCGTCCACGGCGGCGAGCACGTCCGCGGCGCGGAAGGGCTTGGTCAAGAACGCGACCGCGCAGGAGCGGAGGCAACGCGCGCGCACATCGCCCTCGCGTAATTCTCCCGGAGAACCAACACGCCGTGCCGCTTGGCACGTTCGATGCTTGGCGCAGGGGCATGCGGATTCTCACGGCTCTCTTCCTTGTCGTGGCGGCTTGCGGCAGGCCGGCGGCCGCCACTTCCCCGCCTGCGGCCCCTGCCGACGGCCGGGAGCTCCTCTCCTTCATGCTCGAGCGCATCCCGGAGCTCGCGGCCAGGGTGCCATGCTCCTGCGGCAATCGCACGCTTGCCGAATGCTACCGCGGCGCGTGCCCGCCCCAATACGGGCCGTGCAATGGGATGGGCCGCGACGTCTACCCGTGGCAACAACCGGGCCTGAGCGACGACGCGATCGTCGCGCGCGTTCGTGCCAGGTACCCGCGGCCCTGAGGTCGGCCATGGAGAACATCACGACGAACGCCGAGAACCCGGCGCCGCCGGCTCGCCGACCCGTATCGCTCCGCTGGACGCTAGCGCTCACCGCCGCGGCCGCCCTCGGCGCAACGGTCACGTATCTGGCCACGCGCCGCTCAGCGCCCTCAGCAGAGCTCGCGGCTTCGGTGACCCCGGTCTCGCCGGACGCCGGCCGCGCCGCCGCGCCCGCGCCGCCGCCGCCCATCCGCATCTCGCCCGAACGCCAGCAGCTCATCGGCGTCCGCAGCGCGACCGTCGCGCCGCGCGAGCTCACGTTCGCCATCCGGACCGTCGGTGTCATCAGCTACGACGAGCGCCGCCTCGCCGAGATCCACACCGAGGTCGCCGGCTGGGTCGAGAAGGTCTACGTCGATTACGTGGGCAAGCCGGTCAAGCGCGGCGATCCGCTGGTCACGATCTACAGCCCGGATCTACTCAATGCCCAGACCGATTACCTGATCGGGCTGCGCCAGGAGCGGGCCATCAGCGCCGACGACGCTTCGCTCACCGAGGCGGCGCGCCGGCGCTTGCGGCTTTGGGACATCACCGACGCGCAGCTCGAGGAGCTGGAGCGCACGCGCGAGCCTGCGCGCACCCTGACCCTGTCCTCGCCCTTCGACGGCGTCATCGTCGAGCGCAGCCCATTCCGCGGCCAGTACCTCACGCCCGAGATGAGCACGGTCAAGATCGCCGACCTGTCGAAGATCTGGATCATCGCCGAGCTGTTCGAGAACGAGGTCGCGCAGATCCGCGTCGGCCAGGCCGCCAAGGTGCTGTTCCCCTACGGCGGCGGCGGCCCGGCGCTCGAGGGCAAGGTGGACTTCATCTACCCGACCCTCGACCCGCGCGCGCGCCGGGTCAAGGTGCGCCTCGCGTTCGACAACCCCGGCCCGGTCTCCAAGCCGGAGTCCTACGTCACCGTGGTCCTCGACACGACGCTCGGGCGCAAGCTCGCTGTGCCCAAGGAGGCGGTCATCGACACCGGCGAGCGGCAGTACGTGCTCCTCGCATTGCCGGACGGCTACTTCCAGCCGCGCGACGTGCAGGTCGGCGCCGCCGCCGCCGATGCATACGAGGTCCTGGGCGGCCTCCAAGAAGGCGACCGGGTGGTCACATCGGCGCAGTTCCTCGTCGACTCCGAGACCAACCTCGAGGCGGCGATGAAGTCGATGTCGATGGGCATACCGGGCATGGACATGGGCGGCGCGGCGATGAAGTCGACGTCGATGGGCATACCGGGCATGGACATGGGCGGCGGCCAGACGATGCCGATGGGCCCCGACGCCGGCGCGGCCATGCCCGGACTGCCCGGAATGCCGGGGATGAAGCAATGATCAACAAACTCATCGCCTTCACCGGCAAGAACCCGTTCGTGGTCCTGCTCATCATGCTCGCGATCATGGGCGCGGGTCTGTGGGCGATCGACAGAACCCCCATCGACGCCATCCCCGACCTCTCCGACGTACAGGTCATCATCACCACCGAGTGGGAGGGGCCCAGCCCGACCCTCAACGTGCCGCGCGGCTTCGACATGCTCGTCGATCGGCTGGAGCGCGACGCCGGGCTGCGCGCCGCGTTCTTCGCCGAGCTCGACGTCCTGTTCTACGCCGGCGCGTCGCTCGCGCCGAGCACCTGGGAGCGGCTCGAGCGGCTCGGCGGCGGGCGGGTAATGATGGCGTCGGCGTGGGGGGCGACCGAGACCGCGCCCCTCGTCACCGCGGTGCACTTTCCCATTCCGCGCGCGGGCGTCGTCGGCCTCCCGGCACCGGGATGCCTGCTCAAGCTCATGCCCACGCGCGAGGGGAAGCTGGAGATGCGCGTGCGCGGGCCGAACGTGACGCCCGGCACGTGGCTGCGCGGCGGCCGGGTGGCGCCCGCGCCAGTCGACGAGGACGGCTTCCTGGCGACCGGCGACGCGGCGAGGTTCGAGGACGAGCGCGAGCCGGCGCGCGGGATCGTGTTCGACGGGCGCACCGCGGAGAACTTCAAGCTGTCGTCGGGCACGTGGGTGTCCGTCGGCAACCTGCGCGTCCGCGCCATCGCCGCCTGCGCGCCCGCCGTGGCCGACGCGGTGGTCGCGGGCCACGATCGCGGCGAGATCCTCGTGTTCGCGGCGCCCGGCGCCGAAGACGTGCGCCGGCGCGTGCGCGAGGGCCTGGCCGCCCACAACGCGGCGCATCCCGGCTCGAGCACGCGCGTCGCGCGGGCGATCGTCGCGAGCGAGCCCCCGTCCATCGACGGGGGCGAGATCACCGACAAGGGCTACCTCAACCAGCGCCGGATCCTCGAGCGGCGCGCCGACCTGGTCGCGCGCCTCTACGCCGAGCCGCCGGACGACGACGTCATCGTGCCGTAGGGCGTGCCATATTTCGGGTGGAGGCACACATGAGCAAGGACGTCGCCGTCGTCGCCTACTGTCGCACCGGCATCGGCAAGGCCGTGCGCGGAGCGCTCAACCAGACCCACGGCATTCCCATGACCGCGCATGTCCTCCGCCACGCGGTGGAGCGCGCCCAGATCGACCCCGCCGAGGTCGAGGACGTGGTGGTCGGCTGCGGGCTGCCCGAGGGCGCGACCGGCCACAACGTCGCGCGCAACGCCGCGCTCGAGGCGGGGTTCGGCGTCGGCGTGCCCGGCATCACGATCAACCGCTACTGCGGCTCGGGGCTCAGCGCGGCCTCGATCGTCGCCAACCGGATCGCCGCGGGGGAGGCCGCGGTGGCGATCGCCGCCGGCGTCGAGAGCATCAGCCTCGTGCAGTACAACCTCAACTTCAACGGGTTCTTCTACGAGCCGCTGCAGCAGCGCATGCCCGCGGTGTGGTGGACGATGAACCAGACCGCCGACTTCGTGTCGAAGAAGTACGGCATCTCGCGCGAGGCGCAGGACCAGTACGTCGTCGGCAGCCAGCAGCGCGTTGCGGCGGCGGCGGCGGGCGGCAAGTTCGCCGAGGAGATCGTCCCCATCACCACGACGATGAAGGTCACCGACAAGGTCACCAAGGCGAGCCACACCGAGCAGGTGACGCTCGAACGCGACGAGGGGCCCCGGCCCGACACCACGTTGGCCGGTCTCGCCGCGCTGAAGCCCGTGTACGAGGGCGGCACCACCACCGCCGGCAACGCGTCGCAGCTGTCCGACGGGGCGGGGGCGGCGGTGATGATGGACGCCGACCTCGCCGCGCGCCGCGGGCTGACGATCCTCGGGCTGTTCCGCGGCATGGAGCTCGCGGCCGTCGGCCCCGAGGAGATGAGCATCGCCATCACGCCGGCGGTCCGCAAGCTCATGCGGCGGCACGGCCTGTCGATGGGGGACATCGGCCTGTGGGAGATCCACGAGGCCTACGCGGTGACGACGCTCTACAACCAGGCGCAGCTGGAGACGCCGTGGGAGATCACCAACGTGAACGGCGGCGCCATCGCCCTCGGGCACCCCTACGGCATGTCGGGCATCCGCTACCTCGGCTCGACGCTCCTCGAGCTCGGGCGCCGCGGCGCCCGGCGCGCGATCGCGGGCGTGTGCACCGCCGGCGGCATGGGCACGGCCGCCTACCTCGAGCGGGTCTGACCATGCGGAGCAAGCAGGCGCCCATCCGCTCGGGCTTCGGCGAGCGGACCACCGCCCGCGAGGCGCTCGGGGATCGTGACCTCCGCGGCGCCGTCGCGGTCGTCACCGGCGGTCACGCCGGGCTCGGCCTCGAGACCACGCGGGCGCTGGCGGGGCCGGGGCGACGGTGATCGTCGGCGCGCGGGCGGCCCGCGACGCGGCGCGCGCCGCCGTCACCGGCATCGCACGCGTCGAGGTCGACGCGCTCGATCTCCTCGACCCCGCGTCGATCGATGCGTTCGCCGCGCGCTTCGCGGCGTCGGGGCGTCCCCTGCACATGCTGGTGAACAACGCGGGCATCATGGCGTCCCCGCTCGCCCGCGACGCGCGCGGGTTCGAAGCGCAGCTGGCGACCAACCACATCGGGCATTTCCAGCTCACCGTGCGCCTGTGGCCGGCGCTGCGCGCGGCGAACGGCGCGCGGGTGGCGTCGCTGTCGTCGCGCGGCCACGCGCGCGCCCCGATGGACTTCGACGATCCGCATTTTCCACCGGCTCGCGTACGACAAGTGGATCGCCTACGGCCAGTCGAAGACGGCGAACGTCCTGTTCGCGCTCCGGCTCGACGAGCGCGGCGAGGCGCGGCGCGTGCGCGCGTTCGCGGTGCACCCGGGCGCGATCGTCACCGACCTCATGCGCTCGCTCCCGCCCGAGGAGATCGCGGCGATCCAGGCGCGCCTGGCCGGGACCACGTTCAAGACGACGGAGCAGGGCGCCGCGACGAGCGTGTGGTGCGCCGCCAGCGCCCAGCTCGACGGGATGGGCGGCGTGTACTGCGAGGACGTGGAAGTCGCGACGCCGGTCGCGGCCGACGCCACCTCGCTGACGGGCGTGCGTCCGTGGCGCGTGCGCGTAAGCAGTACAAAGGGGGGGTTGGGCGCAGGCGGCGCGTGAGAGGAGGGGGTGTAGACCGGTGTCGTGCGCGGGGGACCGCTGGCAGAAGCCCCGTCGAAGCATGGGAGGCGCGTAAGTGAAAGAAAGGGGGTATCAGGCCGACGGCGCGTGGGCGGAGCGGCGGAGAACAGGTCGCCCGACGGGAGAACGCCGCGAGAAGCGGCCCTCGAATGCGCAGGAAACAGACGTTTTGGGCGTGATGAGGCGCCGATGGCAGAGCTTGGCCATCCGCCTTCCGGTCGAAACGTTGGGGCCGGCCGTACGGGGTCGGGTCGAGGCCAACCTGGCAGTCCTGCTGGTGAGCTT
>DATFWE010000120.1:0-8118 GCA_035259575.1 Haliangiales bacterium
CGCGATGAGACGCTCGGTCCGCCCGCCGTAGAGCAAGATCGCCAGGAACGGCATCGCGACGAGGCGCGTGAACGTGACCTGGTTGGCGGTGATGCGCATCGGGGTCGGCCAATGTACCCTATGGTAAAC
The DNA here is from genome assembly GCA_035259575.1 of Haliangiales bacterium. Taxonomy (GTDB): domain Bacteria; phylum Myxococcota_A; class Polyangia; order Haliangiales; family SHYZ01; genus DATFWE01. The sequence goes on from DATFWE010000120.1 coordinate 130, forward strand.
TCGGGCGGAACGGTGCAAGCCCCCCACAGTCTCCGCCGGATCCTCGTGGTCGACGACGAGGAGAGCCTGCGGCACATGCTGCAGGTGTTCCTCGCCCGCGAGGGGTTCGAGGTGACGTCCGTCCCCAGCGCGCGCGGCGCGCTGGCCGAGCTCGAGGCGCGCGAGGTGGACTGCCTTTTGTGCGACGTGCGCATGCCGCAGACGTCGGGGCTCGATCTCCTCGACGAGCTGCGCCGGCGCGGCAACGGCCCCACCGTCATCATGATGTCCGCCTACGGCTCGAACGACCTGGCGCTCGACGCGATGAAGCGGGGCGCCTACGACTACATCTCCAAGCCGTTCAAGCCCGACGAGGTGCTGCTCGTCCTGCGCAAGGCGGAGGAGCGCGAGCGGCTGCGCCAGGAGAACCAGCGCCTGCGGCGCGCGCTCGCCGAGCGCGGCCCGGCGCCGGCGCGTGAGGAGGGCCTCCTCGGCATGGTGGGCAAGGGCCCCGCCATGCAGGCGCTGTTCAGGACGATCCAGAAGGTTTCCGAATACAAGACGAACGTCCTCATCACCGGGGAGAGCGGGACGGGTAAGGAGCTGGTGGCGCGCGCGATCCACGCCCTGTCGCCGCGCGCCGGCGGGCCGTTCGTCGCCGTCAACTGCGGCGCGATCCCCGAGACGCTGCTCGAATCCGAATTGTTCGGGCACAGGAAGGGCGCGTTCACCGACGCCATCCGCGACAAGAAGGGCCTGTTCGAGGAGGCGCACGAGGGAACGCTCTTCCTCGACGAGATCGGCGAGCTGCCGCTGTCCCTCCAGGTCAAGCTCCTGCGCGCCCTCCAGGAGGAGGAGATCCGGCGCGTGGGCGACACGCGCGAGATCGCCATCGACGTGCGCGTGGTCGCCGCCACGGTGAAGAACCTCGGCGCGGAGGCGGGCGCCGGGCGGTTCCGCGAGGATCTCTTCTACCGCCTCAACGTGCTGCCGCTCCACCTTCCCCCCCTGCGCGAGCGGCGCGAGGACATCCCGATCCTCGTGGACCATTTCCTCCGCCGCACCGCGGAGAAGCACGCCGCCACGGGGATGCGCGTCGAGTCGGTCGCGCCCGAGGCGATGGAGCTCCTCTTATCCTACGCCTGGCCGGGCAACGTGCGCGAGCTGGAGAACACCGTCGAGCGGGCGATGGTCCTGTGCGACGGGCCGCGCATCGAGGCGTCGGCTCTCGAGGACCGCATCAAGCAGACCGGCGACAAGGTGCGCGCGACGCTGGCGTCGGGCGAGCTCAGCATCAAGAAGACGACGCGCGTCCTCGAGGAGGAGCTCATCCGCAAGGCGCTCCTGGCCACGGGCGGCAATCGCACCAATGCGGCCAAGATCCTCGAGATCAGCCACCGCGCGCTTTTATATAAGATCAAGGAGTACGGCATTTCCGGTCTGTGAATTTGCGGATTTCGCCGATTCGCGCGAAAATACGGAGACGATGGCCAAGCAGTGCGTCGGGCTCGACATCGGCTCGAGCGCGATCAAAGTGGTAGCGCTGAAGCCGCAGAAGAAGGGCGCAGTCGCCCTGCAATCCTTCGGCATCGAGCCGCTCCCGCCGCAGACGATCGTGGACAGCGCGATCATGAACCATGGCGCGGTGGTGGACGCGATCCGCTCGCTGTGGAGCCGCCTGCGCCTGCGCCAGAAGGAGGTCGCCATCGCGGTGGCCGGCCACTCGGTCATCATCAAGAAGATCGGCGTCCCGCCGATGACCCCGGACGAGCTCGACGAGCAGATCCCATGGGAGGCGGAGCATCACATCCCGTTCGCCAAGGATGACGTGGAGATCGACTATCAGGTCACGTCCAAGCAGAACGCGACCGGGCAGATGGAGCTCCTCCTGGTGGCGGCCAAGAAGGACGTGGTCGCCGACTACGCCGCCGCGGCGCGCGAGGCGAGCCTGAGCCCGCAAGTCATCGATGTGGCGGCGTTCAGCCTGCAGAACGCGTTCGAGATCAACTACCAGACCGCGCCTGGAGAGACGGTTGTCCTGGTCAACGTCGGCGCGGCGATCTCCAACATCAACATCATGCGCGACGGCGTGTCGATGTTCACGCGCGACGTGACCATCGGCGGGCTGTCGTTCACCGAGGAGATCCAGAAGCAGCTCGGCATCGCGCACGAGGAGGCCGAGGCCTACAAGGTCGGGGGCGCGCCGACCGAGCACGGCGTCATCCCGCACGAGGTCGAGCGCATCATCGAGAACCAGGCGGAGGTGATGGCGGGCGAGTTCCAGCGATCGCTGGACTTCTACTTGGCCACCAGCGCCGAGGCGAACATCTCCAAGATCTTCCTCTCCGGGGGTTCGGCCAAGGTGGCGGCGCTCCACCGCGCCATCGAGAAGCGATCGCGCCTGCCGGTGGAGGTGCTCGACGCGTGGCGGCGCATCGCCGTCGACCCGCGCCTGGACCTCGACTTCCTCCGCGCCCACGGGCCGGAGGCGATGATCGCGCTCGGGCTGGCGCTGCGGTATCAGGGGGATCGGCAGTGATCAGAATTAACCTTCTCCAGGAGAAGAAGAAGGGCAAGCGCCGTCGCCGCCAGCTCGCCGCCGGCGAGATGAGCAGCGGCAAGCAGCTGGTCGTCGGCGGGGGCATCGTCGGCGCCATCGCCGTCGCCGCGTTCTTCCTCCTCCACCTGCCGCTCGAGTCCAGCCTCAACGAGCTCCGCAGCGAGAACTCGCGCCGGCAGAAGACGGTCGCCGCGCTCACCGAGGACACCAAGGAGTTCGACGCGGTCACCGCCCAGCTCAACGCCGCCAAGGCGCAGGAGGCGGCGATCGTCCGCCTGCAGAGCGTGCGCGCCACGCCGGCGTGGATGCTCGCCGAGCTGTCGAACCTGCTCACCAAGGACCGCCGGCCGACGATGTCGCTGCAGAAAGCGGAACAGATCAAGACCGACGTCAACCAGCAGTTCAGCCCGGGTTGGGATGCCAAGCGGGTGTGGATCACCTCGCTCGAGGAGAAGGAGGGCGCGCTGCGCATCGAGGGCGGCGCCCAGTCCCGGTCGGACGTGACGCAGTTCATCCTGCGCCTCCAGGCGTCGGTGTACTTCGAGGGCGTGACGCCGGGGCCGACCGACGTGGCCGTCGACACCGTCAGCAAGCAGCAGTACTTCAAGTTCACGATCCTCGCAAAGGTGATGTACTGATGGCGCGCGCCCAGGGCATCGATCGAGTCACGGGCCAATCGCTTCCCGTCAAGATCGCGATCCTTCTGGTGGTGATCGCGGGCCTCGGCGGCGCGTACTACTACCTGTTCTACGACGACATGGCCAGCGAGAAGACCAAGCTCGAGGCCCAGAAGCAGAAGCTCATCAAGCAGGAACAGGACCTGCAGAAGCGCAAGAGCGACTACCAGGTGCTGCTGCAGCAGAAGAAGGACGTCGAGGGGCGACTGCAGTCGAACGCGGTGAAGTTGCCCGAATCGTCGGAGCTGCCGGCGTTTTACCAGCACCTCGAGACGCAGGCGGCCGCGGCCAACGTCGCGATCAACCACAGCAGCACGGACAAGGAGATCCCGGTCGAAACCTACGTCAAGGTGCCGGTCAAGGTCGAGGTGCAGGGCGACTTCTACCAGCTCAACAAGTTCTTCAAGCTGCTCGCGGACACGCCGCGCATCATCTCGGTGGAGAACCTGTCCATCGGCGAGCCCAAGCGCGACGGCGACCGGGTGGTGCTGACGGCGAAGTTCGTCGCCGCCACGTTCCGGCAGGCCGACAAGGCCGCCCCGGCGGAGAAGAAGTGATGCGTACCTTTCTGGCCCTCGCGATCCTGGCGGCGGCGTGTGGGGGCGACGAGCCCAAGGCGCCGCCGCCGCAGCGGCCCGCCGCGCCGCAGGCGGGCGCGGCCGCCGCGTCGCAGCCGGGCGCGGCCGCCCCCAAGCCGCAGACGCTGGCGTTTCGCGCCAAGGTCGACAAGCAGTACCGCAAGGACCTCACCCAGTCGGACTTCGTTCCCGACACGAGCGGCGAGCTCAACCGCGACCCGTTCCGCTCGTATCTCGTCGCGCCCGCGCCGCTCGGCGGCCAGAACCCGGCGGCCGAGGCCAAGGACGAGTGCGAGGGGCGGATGGTCGCCGACAAGGTGCCCTACGGCGAGCTCAGGCTGATGGCCATCATCGTCCGCGGCGAGCGGAACATGGCCATGTTCAGGGACAGTGCCCAGCTCGGCCAGATCGTCTATCAGGGCTATTGCCTGTCCAAGGACAAGGCGAGGGTCCTGGAAATCACCCCCGGTTGCGTCCGGCTCGAGGTGCGGGCCGAGGCGCCGCCGGGAGCCCCGGCGCCGCCGGCGCGGGAAGAAAAGGTGTGCCTGCATCCGGAAGACATCGAGATTCAGTAAGAAACTGGCCCCAGCGCCGGTTGCTATGTAGGATTCTGGTCTGCTGATCGGGCGGGATCGGCGATTCGGAGTATGGAGGATCGATCCATGGTCGCCAGACCGCCTGTCCGAGTGCGCGCGCTCCTCGCCGTCGCCTGCCTCACGGCCGCCCCGGCGCTCGCCGCCCCCGCGGGCGTGAACGCCATCCAGAGGTTGGACACCCGCGAGGAGGGAGCGACGACCGTCGTCACCATCCGGGGCACGTCCACGCCGACGTTCACCGTGTACAAGCTCGAACGGCCCGAGCGGGTCGTCATCGACGTGGCCAACGCCCGTCTGGGCGTGGACCTAGACGGACCGACCGCCGTCAACACCTGGGCGGTGACCCAGCTCGCCGCGCAGATGCTGGGCGGGCAGGAGGCGCAGGTCGTGCGCGTGCTCGTCGGCTTCGCGCGCCCGTCGACGTACCGGGTCAAAGCGGTGGGCAACGACGTCGTGGTCACGGTCGCGGCGCGCGACCCGAAGCCGGAGGGCCCGTCGCTCGAGGCGGAGAAGCTCGCCGCCGCGGCCGAGCAGAAGCGCATCGACGCCGAGAAGCGCGCCGCCGAGGCCGAGCGGGCGCTGCGCGACGCCGAGACGCGGCAGAAGGCAGCGGAAAAGAAGGACGCCGACGCGGCCGCGCTGCGCGCCGAGCTGGCCAAGCGCCTCGCCGAGGTGGAGCGGACCGCCCGCGAGGCGGACGACAAGCGCGCCGCCGCGGAGCGACTGCGCGCGGAGACGGAGGCGCGGCGACAGGCGGTCGAGCTCAAGGACGCCGACGTGGTGCGCCGGGTGCAGGAAGCCGAGCGGATGCGCGCCGAGGCGGCGCAGCGCCTCGACGCCGCGGCGAAGGAACGCGCCGCGGCGGAGCGGCTCAAGCAGGACGCCGAGACCGCGGCGGCGGCGGCGGAGCAGCGCAAGGTCGAAGCGGCGGCGGCCGCCGCCGCGGCGGAGAAGCGGCGCGCGGACGCCGAGACGGCGCGCGCCGCGGCGGAGAAGCGGCGCGACGAGGTCGACGCCGCGCGCCTGGCGGCGGAGCGGCGGCGGGGGGAGGCGGAGGCGGCGGTCGCGGCGGCGGAGAAGCGGCGCGGCGACGCCGACGTCGCGCTGGCGGCGGCCGAAGCGCAGCGCGCGAAGGCCGAGGCGGCGCGGCTGGCGGCCGAGCAGCGGCGCGCCGAGATGGAACGCACCGCCCGCGACGCGGCCGAGCGCGCCAAGGCCGCCGAGGCGGCCGGAGCCGCCGACGCCGCGCGCAAGCGCAAGGACGCCGAGGAGCTGGCCGCGCGCGCCGACCGGCAGCGGCGCGACGCCGAGACCGCCGCGGCGCAGGCGGACGCCCGGCGCAAGGAGGCGGACGACAAGCGGCTCGAGGCCGAGACGCGGCGCAAGGCCGCGGAGGCGTCGGTCGACCGCGCCGAGGCGCGCCGCAAGGAGGCCGAGGACGCCAAAGGTCTGGCCGAAACGGAGCGCAAGCGCGCGGACGCGGCGAAGACCTCGGCGGACGTGGAACGGCGCCTCGCGGAGGACGCCCGGGGCGCGGCCGAACGCGAGCGCAAGGCGTCGGAGGACGCGAAGGCCGTCGCGGAGCGCGAGCGGCTTACCGCCGAACAGGCGCGCGATCGCGCCGAGGGGCAGCGCAAGGCCGCCGAGAGCGCGCGGGAGACCGCGGAGGCGGCGCGCCGGCACGAGGAGGAGCGCGCGGCGGCGGTGGAGAAGACGCGCCGCGCCGAGGAGCAGCGCGCGGAGGTGGCGACGAAGGCGCGCGCGGCCGCGGAGGCCGCGGTCGCCGCAGCCAACGACGCCCGCGTCCAGGCGGAGAAGCGCCGCGCCGACGCCCAGGCCGCGCTCGCCGCGGTGGAGGAATCGCGCGGCCGCGCCGAGACGGCGCAGAAGGACGCGGAGGCGCGGCGGCAGAAGGCCGAGGCCGCGGCCCAGGCGGCCGACGCGCTGGCGCGGAGCAAGAGCGCGACCGAGGCCGACGTGCGCAAGGCGCGCGCCGAGGCGGCGCGGCTGGAGAAGGATCGCCAGGCGGCCGACGCCGATCTGGCGGCGCGGCGGCGCGAGGTCGCGGTCGGCGAGTCGAAAGCCAAGGAGCTCGAGGCGGCGCGCGCGCGCGCGCAGGCCGAGGTCGCCGCGACGCGCGACAAGGTCGAGGCGGCGCGCAAGTCCCTGGCCGACGAGGAGAAGCGCCGCGCCGATCTGGCCGCGGCGCGCGGGGCCGAGGAGAAGGCGCTGGCCGAGGCGAGCCGGCGCCGCCAGGATGAGGACACCAAGGCGTCGGCCGCGGAGGCGCGCCGGCGCGAGACGGAGGCGGCGGCCCAGAGGGCCGCGGCCGTGGCGGCCACCAAAAAGGAAATCTCCCCGGCGCCCGCGACCGCGCGCATCCGCGACGTCGACTTCCAGGATCTCCCCGGGCTGGCCCGCGTGGTGGTGAAGGTCTCCGGTCCGGTCGAATCGAAGCTTCTGTCCGCCGGCGATCGCCAGGCGGTCATCGATCTGGGGCGCGCCGAGCTGCCCGGCCAGCTCGAGCGATCGCTCGACGTGCGCGACTACGACGGGCCGGTCGTCGCGGTGAAGTCGTTCCGCGATCGCGCCGACGCCGGCCGCGTGCGCGTCGTCGTCGACCTCGCCGGCCCCGCCTCGCCCAGGTTGTCCCGCGCCGGCGACGCGCTGTACATCGACTTCGCCAAGCCGATCGCGCGCGGGAAGACGCTCCAGGCCCCGCCGCCGATCGTGGGCGGATACGCGGCGGCGACCACGCCCGTCGCGGCGCAGACGGTCGGCCAGGCCAAGGCCGTCATCCGCGCCCGCCGCATCGGCCTCGACGCCAAGGACGCCGACATCCACAACCTGTTGCGCCTCATCGCCCAGGCCGGGAACGTCGACATCATCGTCCCCGACGACGTCAAGGCCACCGTCACCGTCCGGCTGACCAACGTGCCCTGGCGCGAGGCGATGGAGGTCATCCTCCAGGCCAAGAACCTGTGGTACCGCGAGCAGGCGAACATCATCCGCGTGGCGAACCGCAAGGACCTCGACGCCGAGGACCAGGCCGAGCGCGAGCGCCTCCGGGCGCAGATCCAGGAGGAGCGCCCCGACACCGAGGTGATGATCCTCAACTACACCAAGGCGGCTGACACGCGCGCGCAGCTCACGCCGCTCCTGTCGCCCAAGGGCAAGCTCGCGATCGACGACCGCACCAACAGCGTCGTCGTCACCGACGTGTCCGGCAACCGGGCGAACATGCTCCGCCTCCTGCGCACGCTCGATTCCCAGACGCCGCAGATCCAGATCGAGGCGCGCGTCGTCGAGGCGCGGTCGACGTGGAAGCGGCAGGTCGGCATCCAGTGGGGCTTCAACGCCATCGCCAGCGCGCGCACGGGCAACCCGACGGGGCTGGTGTTCCCGTCGACGATCGGCGTGGCGGGCGGCAACGACGACCCCAACGCGCCGACGGGCGGCGTGCTCACGACGACGCCCAACTTCGCGGTGAACCTGCCCGCGGCGACCGGCCTCGGCGAAGGCGGCGCGGTCGGCTTCACGTTCGGGTCGCTGGGCGGCACGTTCAACATCAACCTGCGCCTCTCGGCGGCGGAGGACAC
>DATFWE010000121.1:0-2101 GCA_035259575.1 Haliangiales bacterium
TCCCCCGCCAGCCGGCGAATCGTGTCCACGATGTCGGCGAGCCGCATCGGTTTGTCGAGGAAGAAGTCGGCGCCCGCGCCGAGCGCCGCGTCGCGCGCCGCCGCGCCGCCCGCGCTCACCGCCACGACGGGGAGCGAGCGCAGGTGCTCGTCGGCGCGCATGTGCTCGATGAGCTGCGCCCCGTCCATGACCGGCAGGTAGATGTCGACGATCACGAAGTCGAAGCGCGACGCGCGCAGGGCGTCGAGCGCCTCGCGCCCGTTCGCGGCGTGGCCGAACTGGAAGTTCGCCTTCCAGGGGAGCTGGCGCGCGCCGCCGCCGGTGAGCCCGTCGCGGATGAGGCTCGCCACGTGCGGGTTGTCCTCGACGACGAGGACGCGCAGGTTCCGCGCCACGATCTCCGGATCGCCGGCGGCGATGCGCTGGATCATCGTGGCCAGCCGCGCCGTCGTCTCGGCGTTGGTGACGTCGAACGCCACGCCCACGCCGCGCTGCTCGGGCGGATAGGTCCGCGTCCACTTGACGACGCCGGTCAAGGGGAGCGGCTTGAGCAGGCCGGGGAACGACAGGATGAGCCTGACGGTCGTGCCCTCGCTGAGCTCGCGCGTCGTCTGGATGAACGTCCCGCCCTGCGAGATGTTCTCGGTGTAGTCGGCGACGAGCTCGGCGGCGTCGTCGTATTCCACCTTCAGGGTGAGCGCCTCCCGCTGCGACGACCTTCTCTCACCCTCGGACATGACGGCCGCATGTTACTCCCCGCCGGGCGATACCTTCAACTCCGGCGTGCGCCGCGCGCCCGCCGCGGCCAGCGCGCAGATGCCGCCGACGGCGGCGAGCGCCACGGCGAGCAGCAGCCCCGGGCGCAGGGATCCCGTCGCGTCGTCGATCCGGCCGACGACCCACGGCGAGATCCCGTCGCCGAGCGCGTGGACGGCGAAGAAGTAGACGCCGGTCGCGGTGCCACGGACGCGCGGCGGCACCGCATCGTGGAGCGCGGCGAGGATCGGCCCGAGGTACCACGCCATGAAGAACACGCCGCCGGTGATCGCGGCGATCTGCACGCCCTTGACGTGGACGAGGATCCCCACAACCGATAGCGGCACGGCGGCGAACACGCTGAACGCGATCGTCAAGAGGCGGCCGGCCCCGGGGCGCGCGCGCTCCAGGCGGTCGGCGATGAACGCGCCGGCGAGGGTCCCAAGGACCGTGGCGAGGAACGTGAACAGCCCGAACTCGAGGAGCACGCGCGGCACCAGGTGCGGGTCGCCGTGGTAGTGGGCGCGCAGGATGTAGGGGATGCCCCAGATGCCGACGGCACCAATGAAGAAGGTGATGAGCACGCCGGTGGCGACGATCCACACCGCACGGACGACGCTCCACGGCGCCCGCGGCCCGGCGCGCAGCGCGTCCGACGCCGGCACCGTCTGGGCGCGTGGGCCCTCGTGGATGAGGAGCACGAGCGCGACGAGGAGGAGGCCGGGGAGCCCGACGACGAGGAACGCCGCCCGCCATCCCCACTCGGCGCCGATGAGCCCGCCCGCCCCGTAGCCCGTGCCGCTCCCCATCACCATGCCGAGCTGGAACACGCCCATCGCGCGCGCGCGCTGCTGGGGGGAAAAGCGCTCGCTGATGAGCGCGCTCGCCGCGGGCGCGTAGGTCGCCTCGCCGATTCCGACGGCGGCGCGCGCCGCGAACAGCTGCGCATAGGTCTGGGCGACGCCGGCGGCGGCGGTGGCCAGGCTCCACAGCCCGACGCCGACGGCGATGAGGATCCGGCGCCGGTAGCGATCGGCCACGTAGCCGAGCGGCGCCGACGACACCGAGTGGACCACCATGAACGCAGCCTGCAGCGCCCCCAGCTTGCCCGAGCTGAGGTGGAGCGCCTCCTGCAGCGCCGGTCCGACGCCGCCGATGATCATCCGGTCGACGTAGTTCAGGAAGTTGATGACGGCGAGGATGGCGAGAATGGACCCCGCCGAGCGGATCGCCCAGCGGTAGCTCGTCTCGCCTGCCATGGTCGGCGAATCTTGATGGCCCGCGGCGCCGCGGTCAAGCGGCGGGTAGCGTCATGACGAACGTCGTGCCCGCCCCGGGCGCCGAC
>DATFWE010000122.1:0-24569 GCA_035259575.1 Haliangiales bacterium
GCTCGGGGGGAGCCCACGCGCGCCGGCGGCGCGCGGCGCGAAGCGGCTCCCCCCGAACTGAGGAGCGCGCGGAGCGCGCTCCGCAACGAGAGCAACTGAAACGGCGGCACCGGTCGTGCGCCGCCGCAACAGTCGGTGGCGCCGAATCTGCGCGGCCGCGGCGCGCTGCGCTCCGGAGGATCGGGGGCTCGGGGGGAGCCCAAGCGCGCCGGCGGCGCGCGGCGCGAAGCGGCTCCCCCCGAACTGAGGAGCGCGCGGAGCGCGCTCCGCAACGAGAGCAACTGAAACGGCGGCACCGGTCGTGCGCCGCCGCAACAGTCGGTGGCGCCGTTTCAGTTGCATCCGCAGCCTCCGCCGCCGGTCCCCCGGCCCCCCGTGGCCCCCTCGCGGTTCGACAGGACGTGCTCGTCGGCGGCCGCTTCCTGCGCGTTGGGATCGAACTTCATCGTGCGGTCGGCGAGATGCTCCTTCTCGTTGGGGCGCACGGCCCAGCGACCGCATCCGGCGGCGCACAGGGCGACCGCCGCCACGAGCGCCCTAAAAGAAAACCGCCAGTCCACCGGTGAACTCCTCTGCGGCTTGCGCGTCGGTCTCGTCGAACAGCACCCAGTGCCGGTAGTCGGCGCGCAGGGTGATGCGGCCGCGGAAGGTGACCTCGAACCCCCCGCCGAAATCCATGACCATCTGGGTCTTGGGCTGGATGGTGAACACGTCCGCTTTGGGCGTGCGCCGCACCGCGCCCATCGAGGCGTGGAGGAACGGCCCGAGCGCCGCCCCCGGCGCGAGCCGCAGCGTCCAGCCCAGCCCGCCCATGATGAGGTCCTCCTGGCCCGCCGGGCTCTGCCCGATGAACCCCTCGACGGCCCAGTAGGGATCGATGAGCCACGCCGGACGGAACAGGAACAGACCCTCCCCGCCCAGCACGCCCGCCGAGAACGACAGCTCGACGTTCGACTCGGGCACCGGCGACGGCCCGAGGATCGCCGTCCGGATCGAGCGCAGCGCCCTCGTGATCCAGCTCTCCCCCTCGTCGGTCACCTCGAACGTCGCCACCTGCTCGCCGAACACCCACCCCGACGTCCCGTCGTCGAGCTGCACCCGCAGCCAGTAGCCGCGCGTCCCGCGCTCCGCGACCTCGAACACCTGCCCGCGCTCGGCCTGCTTCACCGCGCGGAAGTCCCCGCCCGGCCCGGTGCGAATGGTCGCCTCCTGGGTGATGACGCGGACGAACGTGTCGGCCCGCGCCCCGGACGCCGCGATCATCGCGGCGAGGACGAGGACCGCACGCGGCAAGGGTGCGCCCCCCCGGAGAATAGCCGGGTTCCGCGCCGCTGCGCGTCGCGTCCCGTCTACCGTGCATTTATCCAATCGATGATCGTTTTCTCCGGCTCACAGCTCGCGGAGTTGCACGTCCACAGATCTCCGCCGACGTGCGGATCGGGGCCGGCCTCGGGTTTGGTGATGAGCGGGCTCGCCTCGGGCTGCGAGCAGTTCAGGAAACGCGTGACCACCTCGTAGTTGAGCTGCCAGTCCGAATCGGACATCGGGTTGGGAATCAACCGCAGCGACGAGCGTCCGGTGTCCGACGTATGGCACCCGTTCATCGCCACGCACGACTTGGTTTGATCGGGCGGATTTATGGCAAGGTCCCAGACGCCGCCCGGCTCCATGAACTTCTGGAAGCTGGGGCGGCACGGCGGCGGCGCGACCGGCGTCTCCCCGACGTCCACCGTCGGACAAGCGGAGAGCCCGACGAGGCCGATCAGGAGGAGTAGGGAGTGAGCGGCGCCGGGTCCCCGCATCGGTCGGATTTTAGCCGGCGAGAGAATGCGATTCCTAGTGAAGATTCCGCAGAGCGGCCGCCGCATACGAGCGCACGTAGGAGATGGCATCACCTTCCGCACACGCCTTCAGCGTCGCGTACGACGCGCCGTCGCCGATGCGGCCGAGCGCGTACGCCGCATTCCGCCGCACGAGCGGATCGGGGTCGGACGAGACGAGCCTCTCGAGCGCCGGGCGCGCCGACGCCACCGCGTAGCTGCCCAGCGCGGCGGTGGCGGACCGGCGCACGCCCGCGTCGCCGTCGCCGAGCAACGCGGCGAGCGGCGCGCCGTCGCGCGTCCCGCGCAGCGACCAGTAGGCCTCCGCCGCGGCCGCGCGCGTCTGCGCGCCGGCGGCGCCGATGCCGCGGACGACGATCGCCTCGCCGCTCGGGTCGCCGATCGTGCCGACGGCGCGCACGATGGCGGCGTTGGCCTCGTCGTTGAACCCGCGGTCGAGCGCCGCGCCGAGCGCGGGCAGCGCGTTCGGGTGGCGGAATGTGCCGAGCGCATCGGCGGCGTTGCGCGCCTGGATGGAGTCCGAGCCGTTCAGGCGCGCGATCGACTGGGCGACGACCGCCGCCATCACGAACGGGCGGCGCGCGATCCACCAGGCCGCGACCTCGCGCACCCGATAGTCGTCATGGTCGAGCAGGGGCAGGACCGCCCCGACGCACGAGCCGCACACCAGCTTCTCGGCCTGCTCGAGCGCGGTGGCGATGACGTCGGCGTTGTTCGAACGGATGGCGGCGACGATCGTGGCGTAGCTTCCGCCGCGGCCGCCCCGGGCGTCCTGGGCGACCAGCAGCGCGGCGAACGCGGCGACGAAGAACAGCGTTTTGGTCCGCAACATCGTCATGTCCTCCTAGTACCCGCTCCCGCCGGGGGCGTTCTCGCGCGAATAGAACTGGCCACCGAAGTCGGCCATCAGCACGAGCAGCCGGTACTCGTCGCGGGTGAGCGCCTGTCCGCCCACGTCCACGGGGTGCGGCGTCTGGCCGGCCATGAACCGGTCGCTCTCGTTGTACGTCGGGAACACCGCCGGCGGATTGATCTTCTGGATGAGGATCGAGTTGCGCGCGTCCTTGGGCTGGACGTAGATCGGCATCTGGCCGCTGACCGTGATCCCCTTCTTGTCGAGGTCGAGCGCCATCGGACCGAGCAGCGACAGGTGCGACGCCGTGTAGGCGGAGATCATCTCGCCGCCGATCGCGATCGACACCGTATCGCCCCTCAAGTTGAAGGTGAACATCTGCGATTCGCCCGTCGCGGTGTAGGTGAACGTGACGCTCTTGTTGGCCAGGCCCGGCATGCCGTTGTGGCAGCCTATGCACTTCGCGTCGAAGATCGGCTGCAGCGCCTTGTCCCACGGGACGCCCACGATCTTGTCGTACTGCGTCCACAGGTTGGAACGGCGCAGCGCCCGCGGCTTGTCGAAGCTCACCGGCGTCGACGCCAGCGCCAGGATCTGGCCCGGCTGGATGACCGTCGTCTTGGCGCGGTCCTCGTGGCAGCCGCCGCACATGCGCGCCTCCGCCTTGCGGCCCGAGATCCACACCGGCTCGTTGCGCAGCGACAGGTCGTATTTGTCGACGACCTGGAGGCGGATCGGGATGTTGGCCGGAACCAGCGCCGCCCACGAGTTGTCCGACAGCACCGGCACCTCCCCGATGAGGGCCGCGCCCTCGTCCTCGGTGAGGCCGAACATCTCGGGGAAGCCCTCCTCCACGGAGAACCCCTCGATGATGCGCACCTTGACGATCGATCCCGGGTCGAAGTGGTTGAGGCTCGAGTCGTACACGTCGAGCGAGCCCATCAGCAGCGACTCGCCCGAGAAGCCGTTCGGCGGCGACGGCTCGATCTGCGCCGGCGCCTGGCGCGGCATCAGCGGCCGGGGGAGGACGTCCCACGTGCCCGGGTCGTTGAGGATGGGGAGGCGCGCCCCGCGCGACGAGTCGTAGAGATACACGCCGAAGTCGGGGGCGATGCCCGCGTTGCCGAGCGTCTCCTCCTCGACGGGCCCGTCGGCCCACGACACGAGCAAGGACAGGTCGTCGCCGAACGTCGCGCCGGCCGGCTTGACCGGGTAGGCGTCGTAGTAGCGGCCCACCGTCGACTGCGACGGATCATTGTCGCCCGGGACGAGCGGGGTGAGGTCCTTCGCGGAGGCGTACTTCTCGCCGTAGCGCATCACGCCGTCGACGAGCGAGCCGAGCTGGACGTCGATGATCTTGCCCGACTGGAACGTCCGGTCGCGCGAGGTCGCGATGGTCACGATGCGCCCCGGCTCCACCTCGACCGCTTTGAGGTAGGAGTTCGTCACGCCGGTGCCTTCCTTGCCGAAGCACTCGCGCAGGTTGGTGAAGTCCGAGTTCACGAACATGAGGTGCCCGGCGTTCATCTCGCCCTCGTGGTCCCACTGGCTGAACATCACGCGGCCGTCGCGCGTCATCGTCGGAGACACGCGGTGGGACAGGTTGCGCGGGCCGAGCACCAGGTTCGTGCCGTCGAGGGAGACGGCGCCGAACTGCGAGCTGGTGCCGCGCTCGTACTCGTCGCGGAACTGCTTGGCGCCCGGCTCCACGACCTCGTTGGTCATGAAGATGACGCGGTCGGCGGCGGCGAAGATCGGGTACACGGCGTCGTGCATCGGGTCGGTCGGGATCGCCGACGGGGGCCCCGCCGCCTGGCCCTTGTCGTTGAGCGCGAGCAGGAACAGGCCGTAGGGGACGTCCCTGGCGAGCTTGCCCGAGAACACGATCGACTTCGCATCGAAGGAGATGTCGTACGACTGGATGTCGAGTTGCTCGAACCCCTGGAACTGCTTGCAGCACAGCGTGGTTCGCACGCCGTCCGCGGTCGGCGGAGACAGCTTGGTGAGCTGGGCGCCGGCGACGTACGACGTGTACTGGAAGACGTCACCCACGCCGCCCATGCGCGGCGCACGCTGCAAGATCACGATCGCGCTGACGTCCTTGAGCGGGTTGTCGGTGGAGTCGGATTTGCCGCAGCCGCCGACGGTGAGCATCGCCACGGTCAACGCCAAAGCTTTGCGCTTCACAGCTCGCCTCCTTTGCAGCGGCGCTGGGGTGCTGCGGGCCTCGTTGCCCGCCATGTACGTGAAGGTAGTGAACGGCGGAGACACCACATCCAGGCGGTCGATCGAGCAAGGACCGTTCCACCCACGTCGGCACTGAAATCAATGGATTAGGTCCCTCTTCCTGGGATTTCACCCCCCGACTGAGGAGTGTTCCCCCACCGCCGGAGAACGCCCGGCGCTCACCAGGCGTAGCGCACCGTGACGCGCATGCCGACCGAGAAGAGCCCGGGGAACAGCGGATACGCGCCGTAGTCGCCCGCGATCCCGAACGCGAAGCGCGGGTTGTCGGAGTGGTACTCGATGCCGCCGCCGGCGAGAAGGAACGGACCGGAGTGGCGGTACGGCAGCGTGATGCCGACTTGATCGAGCACATTCGTGTTGATGAACGCGATGCCGCCGGAGCCCTCGGCGAAAAGCCCGATGCGCCCGACGGGGAGCGTCCAGCGCACGTCCGCGCCGAGCTTGTACATCTGAAAGAACTGGTGCTCGGGCGGAGGCGGCGTCGTCGTGGCGTGCATCGAGCCCGCCGCGTACAGCCCGATCGCCAGCCACTCCTGGGGCGCGTAGCCGGCGCGGATGTCGAACGCGGGACCGAGCGCGGCGTAGTTCGCGCCGTCGCCGATGAACGCCTGCGCGCCCAGCCCCGCCTCGGCGAAGATGCCCTCGCCGCGCGCCGGCGCCGCCGCCAGCAGCGTCGCGAGCGTCGCGAGGGCCCCCACGCGCTTGGCGAGACGCATCCGCCGGGATTATGGCACCATCATCGGAGGGGGCGGGATGAAAATCGCCGTCGACGGCGCGACGAGGAGCGCCGCGTTCTGCTCGGTCGGCCGCAGTCGCCCCGAGCGGTCGCGCACGCGCAGCGTCGCCTTGACCACGGCCGCCACGTTGGTGTCGAGGTTCACGTTGAGCTGGAGGATGAGCGGGATCGCGGCGCTCGGGATCATCGCGAGCTGGCCGCCCTTGCCGCCGGTGACGTCATCGGTGGGCCAGCGCGTGAGCAGCGCGAACTCCGGCACCACGCCGCCGCGCGTGATCGCGTCGAGATCCTGCGCCGCCTCGTAGAGCTCGTCCTCGCGGAACAGCCCGGACACCGTGCCGCCGGGAGGCAGGAGGATGGGCTTGCCGCCCAGGAGCGACGGCGGCGCTTTCGCCTCCTTGTCGGTGGGATCGACGAAGATGGTCGGGTCGTAGCGGAAGAATTCGTTCGCGCCATTGACCATGAGCTGCGCGCGGCCGTCCTGCTGCGTCGTGTTGATGACCGTCCACTCGAGCTCGAGGTCGGTGTCGTTGCGGCGCACCTTGGCGACCTGGTCTGCGGTCAGGCCGACCTGCATCGCGATGTTGGTGCGGGCGGCCACGTCGTCGGGCGTCTCGACCGCCATCGGCACCGTCAGGACGAGCCCGGTCACCGCGCCCGGGGCGGCGTCGGCGCCCGCGTCGGGCTGAGCGCCGCCGACGGTCATCGACGGCGGGACCGATCCGAAATACACGGGGTCGGTCGAACAGGCGGTGGCGAGACATACGAGGCTCAGCGTGCCGAAAACACGAACGGGAAGCGAACGTCCGTGGTTTGGCCGTTGGCAGCCGCGGGGAAGCTCCATTTTCTCACCGTCCTTACCAAGCAACCTTCGACGTCGGGGCTGCCCACCGTCGAGCTCTGGATGCGCGACGCGGAGACCGCGCCGGCCGGCTCGATGCGCCAGTAGACGACGACCTTGCCGGAGAGCTTGGTGTTGCGCTGCAGCTCCTTGTCGAAGCAGTACTGGATCGCCGCGCGGTGCGCCTCGACGACCTTGCGCACCTGCTCGGGCGTGAGCCCGCCGAATTCCCCCTCGGGCGTGCCGGCCTGCAGGCCGACCTTCGTCTCGGTGACGCGCGTCCCCGCCGGCGACCCGCGCGGCGGGCGGCCGTTGCCGGTGTCGATCGGTCCGTGCGTCACCACGTCGGCGAGGCCCTTGCCGCCGCCGCCCGCGCCGGAGCCGCCGCGCGTCGACGTGCCGGTCCCGCCGATCCCCGGGCCGACGCCGGTGCCGCGACCGGGGCCGTAGCCCGCGTCGCCGAGGCGATTGATGGGCAGATTCAACGTCGGCGGCGCCCCGCCGGCGATGTCGGACAGCACGTTGGCGTGCGCGAGCACGCCCACCTTGCTCACCTTCTCGCGCATCGCCGCCTTGGGGTCGGCCTTGGGCGAGGCCGCGCGCTGCTTTTCGCCCTTGCCGCCCTGCTTGCCTTCCTTGTCGGCGGTGGCGGTCGGCTTGGCCTTGTCCTCCCCGTTCTCGATGCCCGCCGACGGCTCCTTCACCTTTTCCTTTTTGTCCTTCTCTGGCGCCTTGGGCGGCTGCTGCGACAGGTGGATCACGTAGCCGCCGAGCACCGAGCCGCCCGGCGGCGGCCAGGTGAGGAACAGGAACGTCAGCGCGAACGCCGCCGCGTGGAACACGATCGACAAGCCCCACGACTGGATCGTGTCGCCGTGGAACGGCGTCGGCGGCGTGGGGATCTTCCTCTCGACGGGACCGACCTGGAAAAAGAACGAATGCTCGGCGTCGGCGCCGAGCTTCACGACGCCCCAGTCGCCGGGCGACAGAGCCACCGCGCGCCACTCGGTCCGCCGCCGCCTTTTCTTCACGCCCTCGTCGACGGCGAGGATGTCCTCGATCGGCTGCGTCTCCCCCGCGACGTTCACCTCGCCCTTCATCCCCGGCCCGAGCGCGACGCGCCAGCCCTTCCACCCGCGTGAGAACAGCGCGTAGAGCGGCGGCAGCCCCAGGTCGGGGGTGAAGAAGTGTCCGCGCGGTCCATGGCCCACCACGACGTGGCGGCGATGGAACGTACGGTCGTCCATGACCGTCTGGTGCCACGACTGCACCACGCGCAGGACCATGTTCGCGCCCACTCTAGATTCCCCCCTCGTCGACGGAGCGCACCAGCTCGGGCATGAACGAGCGCTTCTCCAGGTCGGACTTCTCGAGCTCGACCTTGATTCGGCCGAGAAGGTACATGATCTGCGGCGTCAGGACTTTGCCCTCGATGCCCATGGCGGTGAAGTCGTACGTCTTGAGCTTGCCCTTGCCCTCGGTCTTGACGCCGACGACGCCGCCGGCGGGCGACACCGACGGCGGGGTCGCGACGGGCGCCTGCTCTCCGTCGGCGGCCGCGTCGGGCTGGGGCGCGGCGGCCGGCTGCGCCTTCTTCGGGGGCGCCTTCTTCGTTGGGCCTGGGGCCGGCGCGGGCGCGGCCTTCTTGACGGCCGTGGCGGCGGCGGGCGCGCGCTTCTTCTTGGCCGCCGCGGCGGGCGCGGCGGCGAGGAGGAGCGCGCAGACGAACAGGAGACCACGCATCACTTCACCTTCTTGGGTTGCGGCGGCTTGGGCCCAGGCGGCTTGACGGTCCCCGGCGCCGGCTTCGGGGCGGGCGCCGGTCCGAGCTGGCTGAGCCGCGCCTGGGCATCCTTCTTCTTGGGATGGTCGTCGGAGGCCGCGTCGATGAACTTCGACAGGTAGTCGCGGGCCTTGCCCTCGTCCCGCTGGAATTCCATGTGCAGCACGCCGAGGTCGTAGAGCGCATCGGGCTGCATCGGCGACTGGCGGAGCACGCGCTCCCACACGCCGCGCGCGCGGTCGATGTCGCCGAGGCCGCGCAGCGCCACGCCCAGCGCGACGAGCGCGTCGAGGTCGTCGTCTCCGCGGGCGGCGACGTCGAGCTCCACCTTGGCGCCGGCGTAGTCGCCGGCGTCGAGGAGCACGGCCGCCTTGTTGAACCGCGCGTCGCGGAACGACGGGTCGAGGCTGGTCGCGCGATCCAGGCGGGCGAACGCCTCCTGGTCGCGGCCGCGCTTGAGCGACAGGATCGCCAGGGCATTCCACACGCGCGGGTTCTGCGGATCGGTCTGCGCCGCCTTGTTGAGCACCAGCTCGGCCAGCTCGTCGCGGCCGGCGGCGAGGTACACCATGCCGAGCTCGATGTTGGCGGCGGCGAGCTCCTTGCCCTGCGGGTTCTTGCGCAGCACCTCGCGCACCTGCTTCAGGCTCCCGTCGGTGTCGCCGTTCTCGCGCAGCAGCGAGGACATGCGCAGCCGGGTGGTGAGATCGTCGGGGTCCTTGGTGAGGATCGCGTCGTAATCGGCCAGCGCCTCGCGCCAGCGACGGAGGCGCCTCACCGCCTCGGCGCGCGCGAGCCGGCTCGGTACATAGCCGGGGTTTCCGTCGAGCGCCTTGCCGAACGCGACCACGGCGGCGCGATCGTCGCCGAGCCGCGCGCGCACCACGCCGAGGTCGTGCCACGCCTCCCAGAAGCCGTCGTCGGCGGCGACCGCGTCGGCGAACCGCGACGCGGCCTGCAGGTTCATTTCCGGACCGCCGAGCTTGAGCGCGCGCAGCCCGGAGTCGAACGCGCGCAGCGCCTTGTCGTTCACCGTCGATCGCGCCGGCTTGCCCGCAGCGGTCTTCGCCGCCGGCGCCGGTTTGTCCCCCGGCTTCTTCGCCGCCGCCGGGGCCGGCGTCTGGGGTTCGGGGGTGGAGGATCCGCAAGCGAGCATGGAACCGGCCAGAAGCGCTGCAAGGAGCGCGCCGCCGACCCGCTTGCCCAAGTGCTCGTTATTCATCGCGTCCCACATCCTTCAAGATGGGCGGCTCTGGGGGTTTATCCCCGAGCCGAGTCCGTTGCCGCGATTCTCGCTCGGGCGGGTACTTCGTCTCGGACAACCGGCCGAGCCCTTCTCGCAGCATGCGCGTGTTGTTGCCATAGACCTTGAGCTCGAGCGCTTTCTTGTATCCGGTCTCGTAGACGGCGGCGGCCTTGTCCTCGATATCGACCACGAAGATGTCGACTTGTTCCCGGTAGACCTGCTGTTCCTCCTCGGTCAGGCCCGGCGGCGGGGGCAGCTTGCGCAGCTGGTCCGCGAAACCCTCGTAGATCTGCCCGATGCGCAGGAGGGACGCGGTGCCCCAGGTGGGGTCGCCATACGAGACTACATCGGTGTACACCTGCTGCGCGTTTCCGAGGAGCTTCTTCTTCTTCTCCAGGGTCGCCTTGAGCTGGTTCGGCTTCACGTCCAGACCGACCGCCTGGTAGCTCTGGAACAAGAACTCGCCCTGGAGGTAGCGCGCCTCCGCCGCAGCGGGCGCGGCGTCCTTCTGCGCCTTGCGCGGCAACTGCTTCCACCGCTTGATCGCCACGGCGAGCGCCTCGTCGGCCTTCTTCCCCTGCTTCTGCGCCAGGTACTCGCGCCCGATGCGCATCCACGCCTCGACGGCGCGCGCCGACTGCGGGTTCTTGCGCACGTACTCCTGGAACGCCGCGACCGCCCTGCCGTGATCGCCGGCGTCGGCGTATACCGACCCGGTGCGGAACTCGATGTCGGCCACGTCCTTGGCGCGCGGGAAGCGCTTGGCGTATTCGTTCGTCGCCTGGATCGCGGCCTTGGCGTCGCCGAGCGCTTGGCGCAGGACCGCCACGTTGAACAGCGCGTCCTGCGCCTTCGGGTCGGTGGGGTACTTGTAGGCGAGCGTCGAGTAGGCGTCGGCCGCCTTTTCGAAGTACGCCATCTGCTCGTAGGCGCGGCCGGCGGAGAACGCCGCCTTCCCCGCCTCGGGCGCGCCGGGGTACTTGTCCACGACGATGAGGTACGTCTCGGCGGCGCGCACCGGCTGCGCGGCGGACTCCAGCACGACGCCGGCGGAGAGCAGGTTGTGCGCCGCGCGCTTGTCCTGCGGGTATTCCCTGGCGGCGCGGATGAACGTGTCCGCGGCCTCCTGGAACTTCTGCGCCTTGACCTGCTTCTCGGCGATCTTGGACATCGCCTGGGCGATGATGTCGTCGAGGCGCTTCTGCTCCGACGGCACCTGGAACGCGCGCGCGCCCTTGAGCTTCTTCGCCCAGTCCTCGATGGTCTCGTAGTCCTCCCCCTTGGCGAGCGACTCGAGGATGCGGTCGCCGGCGGCGCCGGCGTTGGGATCGTCGGGATACTTGGTGACGATGAGGCCGAACCGCTTCACCGCGTTGTCGTAATCGCCGTAGTCGAAGAACATCTGCCCGTTGCGGTAGATGACGCCGACGACCTCGCGGTCGGCGGGGAAAGCGGTGGCGAACGCGTCGACCGCCTCGGCGAACTTGGTGTCGGCGGCGGTGAGCTTGCGCCTCCGGCCCTGCTGCTCCTTGGGGCGGAGCTTCTCGTAGGCGGCCATCGCCTTGAGCAGCGCGTCCTTGTTGCGCGGGCCGATCGGCTTCTGCGTGCCGACCCTCAGGTACTCGTCGCCCGCGGCCTCGAGCTGGTTCAGCTTGAAGTAGAGGATCTCGGCGCGGAGGAAGCGCATCTCCTGGGCGCGCGGGCTGTCGCCGTACTGCGACAGGTAGAACGCGTACAGGTCGGCCGAGCGCTTGTACTGCGTGACGTCGGGGCGCCGGGCGACCTGCTCGTCGGCCTGCGCCTCGCCGTGGAAGCGCTTGGCCAGGTTGGCGAGCGTCTCCTCGATGTCGGCCTTGACCTTGTGGGTCGCCTCGGACTCGCGCTGCGCCTTGGCCCACTCCGACGACGGCCCGTACAGGCGGGCGAGCTCCTTGGCCGCGGCGAGCCCCTGGTCGCGATCGTCGAGCGCCACCCACGAGTCGACGGTCTTCATCTGGAAGCGCGGCGCGTCGCGGTGCTTGGGATCGAGGGCGATGAGGAACTTCCACGCGTGGATGGCGCGGTCGTAACGCCCCTGGCCGTAGAACACGTCGCTGAGGCGCACCAGCACCTCGCGCGAGTAGCGATCGCCGCCGATGCCGGCGAGGAAGTCGTAGGCGTCCTTGGGGGTGATCGATTCGTCCTCGGTGAACAGGAGCACGAGATACTGCAGCGCCTCCTCGCGCAGCTGGACGGAGCGCTTCTGCTGGTCGGTGCGCTCGGATTTCTCCGCCTCGGCGGCGATGTCGAGCACCTCCTTGAAGCGCTCGGCCGCGCGCTTGGTCTCGCCCAGCTTCCAGTCGCACCACGCCGACTTGAACAGCGCCAGGTCGTAGACCGGCGAGTCGCGGTGCTCGAGCACCTTCGCGTAGGCGGCACGCGCCTTGGTCCACTCGAACTTCTCGAAGTGCCCCTCGCCGATCATCATCCACGCGTCGGGGAGAAGCTTCGAGTCGGGGTAGTCGGCGATGAGGCGCTGAAACCACTTGACCGATTCGTCGTGGCGTCGCCCCTCGCGCGCGCCGAAGCCGAGGAGGTAGAGGACGACGTCGATGCGCGGGTACTTCTTGTACCTGTCGGCGAGCTGGGCGTAGAGGAGCTCCGAGCGCGACACGTCGAGGCGGGGCGTGGGCGCGGTCTTGCAGTCGGGCGGCGCCTTGTCCCCCCGGTCGCGGCAGGCCTCCTGCTGCTTCTCGTAGGCGTTCATCGCCAGCATGTAGCTGTGGCGGGCGTCCTCCCAGTAGAGCTCGGCAAGCTTGAACAGCGCGTCGGCCATCGTCTCCTCGCCCGGCTTCATGGCGACGAGCTCCTCGAGGAGGCGGATGGCCTCGGTGCGCTTCTGCGACGCGAGCGTCTCCTTCTCGCGGATGAGGCGCTCCTTCTCCGCCGGGGGAAGGATGCGCGTGCCCTTGCCTTTCTCGATCTCGGCGGGGCGCGGGATCTTCGCCGGGTCGAGCGGCGGCTTGTGCGCCTCGCCGGGCGGGGGCACGGGGGCGGGCGTCGGCGCCGCCGGGGGCGGCGGCGCGGGCTTGGGCTGGGGCGGCGGCGCGGCCCACAGGGGCGATGCCAACACCACGACCAGCAACGCCCGCGTCATGGTTGATGCGCCGGTAATTGTTGCACCGCTCGCTCGCTCATGGTTGCACCGCTCGCGCGCGTCGGCTCGGGGCGCCAGGTCGCTCGGCTGCGCCTCGCTCCAGGGGCGCCTCGATCCTCGCCTCCGCTCGCTCGCTCATCGGAACCTCTCGTACTCGTCGTCCCAGATCTCCTCTTCCTGCGGCCAGTACTCCTCGTCCTCGCCGATGAGACGGTTGCGCAGGGCCTGCCCGATCTGGGGCGGCATCCACGTGTCGTTGGTGAGCTGCTCGATCTCCTTTTCCAGCTTACGCTTCTCGCCGATGACGCTGTCGATGCGCCCCAGACGCGAGCGCTCGACGACGTGGAGCAGCTGCCCGCGCACGCGCGCCAGCTCCTTCTGCGCCAGCTCGTCCGCCGCCCGGTCGAACGTCTCCGACACCTCGCGCGTCTGCTCGGCCAGCTTGGCGGCGCGGTCGAGCTCCGCGGCGATGAGCTTGCGCAGCTCCGGGTCGCCGCCCCCGCCGATCTTCTGGTCGGCCGCCGACGCCTGGCCGCGCGCCTGCGTCTCCAGATCGCGCAGCGCCGCCTCGGCGCTCTCCAGTTCGGGGAGGCGCAGCGCCGCCTCGTCCGCCGTGACCGATTTGGCGCGCACCGCCTCGAGCAGCGCGTGCCGCTCGCGCCGCACGTCCTCGCGCAGCCGGCGCGCGTCCGACGCCAGCTCCGTCGCGCCGCGCGCCTGCCCCGCCGGAGCGTCCTTGGCGATCGCGACCTGCCCCTCGGGCTGGGCCACGCGCAGGAGGAGCTCGCGCCACGCGGTCACCGCGTAGGACGACAGCGACGCCTCGCGCCGCAGCCCGGCCAGCGTGTCGTTGAGGCGCACCAGCCGCGGGTCGAGCCGCAGCATCGCCAGCACGCGATCCTCGGGGTCCGTGGTGAGCGGCCGCGCCGCCGCGACCGGGCCGCGCGGGCCGACGCGCTCGAGCGCGCGCGTCATCAGCGTGCGCCGCATCGACGGCGACCCCTGCGCGAACTCCGCCGCCACCAGCAGCGCCCCCATGTCCTTGGCCAACGCCTCGAAGTGCTTGCGCGCCTCGTCGAACTTGCAGTCGGCGAGCTCGATGTAGCCCGCCAGGAGCGTGGCCTCCGGCACCAACGGCGAGGTGGGGAAGTTCTTGAGGAAGTCCTTCATCAGATCGCGCGCGGTGCGCAGCTCCGCCTTCTGGTACATCGACCAGGCCGCCTCGAACAGCGCCTCGGGCAGCCGGTCGGAGTCATCGGGGATCTGGAAGTAGTGGTAGTAGGCGTCGTCGTAGCGCCCTTCCTCGTGGGCGATGCGGCCGGCGCCGAGCTGCGCGAGATCCTTGATGCCGAAGTAGCGGTCGTCGATGTAAAACGTGAACTTGTCCTGGTCGACCGTCGTCGCGATCTCGCAGAACGCGTCGGCGGCGTCCTTGAGCCGCCCCTGGCGCACGCGCAGCACGCCGCGCAGGTACACCGACGACGAGTAGAGGCGGCTCTTGCGGCTGACCTGGGCGAGCTCGATCTCCGCCTGGTCGAGGTTCCCCGCGTCGTAGAGGCCGCGGCCGCGCAGGTAGCTCCGCTCCGACAACGTGCCGATGGGGAGCGGGTCCTTGACCGGCACCGCCTCGAGGCGCTTCAGCGTGCCCGCGTAATCGCGCGTGTCGAGCGCGATGTCGACCGCGCGGCGATGCGCCACCTCGAAGTAGGGCGACCTCACCCCGCGCGCCAGCACGCGCTCGACGTAGTGCATGGCCTCGGCGCCGGCCCCGGCGCCGGCGAGCGCCACCACCAGGTCGTACTCGGCGTTGAGGTACGTGGGGTCGTCCGCAAAGTCGGCGTACCGCGGCGACTCGACGATGAGGTAGAGCATGGCCGACGCCTCGAGGAAGCGCTCCTCCCCGAGCGCCCGCTCGGCGAGCGCCAGGTCGACCTTCAGCGTGTCGGTGTTGCCCGTCTTGGGATCGATGACGCCAACGCGGGTCAGCGCCTGCAGCTCCTGCCCGGCCGGCGTCGGGGGCGGCGCCGGCTGCGCGGCCGCCAGGCTCGTCCCGAAGATCGCGACGAGGCTACTTCTTGGCCGCATTGCCGAGCTCCGCCGACTCCACCTCGACGTCGAGGTGGAGCTTGTACGTGCCGCGCTGGCTCTTGGGGAACGAGTACCCCATGTCGCCGTCGTCCTTCGCGGTCGCCCGCAGGACGACCTGGCGGCGCGGCGGCACGTCGATGGTGAACGTGCTCTCCGTCGTGGAGGTGAAGCTGGTGTCGTCCTTGGCCTCGGCGTCGACGCGAACGGTGACCTTGTGCTTGCCGGGCGCCACGAACCCGTCGAAGCGGACGGTCTCGTTGGTCCCGATGGCGCCGGTCGTGTCGTCGAACACCGCCGCCCCGTCGAGGCGGATGGTGGCGCGCGGCACGGCCTGGAACCGCGGCGTGCCGTACTTGAGATGGATCTGCAGCTTGGCGTTGTAGAGCGCCTGCCCGACCGCGGCCGCGCGCGCGCGCGAGGCGAACAGCGCCTCGCGGATCCGCTCGTACTCCTTGCGGAGCTCGTCGAGCGACGTGGGCGCCGGTTGCTGATCGGACGCGCCCTGGGCGAGAGCGACCAGGGGAAGCGCGAGGCAGGCCAGGAGGACGGTTCGCTTCATGGTCAGAACCCGAAGGGGAGCCACACGGACACCCCGGTCATGAGGGCGATGTCGTTCACCAGGTACTTTTGGTCGAGGAGCTCCTGCACGTAGACGAAGTCCTTGACGTCGATGCGGAACGACACGGCGTTGTTGACGTAGAACTTGAAGCCGATCCCGCCGATGCCGGTGACGCCGCGGCTCGTCTGCGAGTTGACCACGCCGACACCGCCGTTGAGGTCGATGTCGAAGTGGAGGATGGTCCCGCCGAGCTGCAGCTTGCCGTGAAACGGGTACCACAGCAGCTCGGCGGCGAGGAAAGTGGCGGGCGCGAACAGATCGCGGATGGTGACGGCGCGGCCGTCCTCGATCGCGCGGACCACGTCGGCCTTGGAGTGAGTGTAAAGGAACGACGCCTCCACGCCCGTGTCCTCGGTCATGTGGAACGTGTAGGCGCCGCCGACGACGTAGGTGCCCTCGAACAGGTCGGAGACGTACCAGCCGCCGAGCGCGGTAAACTCGTGGCGCAGCTCCTTGACGAAGTCGCGCGGGATGCTGCCGCGCCGCCGCCGCTTGTAGGCGAGCTTCTCCGCCATCTCCTCGTCGATGCAGTCGGCGCGCGCCGCGCCGGCGACGAGCGAGAGGAGGACGACCGCCGCTAGAACCCGAACGGGAGCCATACGGCGATGCCCCCCAGGGCGGTGATGTTGTTGGTGAGGCGCGTCTCACCGACGACCTCCTGGATCAGGAGAATGTCCCGGATGTCCAGCCGGAACGACAGCCACTTGAGGAGGTAGACCTCCATGAGCACGCCGGCGTGGTAGGCGAACCCCTGCGACGTGCGCGAGAACATCTTGCCGCCGCCCAGGGCGAGCTCGATGTCGCCGTGCACGATCCCGCCGCCCGGCGCCCGGATCTTGTAGTGAATCGGCGACCAGATGAACCCGGCGAGGACGAGGTAGCCCGTCTCCGAGCGGAAGCGGCTGTCGCCGAAGAAGTTGGCGAGCGAGCTGTCGACGTCGAGCGCGATCGGCGTCACCGCGAACGTCCCCTCCACGCCGATGTCCTCAGTGAGGTAGAACGCCGCCGACCCGCCGTAGGTGTAGGTGGATGACAGGAGATCCGAGGCGTAGATTCCACCCTGACCGATGAGCTCGAGACGCCGGCGCTTGAGGAACGTCTTTGCCTGCACGCCCTTGAACTCGCTCTCTTCATCGAGGCACGGGGCGATCGGCGGCGGCTTGTCCGAGGGCTTGGCGTCGGCCGTCGGTTTTTCGGCAGATTTGTCGGCCGGCTTGGCGTCGGGGGGCGGCGCATCCGGCGGCTTGGGCTCCTCGGCGCGCGCCGGCGGCGACCGCGCCCAGCCGTCCCAAACGACGACGATGATCAGCAAGGCCAACCGGGGCGCACGGATCGGCATGTTGGGTTCGCCGAATCGTATCGGAGCGTAGACATGCGTTCAATCGCTTTGGCTGCGGTGTCGCCGACTACCTTGACTACATGGAAGTCCACGAGCATAGCCGTGGGACATGCGCGGACTTCTTAGGGTCGCCTTGCTTCCGCTCGTCGCGATCGCGACGGGGACGGTGCGCTGGTTGATCCAAGGGCAGGCGAACCTCTACACCATGGCGCACACGCGCTACTACGCGCCCGATCCCGATCTCGGCTGGCGCGTCGTGGCCGACGGTCCGCCGCGGCTCGGGCTCGACGCGCTCGGCGCCGTCGCCGCGTACGCGGCGGCGCTCGTCGCCGCCGGCGCCGTCGTCGAGCGATGGCGGCTGCCGGCGGCGTGGCGCGGTGCGCTCCGCGCGGTGCTGCTCGTCGCCTCGGCGCTGCCGCTCGCAGTGCCGGCGTGGGCGTTCGCGCGCGGCTGGCTGCCGGCCGGCGCCCAGACGAGCGCGCCGACGGGCGTCGTCGTCGACAATGCCGAGGCGCCGGCGAGCGCGGTGGACGGCGGCCTCCCCGGGCTGCCCGCCGGCACGTGGACGGTCGTCCCGCACGCGGGCACGTCGGTGACCGCGACGATCGACGCCGGCGGGGAGGACTTCGAGGCGCGGTTCGGCCGGGTGACGGGGTGGTGGCGGGGGGATCCAGGCGATCTGCGGCAGCCGATGGCCGCGGAGCTGTCGGTGGCCGCCGCCGAGGTCGATACCGGGATCGAGCTGCGGTCGAAGCACGCGAGCGAGGAGTACCTGCAGTCGGCGAAGTACCCGCGCATCACGTTCGCGTGGAAGCGGCTGGTCGGCGCTGCGTCATCCGGAAGCGACACGGTCACGTTCCGCGCGGATGGAGAGATCGGCCTCATCGGCCGAACGCACGCGGTGGCGGTGACCGGCAAGCTGCGCGCGCTCGACGCGGCGGGGCGGACGCGGCTGGGCTTCGCGGCCGACGCGCCGGTGCTCGTGGTGGGCGCATCGTTCGACGTTCGCATCGCCGATACCGCGCTCGCGCCGGATCGGGGCGACTTCGGCAAGGACACGATAGCCGTCCGCGTGAATCTTGTCATGATGCCGGGACATCCAAACCGTTCAGGAGGGAATTAAATGAAGCGGTTTCTATTTGCCTTGGGTTTGTCCGCGCTGGCGGCGAGCGCGGCGCGGGCGGACTCGATCACGGTGCAGGGCTCGCACGAGAAGCGTAAGCCGACCGACCCGGTGACGGTGACGTTCGAGAAGTTCCAGGTCAAGAAGGCGAAGTTCGATCCCAAGAAGATCGAGGGTGGCTCGGCGGAGATCGAGGTGGACCTCACGAGCCTGAAGACGGACAGCGCCAAGCGTGACGGTGACCTCAAGTCGCCCGCGTACCTCGACGTGGCGAAGTTCGGCACGATGACGATCGCGATCGCGAACGTGAAGAAGAAGGCGGACAAAACGTACTCCGCCGACGCGACGGTGAACATCAAGGGCGTGACCGCGAAGTTCCCGGTGACGTTCGACGTGGTGGAGGCCACGGCCGACAGCATCCACGTGAAGGGCGAGCACGCGTTCACCCGCAAGGACATCAAGCTCGGCAAGGACGAGGGGGATCCCGTCGCGCAGGGTCTGCAGATCGCGGTCGATCTGACGCTCAAGAACACGCCGTAGCGGTCCGCCCGTCCCCTGTTGCCTGTTTCCTAGGTCTTCGACGAGAGCTGCTATCCTCAGACGCGTCGGATGCAGCTCACCCAGGCCCAGATCGCCGCGATCGCCCCCGATACCCAGACGATCGCGCGCGCCCAGGCGGTGGCGTCGCCGGTCAAGTGGCCGGCGGGCGGGCGCGACGAGCGTGCGCTGTGGGGACAGTGCCGCGGCGCCGAGCTCTACGACGTCGCCGTCGATCTGCGGGACTTCGCGACGCGCTGCACCTGCCCCAGCCGGCGGCGGCCGTGCAAGCACGCGCTCGCCCTGCTGATGCTGGCGCTCGGCGGCATGGTCGCGCCGGGCGCGGCGCCGGCGTGGGTGGACGAGTGGTTGGCCGAGCGCGAGCCCAAGGGGCCGCGGCGCCCGCCCGACGCGGAGGCGCAGCAGAAACGCATCGCCGAGCGCGAGGCCAAGATCGCAGCCGGGCTCGACGAGCTCGAGCGCTGGCTCGACGATCTCCTGCGCCAGGGGATCGCCGCCGCCCCGTCGCGACCCTGGGAGTTCTGGGATCAGACGGCCGCGCGGCTCGTCGACGCCCAGGCCCCCGGTCTCGCCCGGCGCGTGCGCGCGCTCCACGCCGCCGCCGCGTCGGGCGACGGCTGGCCGGAGCGCGTCGCCGAGCGCCTCGGGCTCCTCGGCGTGCTCGTGCGCGCGTACCGCGGCCAGGAGACGCTGCCCGACGGGCCGCGCGCCGACGTGCGCGCCCAGATCGGCTGGACGCAGGGGCAGGACGAGCTGCTCCTCGGCGCGGGCGTCCGCGACGCCTGGCACGTGCTCGGCGCGCGCGTCGAGGAGGACGAACGATACCGCAGCCAGCGCACGTGGCTCGCGGGTCGCGATACCGGCCGCCCCGCGGTCGTCCTCGCGTTCGCCGCGGCGCAGGCGCCGCTCGACCGCAGCCTCCTCCCCGGCACCATCGTCGACGCGGAGCTGGTGTTCTATCCCGGCGCCGCGCCGGTGCGCGCGCTGGTGAAGGAGCGGGGCGAGGCCCGCCGCCTCGAGGCGTTCCCCGGCGCGGGCGTGGACGCGTCGCTGGGCGAGTGGGCGGCGGCGCTCGCGCGGTCCCCGTTCGTCGAGACGTTCCCGCTCGCGCTGGCGAACGTCGTCCCCGTCCGGCGCAAGGACGGCTGGTACCTGCGCGACGCGCGCGGCGACGCGCTGCGCATCGCCGCCCGGTTCGAGCGGACGTGGGAGCTCGCCGCGCTCGCCGGCGGGCGGCAGATCGGCGCGTTCGGCGAATGGGACGGCGAGACGCTGTGGCCGCTGTCGGCGTGGGTCGACGGCGAGCTGGAGGAGCTGTGACGCGCTACGCCGACCTCGTCAAGGTCGCGTTGCTCGGGCGCGGGCGCAAGCAAGCGCCGCCCGACGACGGACCGTTCGGCGGGCTCGATCTGGCGGCGCGCCTCGCAGCGGCTGCCCTCTGCGACAAGGCCGGGCGGCTGCCTGCGCGCATCGACGCCGGCGGCACGCGCGCGCCGGAACACGACCTTCCGCGCGCGTCGGCCGCCGCGTCCCGCGCGCTGGCGACGATCCTCGCCGCGTTCCCCGAGGTCCTCCCCGAATGGCTCGACCGCTGCCGCGCCGCGGGCCGGCGCGTGCGCGAGCGCGACCTGCCTGCGCTGCTCGAGCTCGCCCGCACGACCCCGCGCCTCCGCCCGGCCGTCGCCGGCGTCCTCGGCGGCCGCGGCCGGTGGCTCACGGGCGAGAACCCGGCGTGGGCGTTCGCCGCCGAGGCGGATGCGGCCGACTGGGAGACGGGCGCCCGCGCCGCGCGGGCCGCGCTGCTCCGCCGCCGTCGCGCCGAGGACCCCGCCGCCGCGCTCGCCCTCCTCGAGTCGACATTCTCCGCGGACGGCGGCGAGGACCGCGCGGCGTTCGTTGCCGCGCTCGAGGTCGGCCTGTCGCCGGCCGACGAGGCGTTCCTCGAGCGCGCGCTCGACGACCGCCGCAAGGAGGTCCGCCGCGCCGCCGCCGCGCTCCTCACGCGCCTGCCCGGCTCGCGCCTCGCGCGGCGCATGGACGAGCGGCTGCGCGCGTGTCTCCACGGCGCGCGGGTCGTCTTCCCCGCCGCCTGCGACGACGCCATGATCCGCGACGGCATCGAGCCCGTGCCGCCCAAGGGCGTGGGCGCGAAGGCGTTCTGGCTGTTCCAGATCGTCGCGGCGGTGCCGCCCGCCGGCCTGCCATGGGACAAGCTCCTCCGCGGCGAGCACGCGCCGCTGTTCCTCGCCGCCGGGTCGCGCGCCGCGCTTGTCCACGCCGACGCCGACGCGGCCGAGCGGTTCCTCCGCCGCGCCGCGGCCGGCGACGAGGGCGCCGACCCCGAGCTCGTCGAGGTGCTCCCCGCGGCCCGCCGCCACGCCCTCCTCGAGGAGCTCGTCGACAACCGCGAGCCCGAGGCGCTCGCGCTCGTCCTGCGCGCGCCCCCGACGCTGTCGCCGGGGCTGTCGCGCGCGGCGGTGCGCGCCGCGTCGCGCGCCCCCTACCGCGGCCGCATCCTCGCCGAGCTGGCGCGCCGCATCGATCCGCACGTGGACCCCGATCTCCACCCGATCCTCGCCGACCAGCTGCCGGTCCTGGAGCTGCGGGCGCGGATCCACCGAGAGCTGCCGAGCCCATCATCGTCATGACCATCCTCCGCGCCCACGCCGAACAGCAGTTCGCCCACGAGCTCGCCGCCCTCGCCGCCGCCGACGACCGGCCGCGGCCGCCCAGCTGGAAACTGTCGCCGTGGGCCGTCGCCACCTACGTCCTCGGCGGCGGCCTGCCCGACGGCACCGAGATCACCCCCAAGTACATCGGCAGCCGGCGCCTCATCGAGATCGCCATCGCCACGCTCGCCACCGATCGCGCGCTCCTCCTCCTCGGCGTCCCGGGCACCGCGAAGACGTGGGTGTCCGAGCACCTGTCCGCGGCGATCTCCGGCGACTCGACGCTCCTCGTGCAGGGGACGGCCGGCACCGGCGAGGACGCCATCCGCTACGGCTGGAATTACGCGCGCCTGCTCGCCGAGGGTCCGTCGCGCGCGGCGCTCGTCGCCTCCCCCGTCATGCGCGCCGCCGAGCTGGGCAAGATCGCCCGCATCGAGGAGCTCACGCGCATGCCGTCGGAGATCCAGGACTCGCTCATCACCGTGCTCAGCGAGAAGACCCTCCCCATCCCCGAGCTCGGCGACGAGGTCCAGGCGCAGCAGGGCTTCAACGTCATCGCCACTGCCAACACGCGCGACCGCGGCGTGAACGAGCTGTCGAGCGCGCTCCGGCGGCGCTTCAACACCGTCGTCCTGCCCCTCCCCGCCGACCTCGACGAGGAGGTGGGCATCGTGGTCCGCCGCGTCGAGGCGATCGGGCGCGCGCTGGCGCTGCCGGTGGAGCCGTCGGCCGCCGCCGAGATCCGCCGCGTCGTGACGGTGTTCCGCGAGCTCCGTTCGGGCGTGTCCGCCGACGGCAAGACCAAGCTCAAGTCGCCGTCGGGCACGCTGTCCACCGCCGAGGCCATCTCGGTGGTGCAGAGCGGTCTGGCGCTGGCCGCGCACTTCGGCGACGGCTCGCTGCGCGCCCACGATGTGGCCGCCGGACTGGTCGGCGCGGTCGTCAAGGACCCCGTCCACGATCGCGTCGTCTGGCTCGAATACCTGGAGACGGTGGTGAAGGAGCGCTCGGGATGGAAGGACCTCTACCGCGCCTGCCGGGAGGTCACGGAAGCCGAACGATGACGACACGCGTCCTCGGCATCCGCCACCACGGGCCCGGCTCCGCGCGCGGCGTCGTGGCCGCGCTCGACGAGCTCCGGCCGGATCTCGTCCTCGTCGAGGGGCCGCCCGACGCGGACGACGTCATCCCGCTCGCCGCCGATCCGGCGCTCGTGCCGCCGGTGGCGCTGCTCGTCTATCGCCCCGACGCCCCGCGGCGCGCGGTGTTCTATCCCTTCGCCGACTTCTCGCCCGAGTGGCAGGCGATCCGCTGGGCGCTGGCCCACGGCGTGCCGGCGCGGTTCTGCGATCTGCCCATGGCGCACCAGCTCGCCGCCGCCGAGCCGCGCGAGCCGTGCGAGCCGCGCGACGACGACCCGCTGGAGGAGCTGGCGCGCGCGGCCGGCTTCTCCGACGGAGAGCGCTTCTGGGAGGCGATGGTCGAGGAGCGCCGCAGCCGCCCTGACGACGACGACGGGCTGTTCGACGCGATCGCCGAAGCGATGGCGGCCGCGCGCGGGCGCGCGGGCGCGCACGACCTCCGGCGCGAGGCGTGGATGCGCCGCACGATCCGCGCCGCCGAGAAGGAGGGCTTCGCGCGCATGGCCGTCGTGTGCGGCGCGTTCCACGCCCCGGCGCTGGCGGCGCCGGCCGACCGCCGGTCCGACGAGGCGCTCGTGCGCGGGCTCCCCCGCGTCAAGGTCGCGGCCACGTGGATCCCATGGTCGCACGGGCGGCTGTCCCTCGCGTCGGGCTACGGCGCCGGCATCACCTCGCCCGGCTGGTACCACGAGCTGTGGGTGGGCGGCGACCGCGTCGCCGAGCGCTGGCTCACCCGCGTGGCGCGCCTCCTCCGCTCCAAGGATCTCGAGGCGCCGGCCGCCAACGTCGTCGACGCGGTGCGCCTCGCCGAGGCGCTGGCCGCGCTGCGCGACCGCGCCCGCCCGGGGCTGCGCGAGCTGACCGAGGCCACCGACGCCGTGTTCTGCTTCGGCGACGAGCGGCCGCTCCACCTCGTCCACGACGAGCTCATCGTCGGCGAGACGCTGGGGCAGGTCCCGGAGGACATGCCCAAGGTCCCGCTCGCCGAGGACCTGGGGCGCAGCCAGCGGCGGCTCCGCCTCCCGCCGCTGGCCGCCGAGAAGATCTACGACCTCGACCTGCGCAAGCCGAACGATCGCGAGCGCAGCCACCTCCTCCACCGCCTGGCGCTGCTCGACGTGCCGTGGGGGGAACCGCTCGAGCGCGAGGGGGCGCTGGGCACGTTCCACGAGATCTGGCGGCTGGCGTGGGATCCAGAGTACGCGCTGGCGGTCGTCGAGGCCGGGATGTGGGGGAACACCGTCGCCGACGCGGCCGCGGCGCGCGCGGCGGACGCGGCGGCGCGCGCGCCCGATCTGCCGTCGCTGGCGCCGCTCCTCGACCAGACCCTCCTCGCCGACCTCCCCGACGCCGCGGCGACCGTCGTGCGGCGGCTCGAGGAGCAGGCTGCGCTCGCCTCGGACGTGGTGCACCTCCTCGAGGCCCTGCCGCCGCTCGCGCGCGTCCTCCGCTACGGCAGCGTGCGCAAGACCGACGCGGAGGTCGTCGCGGCGGTGGTCGCGTCGATGGTGACGCGGGCGGCCATCGGCCTCCCCGGCGCGGCTCACGGCGTCGACGACGACGCGGCCGAGGCGCTCGACCGGCTCGTCCAGGCCGCCGACGCCGCGCTGGGCGCGCTCGACGACGCCGCGCTCGTCGCGACGTGGCGCGGCGCGCTGGCCCGGCTCGACGGCGCCCACGGGCTCCTCGCCGGCCGCGCCGTGCGGCTCCTCCTCGACGGCGGCGCGCTCGACCGGGCCGAGGCGGCGCGCCGGGCCGGGCTGGCGCTGTCCGCCGCCGAGCCGCCCGAGCGCGCCGGCGCGTGGGCCGAGGGCTTCCTCGGCGGCAGCGCGGCGCTGCTCCTCCACGACGAGACGTTGTGGCAGGTCGTCGACGGCTGGCTCGCCGCGCTCGACGAGGCGGCGTTCGTGCAGCTCCTTCCCCTCCTCCGCCGCACGTTCGCGCGCTTCTCCGCGCCCGAGCGGCGCTCGCTGGGCGAGCGGGCGGGACGGGCCGGCAGCCCCGCCGCGCCCGTCGCGCGCGAGGGTTTCGATGCGGCGCGCGCCGCCGCGGTCCTGCCGGCGCTGGCCGTGCTCCTCGGAGTGGACCATGACTGATCTCCGTCGCTGGCGCATGGTCCTCGGCGGCGGCGAGGCCGAAGGGACCGGCGCCGACCTCGGTGGCGCCGACGCCGCCATCGACGAGGCGCTGGGCGCGCTCTACGACGGCGAGCGCAAGGGCGGCCTCGGCAGCTCGGCGCCGCGCGTGGCCCGCTGGCTCGGCGACATCCGCGCCTACTTTCCCACGCCGATCGTGCGCGTGCTCCAGCGCGACGCGCTCGAGCGGCTCGAGCTGCGCAAGATGCTGCT
>DATFWE010000123.1:0-8581 GCA_035259575.1 Haliangiales bacterium
GCCGGCTGGCTCGACGCCTGGGTCGCCGCGCCGAGCGCCTACGCCGTGGCCGCCGAAAGCGCCGACGATGTCGTGGCCGCGGTGAGCTTCGCGCGCGAGCACCACCTCCGTCTGGTCATCAAGGGCACGGGGCACGACTATCTGGGCCGTTCCAACGCGCCCGATTCGCTGCTCATCTGGACGCACAAGATGCGCGAGGTCACGGTGCACGACGCGTTCGTCGCGCGCGGCTGCCCGGGCGGCCAGGCCGGCATCCCCGCCGTCACCGTCGGAGCCGGCACCCGGTGGGTCGAGGCGTACCAGGAAGTGACGGTGCGTCACGGCCGCTACGTGCAGGGCGGCGGCTGCACCACCGTGGGCGCCGCCGGCGGCTTCACCCAGGGCGGCGGATTCGGCAGCTGGTCCAAGAAATACGGGACCGCCGCCGCCGGCATGCTGGAGGCGGAGGTCGTCACCGCGGACGGCAGGTTCCTCGTCGCCAATGCCTGTCAGAATCGCGATCTCTTCTGGGCCTTGCGCGGCGGCGGCGGCGGCACCTTCGGCGTCGTGACCCGCATGACCCTGATGACGCATCCCTTGCCGAAAACGTTCGGGTGGGCCGACGGAACCATCACGGCGAAGACCGATGCCGCGTTCAAGGAGCTCATCGAGCGGTTCCTCCGCTTCTATCGTGAGAGCATGAGCAACGAGCACTGGGGGGAGCAGGTCGCGTTCCAGCGGAACAACTCGCTTCGCGTGGGGCTGGTGTTCGAGGGCCTGAGCGCCGAGGAGGCGAAGGCGGTGTGGAAGCCGCTTCTCGACTGGGTGGCGCAGCGCCCCGAGAGCTTCGCCGGCAGCGTCGGGTTCGGCGCCGTACCCGCCGACAAGATGTGGAACTACGACTTCTTGAAGGAGTTCCCGGACGCGGTCGAGGCCGACAGGCGGCCCGGCGAGCCCGGAGACCGCTTCTGGTGGAAGAGTGACGAGGATCAGGTCTCTACGTACTGGTACTCCTTCCAGTCGCGGTGGATCCCATTGGATCGGTTCGAGGGAGCGGAAGCGACCCGATTCGCCGCGTCGCTGTTCGAGGCATCCCGACACTGGTCCGTGGTATTCCACTTCAACAAGGGGCAGGCCGGGGCGTCCGAGGACGCCGTCCGGCGAGGGCGAGAGACGTCGGTGAACCCGGCCGTCTACCGGGCGGCGGCGCTGGTCATCGTGGCGGCCAGCGGCGAAGGCAGCCCGGGCGTGAAGGGGCGCGAGCCGGACCTGGCCGAAGCCAGAGCCGCCCGGGATCGCGTGAGCGCCGCGATGCGCATCATCCGGGACGCGACGCCGGGCGCCGGCTCGTACGTGAACGAGACGGATTACTTCGAGCCGGACTGGCAGCGGACGTTCTGGGGCGAGAATTACCCGAAGCTCCTCGACATCAAGCGAAAGTACGATCCCCAGAAACTGTTCTCCTGCCACCACTGCGTCGGCAGCGAGGAAGCGCCCGCGCGATAGCGTCACACCGGGCGCGCGTATCCGGTCTTCCGGATACGACCATGCAACTCTTCATTCTCGGAGCCAACGGAAAGACCGGAACCCAGCTCATCGACCTCGCCCTCGCGCGCGGGCACGAGGTCACCGCGTTCGTCCGCTCGCCGGACAAGATCGCGCGCCGGGACCCTCATCTGCACGTGGTGCAGGGCGATCCGCACCACGTCGACGAGCTCGCGCGCGCGCTCCCCGGGCACGACGTCGTGCTGTCGGCGCTCGGCGTCGCGCCCCGCGAGGCGTTTCGTCCCACCACGCTGATGCAGGAAACCGCGGCCAGCACGGTCGCCGCGATGGCGCGCGCCGGCGTGAAGCGCCTCGTCACCGTCTCGGTGGCCGTGCTCTTCCCGGAGAAGGGGCTGCGCTTCACGTTCTTCCGCTGGCTCCTCAAGCACCTGATGCGGGATCACGCCGCGGCCGAGACCATCGTGCGCGCGTCGGACCTCGAGTGGACGATCGCGCGGCCCCCCCGCCTCACCCGGTCGTCCGACGAGGCGTATCGCAGCGCGCGCGACGCGCTGCCGCCGCGCTCCCATGCGATGTCGTTCCGGGCGCTCGCGGCGTTCATGCTCGACGCCGTCGAGCGGCGCGCGCACGTCGGCGAGATCGTGGGTCTCGCGCGCTGATCGCTTGGCCACGGCATCCAACCCGTATGCGGTCGGATCCGCGAGCCACGAGCGATCTCACGATCTTCGAATCCCTCCGGCCCGAGCTGGTCGCACTGGCGTACCGCATGCTGGGCGATGTGGGGCGCGCCCAGGACGTCGTGCAGGAGGCGTGGCTGCGCTGGCACCATCGCGACCGCGACGTCGCCGTCGACGCGCCGAAGGCCTACCTGGTGACGATCGTGACGCGCCTCTGTCTCAACGAGCTCGCCTCGGCGCGGGCGCGGCGCGAGGAGAGCCGCGGCGACCGCCTGCCGGAGCCGGTCGACCTCGACGACGCAGGGATGGGGCGCGTGGAGGCGCTCGATCGGGTGTCCATGGCGTTTCTCGTCCTGCTCGAGGGGCTCACCCCCGCCGAGCGCGCCGTGCTGCTGCTCCACGAGGTGTTCGACTTCCCCCACCAGGAGATCGCGGCGCTCGTCCGGCGCAGCCCGGCCGCCTGCCGCAAGCTGCTCGAGCGCGCCCGCCAGAAGGTGGCGGAGGGACGGCGCACGTTCACCGCGTCCCCGGAGGAGCATCGTCGGCTCCTCGCGGCTTTCCTGCGCGCCGCGTCGGCCGGCGACGTCGCCGCCCTGGTCGATCTGCTCGCGGCCGACGCGGTCCTCATCACCGACGGCGGGCCCGAGGGCCGCGTCGTCGGGCGGTTCCGCAACCTGCGCCGGCCGCTGCAGGGCGCGACGCGCATCGCCGCGTTCGTGGCGGCGACGACGCGCGCCGTGGCGGTCGATGTCGAGCACCGCGAGCTCAATGGCCGGCCGGCGGTCGTCCTTCACCGCGACGGTCGGCCGTTCGCCGCCATCCTCCTGGCCGTCGCCGACGACAGGATCCAGCGCGTCTTCTTTCACGCCGACCTGACCCGGCTGCGCCGTCTCGCGCGGCGCTCGTGACGGTCAGTCGCGGTCGGCGCGCTCGCGCGTGCGGGCGAGCTCGAGATACTTGCGGAAGCGCGGGTCGTAGCGGATGTCGTCGAGGTCCGGGTCCGAGCGAATCAGCCACCAGCCGTCGAACCCGTTCGCGAACGCCTTGTCCAGCCAGGTGAACGCGTCGTCCTTGTGACCGGCGAGCGCGTGGGCGCACGCGAGGTTGTACATCGACGTGGGCTTGCGATAGCCGAGCTCGACCGCCTTCTCGAAGGGACGCACGCCCTGGTCGGCCGGGCCGAGCACGAGGCGCGCCATGCCGAGGTTGAACCACGCCTGCCCGAGCTGCGGGTGGTTCTTCACCGCGCCCTCGATGCGCGGCAGCGCGGCCTGCCACTCGCGGCGGCTGTCCGCGCGCCGGTCGCCCCAATCCGACGGGTAGCCCGGCACGTCGAGCTCCTGGGCGAGCGCGCGGATCTGCTTGAAGCGCGGCTCGTTGCGGATGTTGTCGAGGTCGTCGTCGTCGTCGATGTGCTTGGGGGCGGCGAAGCCCGCCTCCACGGCCTTCTGCAGCAGGTCGAGCGCCGCCGTCTTGTCGCCCTGGAGCGACCGGGCGCAGGCGGCGTTGTAGAGCGACTTGGCCGGGTTGTCCTCGCGCGCCGCCGCGGCGGAGAATGCCTGCGCGGCTTCGTCGTAGCGATCGACGCGGAGGAGCTCGCGGCCGATGTCGTCGTAGCGATGCGGCTTCGCGTCCTTGTCCGCGCGCAGCGCCTTGTAGCGCTCGACCACCCGCTGGGCCTCGCGGTCCCGGCGCGACGTGCGCCCGCCGAGGACCTTCGACGAGAGCGCCGCGAACCGGGGATCGCCGCGAAGCGATCGCAGGTCGCGATCGCGATCGAGATAGTCCTCGAGATCGAAGCCGGCGTCGTAGGCCTTGTCGAGCCACTTGAATGCCTCGTCCTTCTTGCCGGCGCGCGCGAGCGCGCAGGCCGCGTTGTACGCCGACGTCTCCTCCCGGTACCCCGCCTCGTACGACGCGATGAACTGGGCGGCCGCCTCCTCGTACCGCTCGTCCGCGTGGAGCTCCGTCGCGCGATGGTACGCGCTCCCCCCGCGCCCACCCGCGCGCGCCGTCGGGTTCCAGATGAGTCCGCTTGCCAGGAACGCCATCAGTGTTGCGACGCGCATGATGGCGGATCTTCGCAACCATCGTGCCATTCCGAACCTTCACGAATCAGGGCACTTGCGGGATCGGGCGTCGCGCCGGTGGGACGTTCCGTCCCAGGACCGGTCCTTCCTGTCACGCCTTCGGCGGCGGGCGGAACCCCGGCAGGATCCCGGCCTGCTCGAGGGCGCGCGCGATGCACACGAGGCGCGCGTCCGACCAGCGCGGCCCGACGATCTGGACGCCGATGGGAAGACCGTCGCCGTCGAGCCCGGCCGGCGCGGCGAGCGCGGGGTGGCCGGTGAGGTTGCAGGACACGAGGGGCCGCGCGATCTCCCAGTAGGGCACGCGCCGTCCGTCGACGTCGAGGGGAGCGCCGGCGTCGCGATGCGTGAACGCGTTCGCGATCGCCGCGGGGAGGACGAGCGCATCGACGCCGTCGAAGTACGCCTCCCACGCCGCGATGAAGCGATCGCGTCGATCGAGGGCCTCGAGATACCAGGCAAGCGTGCGCTGCTCGTCGCGGAGCTCCGAGTCGGGGGCGAAGATGCCGGTGATCGTCGCGACGAGATCGCCGAAGAGCGCGCCCAGCGCCTCCCAGTCGAGATCGGGCAGCCGGGTTTCGACGCGCGCGCCCGCGGCCGCAGCCTCGGCGGCGATCCGCTCGACCTGCCGCCGCACGCTCGCGGCGATCGTCGCGCCCGGCAGCGTCGGCGACGCGGCCAGGCGGAGCTCCCGCAGCGGCCGTTCCGGCGGGGCGGGCGGCGCCGGCGGGACGTCGGTGTCGCGCCCGTCTGGGCCGGACAGGAGGGACAGCGCGATCTCGAGGTCGCCGAGATCGCGCGCGATGGGGCCGAGCGTGCTCATGATGCGGACCGAGCGCGGCGCGGGGAAGGGCAGGCGGAAAAAGCCGGTCAGCGGCACGCGGTGCTCCGTCGTCTTGAGCGCATAGACGCCGCAGAAATGGGCGGGCAGCCGCAGCGAGCCCACCAGATCCGACCCGATCTCGAGCGGCGTCATGCCGGCGGCGACCGCGGCCGCCGCCCCGCCGCTCGAGCCGCCCGCGGTTCGCCGCGGATCCCACGGATTGCCGGTGCGACCGAAGATCGGATTGTTGCTCTGGTGGTCGCCCAGCCACGGCGGAACGTTCGTGTGGCCGAAGATCACCGCCCCCGCCGCGCGCAGGCGCGCCGCCACCGTCCCGTCCTCGGTCGCCACGCGATCGAGCGCAGGGGATCCCAGCGTCGTCCGCAGCCCGGCCACTTCGAGCCCGTCCTTGAGCGTCATCGGGACGCCGTGGAGCGGTCCCGGGGCGTCGCCGCGCCGCAACGCCGCATCCGCGGCGCGCGCGGACGCCCGCGCCCGCTTGACGTCGACGGACACGACCGCGTGGAGCGCCGGGTTCCTGTCTTCGATCCGCTGGAGGTGCGCGTCCAGGGCCTCGACCGCGCTCACCTCGCGCCGCCGAAGCTTCTCGGCCAGGGCACGCGCGGGAAGGTCGCAAAGCATGCCTTTCTTCATCGCGGGTAGTCTACGATGGCGGCGAGCTTGTCGCCGACTGATCGACGCTCACCGCGCCGGCGGCTTCGGCTTGCGCAGCCACAGGGTGTCGAGGTTCCAGCCCCTGTGGGGGTCGGCGAGGACGTCCTGGGGGACGACCCGGTAGTAGGGTCCGTTGAGTTTCAGCACGGTGCCGTTCGGTCCGTCGAGCCAGCCGCGGATGACGTAGTTGATCGTCTGCTTGTCGTCCCTGTTGATCTGCAGGATCTCGCCGTCGGGCAGAAGCGAGATGGTCCCGCCGTGCTTCTCGGCGACCGACTGCAGGCTTCCGCCCGTGTGCACGCCGAAGAGGTGGGTCCTGATCTTGCCCTTGGCATCGATCGTCCACGTTTCTCGGATGGAGATCGCGTCGAAGCCTGCGTACTGCCCGGGCGACCGCGACACGTAGTTCGTGATGGCGGTGCTGTCGCCCCGCGCCCACTCGCCGGCGAGGTCGGCAAACGTGAGCGCCCGCATCGGCGCCGGGACGACGAGCTGGCCCGCCGGGGCGTCGGCGGGCGGCGCGGCGGGCTCCGGGGGGCCGGGCGGCGCCTCGAGCGGCTGGATGCTCGAAAGGATCGCGATGACGAGATCGATGCCGCCGAGCCGGTCGAACTCGCCCGGCTTGGCGGCCAGGAGCGACACCACTTTCGTCCCGTCGCCCAGGATGGCCACGGCGCCGAGCCGGACCCGCACGCCGCCGGCGTCGCCGTCGGCGACGAGCGCGTGGCCCCCGCCGTCCAGCGCCTCTCGCCTGCGGATCTCGAGCCCGCTCGCGAGCCGACGGACGATGCCGTCGAGCACCTGTTCCTCGGACGTCGCGCCGTCGGCGGCCCTCACGATGAGGAGGACCATGGCCGCGTCCTCGCGGCGAGGATCCTGCTCGGCGACGATGACGCCGCGCTCGGCGTCGGACGTGACCGTCCACGACCGCGGCATGGACACGGTGAACCTCGGCCCGTCGTAGGGGGAGAGCGGCACGATGCCGGCGGCCGCCGTGGCGGCCAGAAAAACGAGGAACGTCGTGAGGGTCCGCATGACCGTCGGAGGGCCGCCGCGGCGAAGTCGCCCGGGATTCGTACGGCGGCGACCCGACGGCGATGGTAACGTAACTCCAGCTCATGCGGTCACGCGAACGCGACGCGCAGTCCGCGGCGGAGACGGACCATCCCACCACGCCGGTGGAGGTGGGCGAGCCCCGCGTGTCGCGTCCATCGACCGAGGCCGGCGGCGTGCCGGCCGTCCTGGCGACCGCGCGCTACGTCCTGCGCGAGTCCGGCCTCCGCCGCGGCCTGAAGACGCTCGCGGCGGTGAACCAGACCTCCGGGTTCGACTGTCCGAGCTGCGCCTGGCCGGAGCCGCGCGAGCGGGCGCGGATCGAGTTCTGCGAGAACGGTGCCAAGGCGGTCGCCGACGAGGCGACGACGAAGCGGGTGGGGCCGGGTTTCTTCGCCGAGCACTCGATCGCCGATCTGCTCGAGCGGCCCGATGCGTGGCTCAACGCGCAGGGGCGGCTGACCCACCCGATGCTCCTCGACGAGGGCGGCGATCGGTACGCGCCGGTGTCCTGGGACCGCGCGTTCGCGATCCTCGCCGAGGAGCTGCGCGCTCTCGACAGTCCCGACCAGGCGGCGTTCTACACCTCCGGGCGCACCAGCAACGAGGCGGCGTTCCTTCTCCAGCTGTTCGCGCGCATGTTCGGCACCAACAACCTCCCCGACTGCTCGAACATGTGCCACGAGTCGAGCGGCCGGGGGCTCGCGGCGTCGATCGGCACCGGCAAGGGGACCGTGCGCCTCGACGACTTCGAGCGCGCCGACGCCATCTTCATCGTCGGCCAGAACCCGGGCTCCAACCATCCGCGCATGCTGTCCACCCTGCGCGCCGCCAAGCTGCGCGGGGCGACGCTCGTCGCGGTGAATCCGCTGCGCGAGGCCGGGCTCCTCCGCTTCGCCCACCCCCAGAAGATCGGCGACGTCCTCGGCGGCGTGCCGCTCGCGGATCTCTACCTGCAGGTGCGCGTCGGCGGCGACATCCCGCTCCTCAAGGCGATGATGAAGCTCATCATCGAAGCCGGCGCCGTGGATCGGGATTTCGTCGCGGCGCACACCGACGGCTTCGACGCGCTCGTCGCCGATCTGGCGCGCCACGACCTCGCGTCGCTGGCCGACGCGGCCGGGGTGCCGCCCGCCCAGGTGCGCGAGGCCGCCGCGATCGCGATCCGCTCGCGGGCGACGATCTGCTGCTGGGCGATGGGCATCACCCAGCACCGCCACGCCGTCGACAACGTGAAAGAGATCGCGAATTTTCTGCTCCTGCGCGGCATGCTGGGCAAGCCCGGCGCCGGCGCGTGCCCGGTGCGCGGGCACTCCAACGTGCAGGGCGACCGCACCATGGGCATCTGCGAGCGCGCGCCGGCGTGGGCGGCGAAGCTCGGCGCGCGCTTCGGCTTCGAGCCGCCGGCGCGGGCGGGCGTCGACGTCGTCGGCGCGATCGAGGCGATGCGCGCGGGCACGCTGCGCGCGTTCGTCGCGCTGGGCGGGAACTTCCTGTCGGCCACGCCCGACACGGAGCTCACCGCCGCGGCGCTGCGGGGCTGCCGGCTGACCGCGCACGTGTCGACCAAGCTCAATCGCT
Source organism: Haliangiales bacterium (assembly GCA_035259575.1). Taxonomy (GTDB): domain Bacteria; phylum Myxococcota_A; class Polyangia; order Haliangiales; family SHYZ01; genus DATFWE01. The sequence goes on from DATFWE010000123.1 coordinate 8,385, forward strand.
CCCATCTGGTGACGGGCCGGCGGGCGCTCATCCTGCCGTGCACGGGACGCACCGAGAAGGACCCGGCGGGGTTCGTCACCGTCGAGGACTCGATGAGCTGCGTCCACCGGTCGCAGGGCGTCCTCGCGCCGGCCTCCGGCGCGCTCCTGTCCGAGCCCGCGATCGTCGCGCGGCTGGCGCGGGCGACGCTCGGCCCG
>DATFWE010000124.1:0-2015 GCA_035259575.1 Haliangiales bacterium
GGTACCTGACCGATCCCGAGACGCTCCGCTGCGTCGTCACGCAGCCGGAGATCTGCAACGACGCCGGGTATGCGCCGCGCAACACCCCGGGCTCGCTCGCGCTCTTCGGCGACGTTGACGCCAAGGGCGGGAACGCCGACGGCGCGGAGATGTGGTACGGTCTCGCGCTCGCACTCGCGCGTGGCGGCAGCCGTCCCTATCCGTTCCTTCCCGCGCTCGAGTCGCGCGCCACGACGGTGGCCGAGCGTGTGGCGCTCTTCCGCGACGCCGACTCCGAGAACGATCCGAGCGTCATCGGCGCGGGCGCCGAGGCCTGCGCCGCCTGCCACACTCGCTGAACCCCGCGGGCCGCGAAGCGGCCGCGCGCCTTGAACGGGCTCGCCGAGTGGGGTCTGCTCGCGGCGTGATCGCCGCGGGGCTGCACTGGTTCACCAGCGATCTCCGGGTGCACGACAACGCCGCGCTCGCCGAGGCCGGTCGTGCCGGGACCGTCGCCGGTGTCTTCGTGCTCAACCCCGCGGTGCTCGAGCGTCACGCGCGAGCGCCCCGGCGGATCGCATTCATGTACGCCTGTCTCCACGCGCTGGATGCCGCCCTGCGCGCGCTGGGCTCGCGACTCCTGGTCGTCCAGGGCGATCCGGTCGTCGAGCTGCCGCGGCTCGCTGCGACGCTCGGGGCCGGCGTGGTGAGCCATGCGCGCAACCACGAGCCCGCGGCGCGGGCGCGCGAGGCGCGCGTGGCCCGGGCACTCGAGCGGGCCGGCGTCGTCGTACGGTCCGCCGAGGCGGCGTTGGTGCAGCCGCCCGGGATCCTCACCACCGGGCTCGGAGGCGCCTACCAGGTGTACAGCGCGTACGCGCGTGCCTGGGAGGTTCTCGATGCGCCGGCAGCCGTGCCGGTTCCGCGCCAGTGGGCGGCGGCGGCGGCCCTGCGCGGCGTCGGCGCGGGTGTGCCCGAGGTGCCGGCTGGCTTCGAGCTGCCGCCGTCGGGAGAGGACGCCGCGCGCAAGCGCCTCGACGCCTTCCTCCGCGAGCGGGTCCGGCGCTATCCCGAGACGCGAGACCTTCCGGGGCTCGACGCCACGTCGCGCCTGTCGGCCCACCTGCGGTGGGGCACGATCTCGGGCGCGGAGGCGGTTCGCCGGGCGCGCGCCGCCGCCGTGCGCGACCCGTCGCTGCGCGAAGGCGTCCGCGTGTGGACGCGGGAGCTCGCCTGGCGCGACTTCTATGCCCAGCTCCTCGTCGCGCATCCCTCGATGGCGCATGAGCCGCTGCGACCGGTCCGCGTCCGCTGGCGTCGTGACGAGCGGGCCTTCCGGCGCTGGCAGGAAGGGCTCACGGGTGTGCCGCTGGTCGACGCCGGCATGCGTGAGCTACGGGCGACGGGGTTCATGCACAACCGCCCGCGCATGATCGTCGGCTCGTATCTCACCAAGCACCTCCTGCTCGACTGGCGTCTCGGCGAAGCGCACTTCATGGCCGAGCTGATCGACGGCCAGCTCTCGCAGAACAACGGCAACTGGCAGTGGGTCGCCGGGACGGGCGCCGACGCGCAGCCCTTCCACCGCATCTTCTCGCCGCTCCGCCAGGGCGAGCGCTTCGACCCCGAGGGCACCTACGTGAAGCGGTGGGTGCCTGAGCTGTCGAAGGTGCCGGCGAAGCTGATCCACCAGCCGTGGGCGCTCGCGCCGATGGAGCGCCGGGCGCTGTGTCCCGACTATCCACCGCCGCTCGTCGACCTCGACGAGGGACGGGCGCGGGCGCTGGCGGCGTTCGAGGACGCGCGCAGCCGGGGCGCGGGTGCACGGCGAGGGAGGCGATCGTGATCGTGGCGTCGCCCGCCCGGGTGCGGTACGACCGTCCCGCATGGGGCAGATCTCCGACGCCATCGACGACCGGACGGCGGCGTTCATCGCCGCGCAGCGCGTGTTCTTCGTCGCCACCGCGCCGCTGGCGGCCGACGGGCACGTGAACCTGTCGCCCAAGGGCCTCGACACGTTCGCCGTGCTCGATCCG
>DATFWE010000125.1:0-31627 GCA_035259575.1 Haliangiales bacterium
CGGGTCCCAGCGCGGGCGTGTTGCCGCTCGAGGTGATCCCCATGAACATGTCGATCTTCTCGGAGAGCTTCAGGCGCCGCATCTCCTTGGTATTGGCATCCGTGCCGGCGGCCTCGTCGGCCTTCAAGATCTCGATCTTCCTCTTGCCCAGCAAGCCGCCTTGCGCGTTGATCTCCTCCGCCGCCAAGAGATTGCCTTTGTACATGGGCTCGCCCAGGACGGCGCCGGGCCCGGTGAAGAAAGTCATGTGGCCGATCTTGAACGGCTTGTCCGGGATGACGCCCTTCGGTTTCTCTTGCGCTTGGGCGACCCCGGAGCGGCCCAGTCCTGACACCCAGCTTCCGACGAGAGCTCCGGCTGCCGTGGTGACGCCGAGTTGAGAAAGAAAATCCCGACGCGTCGGTAGATGCGACATATGCGCCTCCTCTACGTCTAAGACTGCTACGAAGTGAACCTCGCAACGCCTCGGTTGTCAACGCTCGCCCATAGGGAAGAGAAAAATCGGTTTCGGGGACCGCACGGAGCGGGGTCGGGCGGCTACCGAAGCCGTTTCTGATTAGCCCTAGCCGGTGCCTACTCAAACGTAGTGTAACTTACATCATCGGGCGTAAGAGAATGGAGCGGACCATAGTGGTTTTCAACCCATGGAGGCCGCCCCTGGCCCACGGGTTCCTTGTTGGGAACAGTGCTTCGCTACCGGGACGGTTCTCTCGCCGAAACTCGATCCCGAGGCGCCGATCGTCTGCGGGTATAGAAGCGCTGTCTACGAGTCTTCCTAGAGTGTCTGATGGCAGCTTGGAAGGCTGCCTCTAGCTCGGTAAACACTGACCGCCGCGGGCGCGGGGCTCCCACGTGGATGCTTCTGAGTTCAGCCATGAAGGCCTTCCACATTGCTCCGCCGCCCTCTTCGAGGAGTTGGGCGCGGATGGCAAGTTCTTTAGAAACCGGGGCATGGCGCCGTCCCCAAGCTGCCATGTGGGCCAGCAGCGGGACGAGTTGGATGGACGCTTCGGTTAGGTTATAGATTGCTTTCTGCCTGTGAGTCGGGTCGGCCGTTCGTGACAGCAGGCCCGCGCGCACTAAGGACCTGAGCCGATCCGCCAGGATGTTCGAAGCGATCCCTTCGTCGGAAAGCCGCAGAAGGTCCCCGTAGTGCCGGCGGTTCCCGAACATGACGTCGCGGACGACGATCAGACTCCAGCGATCGCCGAGCATTTCGAGCGTCAGATTGATCGGGCAGCCGGAGCGCCCTGCGTTTCGCATCCTTGGTTCCTGTCAAAGATTGCCATTTGCATTTTGCAACAAGTGGCCAGTATGGTGCTACTGCTTGCATAATGCAAGCAGATGAACCTTCACCTGGAAGGAGAACGCATCATGGGAGGAACCACGATGTCGCGCCGGAACCTGCTACGGGCAGGGGCCGCTGCAATGGCTGGAGCAGGCGTGCTGCGGGCTGCAACTGCCCGCGCATGGGGCGGGGCAGCCCGCGCCGCAGAGAACGCATCGAGCATGACCAAAGAGGAGATCATCCGGAGCTATTACACCGGGTGGGAAAAGAAGGATTGGTCTGCGATCGACCGCCTGCTGGGGGAAAGCTTCACCTTTACCAGCCCCAACGACGATGACCACATCAATAAGACCGCCTTCAAAGCAAGATGCTGGTCACAGGCGGACTGGATCAAGCGGTTCGAGCTGGAGAATGTGATCGGAAAGGGCGACGAGGTATTCGTCAAATATCTTTGCCGCACCAAGAACGACAAGTCGTTCCGGAACATCGAGTATTTCAGATTCAAAGACGGGAAAGTCGAGGCCATTGAGGTCTACTTCGGAGGGGACGCTGGGTTCCCGTCGGCGGCGAGCAAGGGGCACAGGTAAGGCAGCACCTTCGGGGGGACACACTCCATAGCACGCCGCCCGGGACGGCGGCCGGCCTGTCTACAGCAGGGCAGCTAAAGTTCCTCTCGTCCGGATCTTCCGGCGCGCCCAGCTTCCCGAGCGCGGGTGGCACACGCTGCGGCACACCTTCGGAACCCACGCGGCCTTGTTCGGCGTGAGTTCGATCCCGACCGGCGCATCCTCAAACTGCTCGCCGGTCGCGCAAAGTCACGGCAACCTGACGGCACCAACGACGAAGGCCACCAGAAACTGGTGGCCTTTCAGGTACGTAACGGCGGGGTGGACGGGACTTGAACCCGCGGCCTCCGGCGTGACAGGCCGGCGTTATAACCAACTTAACTACCACCCCAGATTCGGTTGTCAGGTTCGTGCCGTGGGCGGAGCAGGGTTCGAACCTGCGACCCCCGGCTTGTAAGGCCGATGCTCTTCCGCTGAGCTATCCGCCCTCCACTCGAGGCCCGGGTTTGATAGCCCGAGGCCCCGGACCTGTCAAGGAGAACTGACCTTCGATTGCATCACCGTGTCGGGCGCGGGCGCCTCGCGCGGGCCGGACGGCTCAACCTCGTCCTGCGTCCCCTCCCCCACGTGCACCGGCCGCCGCGGCTCGGTCCGCCAGTCCACCGCCTCGCTCGGCCCGGGCAGGAATTTCTCGGGCTCGGCCAAGGCCAAGGCTATGCGTAGGACTTCGTCCATGTGCTCGACCGCGTGGATGCGCATCACCTTCACCACCCGCTTCGGCAATTCCTTCAAATCTTTCTTGTTTTCGGCGGGAATGACCACGGTGAAGATGTCCGAACGGTGCGCGGCGAGGATCTTCTCCTTGAGGCCGCCGATGGGCAGGACGCGGCCGCGGAGCGTGATCTCCCCGGTCATGGCGATGTCCCGCCGCACGGGGATGCGCAGCAGCGCCGACACGAGCGACGTCGCCATCGTGATCCCGGCCGACGGCCCGTCCTTGGGGATCGCGCCCTCGGGGAAGTGCACGTGGATGTCGACCTTCTGGTAGAACTCGCGTTCGAGGCCCAGCGACTCGGCCCGCGAGCGCACGTACGACATCGCCGCCTGCGCCGACTCCTGCATCACGTCGCCGAGCTTGCCCGTCAGGACGAGCTTTCCTTTGCCCGGCATCACCGACACCTCGGTGGCGAGCAGGTCCCCGCCGTGCATGGTCACGGCCAGGCCGTTCGTCAGCCCGATGTCGTCGCGCTCCTCCTTCTTGGAGTAGCGGTACCTGTGCACGCCGAGAAACTTGGAGAGGTTCTTCGTGGTGACGCGGTACTTGGTGCCGTCCTTTCCCTTCTTCACCACCTCCTTGGCGATCTTGCGGCAGATGGTCGAGATTTCCCGCTCCAGCCCGCGGACCCCCGCCTCCTTCGTGTAGTGGTGGATCACGTGCCGGATCGACTCCTCGCCGAGCTCGACATCCACGTCGGCGATGCCGTTCTGCTCCTTCTGCTTGGGCACGAGGTACTTCTCGGCGATCGCGAGCTTCTCCCATTCGGTGTAGCCGGGGAGCTGGATGATCTCCATGCGGTCCTGCAGCGGCGCCGGGATCTGGTGCAGCGAGTTCGCCGTGGTGATGAACATGACGTCGCTGAGGTCGTAGTCGAGGTCGAGGTAGTGATCGTTGAACCCGGTGTTCTGCTCCGGGTCGAGCACCTCGAGGAGCGCCGCCGACGGGTCGCCGCGGAAGTCGGTCGACATCTTGTCGACCTCGTCGAGGAGGAACACCGGGTTCGATGACCCCGCCTTCTTCAGGCTCTGGATGATCTTGCCCGGCAGCGCGCCGATGTACGTCCGGCGGTGGCCGCGGATCTCCGCCTCGTCGCGCACGCCGCCGAGCGAGAGCCGCACGAACCGCCGCCCGGTCGACCGCGCGATCGACTTCGCCAGCGACGTCTTCCCCACCCCGGGCGGGCCCACCAGACACAGGATCGGGCCCTTCAGCTTCTTCACCAGCGCCTGCACCGCGAGGTACTCGAGGATGCGCTCCTTCACGCGCTTCAGACCGTAGTGATCCTCCTCGAGGATCCGCTCCGCCTCGGGCACGTCGAGCTTGTCCTGCGTCTTCTCGTCCCACGGCAAGGACAGCACCCAGTCGATGTAGTTCCGCACCACGGTCGCCTCGGCCGACATGGGCGACATCATCTTGAGCTTCTTCAGCTCCTTGCGGACCTTGACCTGCGCCTCCTTCGACATCCGTTTGGTGCGGATCTTCTCCTCTAGCTCCTGGATCTCGTTCTTGAACTCGTCCCGCTCGCCGAGCTCCTTCTGAATGGCCTGCATCTGCTCATTCAGGTAGTACTCCTTCTGCGTCTTCTCCATCTGCTTCTTGACGCGCGTGCGGATCTTCTTCTCGACCTGGAGGATCTCGATCTCCGCCTGCATGAGCTCGTACAGGCGCTCGAGCCGCCGCGCCGGCGACTCCATCTCGAGGATCTGCTGCTTGTCGTGGAGCTTGAGCGTGAGCTGCGCGACGATCGTGTCCGCCAGCCGCGCCGGGTCGTCGATGGTGGCCACCGACACGACCAGCTCGGGGAGGACGCGCTTGTTCAGCTTCACGTAGGTCTCGAACGTGGTGTTGATCGAGCGCATCAGCGCCTCGATCTCCACGGTGGGGTCGTCGGCGTCCTCGATCTCCTCCACCTCCACCTGGAAGAACGTCTCCGCCTGCAGGAACTGGCGGATGCGGGCGCGCTTGCGCCCCTCGACGTGCACCTTCACCGTGCCGTCGGGGAGGCGCAGGAGCTGCCGCACCACCCCGAGCGTCCCGACGGCGAAGATGTCCTCCGGCGTGGGCTCGTTGGTCTTGGCCTTCTTCTGCGCGGCCAGGAGGATGTCCTTGCCGCCGGCCATCGCCTCGTCCAGCGCGCGGATCGACTTCTCGCGGCCGACGAACAGGGGAACCACCATGTGGGGGAAGACGATGATGTCCCTGAGCGGCAGGAGGGGCAGCTTGCGCATCAGCTTGAGCTTACGCGAGCGGCCTTCGATGGCAAGCTTTCACCGACGGAGCAAACTCGTGAGCGCGCGCGGTCCGTCGCAGCGCGGGTCCTCGGCCTGCGCCGCCGCGGCGATGCGCCTTCCGATCGCCGCCAGCGCGGCGCGCGGCGGCCGCCGCTCCGGACCGACCGCGCGCGCGCAGAAGAACGTGCGGCAACCGAACGGACGCGCGGCGTACGCGGTGCATCGGCCGTGCTCGTAGAGCGGACAGGTCCGGCCTTCCGCGACCACGCGCAGCGTCCGCCGCGGCCGACCCCTTGCGGCGATCGCCCGCTCGAGCACGCGCCATTCATTCGGCCACAGATACGGCTCGCGTCCGGTGACGTCGAAGCGGCAGCAGTCTCCCGACAGCTCACACGTCCACCCCTGGAGCAGCCGATCGGCCTCCGCATACAGGGAAAGAAGGTCCAAGTCCACGCCCGGAATGTGAAATCTTTACCATGTCGCGTGTGGCGTTTGCACCCCGCACCATGCCGCGGCGCGGCTATTTCCGCGACAGCGAGCGCAAGGTGCCAGACCTCCACGCGTTTTTCTGTAGCGAAAACCACGCTCGATGCGCGGGCATCCCCCCTGCACCGCATCAGGGTCCTTCATGGATCCAGCCCCGACCTACCCGGTGTTTCTCGTCCTGCCCCAGGTCGGCGATCGGATCGCGACGCTGCTTCCCTCGCTCGAGCCGGTTCGTTCCACGATCGGGTCGGATGTGCTCCGCGCGGTGGACGTCTACTACCGCACCGCCACGGATACGGCGCTCCTGTCGCTGCGCTTCGACCCGCCCCACGTGACGCGCGACCTCCTCGCCCAGATCTCGGCGAGCGCCGCCCAGATCGGCGCGGCGGTGGTCGAGCCGCTCCGCCTGCCCGAGGCCGGGCGCCGGCGCTTCTTCGATGCCTATCTGCCGCTCTACGACGTCTGCTTCGGCGGGCTGCGCGGGCCGGAGCTCGCCCTGCGCGTACTGCTCCGCCACCTCCAGGGCGCGACGCCGGTGCCGTCCAAGACGCATCCGGGCGAACGGCTCGAGGTGCGCTTCCGCCGCGGCGACGAGTGGCAGCTGGCGCGCCTGCGCAGCGTGACGCGCGAGGGCATCTCGGTGGCGACCGCCACTCCGCCGCACCACGGCGACCTGGTCGAGGTGGAGCTGCAGACGGGCACGCTGTCGCTCATCGCCAAGACCAGCGTCGTCGGGGTCGCGGTCGGCGAGGCGGCCGCCGCGCTGGGCGCGACCGGGTTCGGCGCGCGCTTCGTCCTGGCGCACGAGGCCGAGCGCCGCCGCCTCGAGGAGATCCTCGCCCTGGTGGGCGGCGACCACGCGCCGCCCCTCGATCCCCCGCCCTACCGGCGCGAGGCGCGCTACCCGGTCCGCTGGCCGGTCACGCTGCGCACGCCGGAGAACAAGGTGTCGGTGCGCGCGCTCGACATGTCGCGGCGCGGGATGTTCGTGGCGGGCGCGGCGCCGACGGAGGGGGCGGTGCACGTGACGTTCACGATCGACGACCGCGGCACGCCCATCCTCGCCACCGCCCGCGTGGCCCGCGCGATCCACGACGACACCGCGCGCATCCGGCGCCTCCCCGTCGGCATGGGGCTGGAGCTCATGTCCCTGTCGAGCCAGGACGAGCGGCGGTTCCATCAGTTCGTCGGGCGGATCGCGCGCCGCGCCGACCGCGCGGTCGTGGTGGGCGCGTCGCCCGAGCGGCTGGGCGAGCTGACGTCGGCGTTGTCGGCGGCCGGCTACAGCGCGGCGGGCGCGTCGGACGCGTCGAGCCTGGTCGCGCGGGCGGCGACGACTTCGCGGCCGCCCGACCTCGTCGTGCTCGATTCGTCGATGTCGGCGCGCGCGCTGCAGGCCGCGCGGCGCGCCCTGGGCGCACGGCGCATCCCCACGCTGGCCATCGACGGCGATTCGCCCACCGCCGCGCGCGAGCACGTCGACTTCGCGCTTCTCTCCTAGCTCACTCGACGAAGTCCTTGCGGCCGATCTCCCAGCCGTAGCGCACCAGCGGCGCCGCCTGGTCCCAGGCCACGCCGTTGCCCAGGCCGAACCACTCGGCGCGGACGCGCGCCTCGAGCGCCTCGCACCACTCGGCGTCGTCGAGCCAGAATCCGGCGGCGCCGTATCCGAGCCGGATCGCCTGCCGCGCCAGATCCCAGTCGAGACCGCCCTCGCGCGGCTTGCCCCGGGCAAGCTTCACCGCCGCCTTGATGCGGTCCCAGCCGGTCTGGTGCGTCGGCGTCCAGAAGCTGGGGACGGCGTCGATGTCGTGATCGTCCTCCTCCGCGATCGCTTCCTTCCCCCGCCGTTCGGCCTCGGCGAGCTCGGCGGCCTCTCGGCCCTCCACCGCCGCGCGCGCGTCGGCCGCGGCCGGTCCCACGCGCCCCGCCTCGACGAAGCGGCGCGCGCCCTCGCGGTAGACCTGGTCCGCCGCGGCGTTGCCTTCTCCCTGGTTTCTTTCCAGTGCGCCCATGGGCTCCTCCTCACGGGGCGCGTGTCATCGTCCGCCGGATGATGCGCAGGACGACGAGCAGGATCACCGCCCCGATGAACGCGACGAAGATGGTGCCGGCGAGCCCGCCGAACGGCACGCTCCAGTGCGCCGTCCGGAACAGGAACCCACCGAGGAATGCGCCGCCGATGCCGACGACTACATCGCCGAGGAGCCCGTACCCGGAGCCGCCGACCACGAGGGATGCCAGCACCCCGGCGACCAGGCCCACGATGAGCCAGGTAAGGATGTCCATGCGGCGGGGGAGAGCAAACCCCGCGCCGGGAATAGCTCAATGATCACGGGTAGGAACGTGTGCGGCGGCGACACACCGAGCGGAATCGCCCGCGTCACTTCTTCTTCTTGATTTCGTTCTGGGCCTCGGCCACCGGCTCGAACGTGTACGTCTGCTGGGGCGCCTGGATGGTGAGCGTCGTGCGCCCGTCCTTTTCCTCCGGGATGAGCTCGAAGCCGGCGAACACCCGCCCCATGAGCACGAGCTTGGTGCGCCCGTCGCGGTCCGTCTTCTGCGCAATCGGCACCTTCCACTCGCCCACGTCGAAGACGACCTCCTTGCCCTCGCGGCGAACCGTGGCCGGGCCCAGGCCGTTGCTCGTGTAGTCGTGGAGGATGCGCGCGAGCAGGTCCGGGTCGATCGCGGGCTTCATCAGCGCCAGCTCCTCCGCGCGCGCCTTCTTCTGCACGTCGAGGACGCTGGCCAGGTTTTCCGCCGCCTCGGGCTTGCCGTCGAAGAGGATCTCGAAGAGCCGGCGCCGCACCGCGGCCATGTACGGATTCGTGCCCCCGCCGTTGGTGAGCACGACCACGCCGATGTCGTGCTCGGGCAGAAAGTACATGTCCGACGAGAAACCGAGGTTGTTGCCGCCGTGCTGCACGATGGCCAGGCCGTGATCGGTCGTCACCATCAGGCCGAGGCCGTAGCTCGCCTCGTCGGAGATCTTGACCTGCGGGTCGCGGCGCGCGAGCAGGTTGTCCTCGGACACCACGCGCTTTCCCTCGGGCGTCACGCCCTTGGCCAGCTCCACGAGGACGTAGCGCGACATGTCGCGCACGTTGGACCACGCCGCCCCTGCCGGCCGGACCGACGTCACGCCCCCCTCCCACTCGAGGGGGATTGGCCGGTACTCGGGCGCGAACCCGCGCGCGTGCGGCATGGCGTGGTTGGCCGCGGCCGCCCGGCGGAAGTCGAGCGTCGTGGCCCGCATCCCCAGCGGGCCGAACACCTCGTCCTGCATCGCCTTGTCGTAGGCCGGCCCGAGCTTGAGCGTGGGGTGGAGCGCGTGCGCCGCGACGTAGCCGCCCGTCGACACCATCGTGTTCGAGTACTGGAACGTCTCGCCGAACCCGGTGGTCGGCACCATCGCCTTCATCGACGCGACGCGATCCTCGGGCGTGGCGTGCGCGTACTCGAAGATGAACTCGAGGTCCTGGCGAGGCAGCCCGGTGCACGCGCACACCGTGTGCTTCATGGTCAGGCTGCGGGTGACCTTCTCGTCGCCGAGGGCGAAGCTCGGCAGGAGCAAGGTCACCGGCGTCGACCACGAGAACACCTTGCGGTCGACGAGGCGCGCCATGAGCAGCGACGTCAGCGACTTGGTGTTAGAGCCGATCATGAACAACGTCTCCGGGGTCACCGGATCGTTCTTGCCCAGGAGGCGCACGCCGAAGCCCTTCTCGTAGACGATCTTTCCCCCCTGCGTCACGGCGATGGCGACGCCGGGCACGAACGTCTTCTTGCGCCACTCCTCGATGAACTCGCCGAGCTGCTTCTGCCGTTCGGCGTCGAACGGGTGGGCCTTGCGCCCGGCGAAGGATTCCTTGTCGAGCCCCGCGGCCTTGAAGCTGCGGATGGCCACGGTCGCCTCGGCGCCGCGACGGTCGAGAGCCGCCGTCTTGCCGTCGACGAGATGGACGTACCACGTGCCGCCTTTCCTGCGCGCGACGGCGAAGGCCGCGCGCCTGTCCTCGGTCTTGGTGACGTAGGCGATCTGGGCGATCGCGTCCCACCCGTCGCGCGCGGGGAGGTCGACGGCGCGCAGCACCTTCAGGTCGAAGCCGGGCTCGAGGCGGGACCACGCGGCCGCGGCGGCGGCGTCGCGGTCCGGGGCGGCGATCTCGACGAGCCCGAGCTTCAGCTCGCGGTCGGGATCCTGGAGCACGATGAGGTCGGTCCCGCCCGTCAGGTACCAGCCCTTGGGGGCCGTGAACGTGCCGCCCGAGGCGGTCTTGATCGTTTCATCTTTTGACAGGGCCGCTGCGGGCCCTCGCGGCCCCCCCGGCGAGCTAAGCTCGCCGGGGCCCCCGGGCCCCGCGGGCGTCGGCGTCGGGGGAGCGGGAGGCGAGGCCGTCCGGGGCGATCTGCCGCAGGCAGCCCAGAGGACGACACACAGGGCGATGCGGGCGCGGGTCATGCCCGCGTCGTCGCACAGATCGGGACTATTTGCACCTCTTCATATCTTCTATGTAGCCCTGGACCTTGTCCTTGTTGTCCGCGTCGGGCGTGGCCGTGAGGTAGCGCTGGTAGAACTTCCCCGCCTCGCTGCAGTTCTTCGCCTGCTTGTAGGCCTGCGCGATGTTGAAAAGGTAGGTCGAGTCCTTGGACAGGCGGTAGGCCTCCTTGAACGCCGCCGCCGCGTCGTTGTACTCGGACAGCTCGTAGTGCGTGACCCCCTTCTGGTAGAAGTCGCGCACCTTGTCGAAGTTGTTGCCGAGGTTCTTCTCGCAGGTCGTCGCCTCCTTGATCTTGGCGTCGATCGCCGGTTTGTCCGGGGCGGCGGGGACCTTCGTCTGGTACTCGATGTACAGGTTCTTGGCCGCCGTGCAGTCGCCGGTCTTGCGTGTGGCGGACGCGATCCGCGGCAGGTACTGCGGGTCGTTCGAGCGCACGTAGGCCTCTTTCCATTCCTTGAGCGCCGCGTCGTACTCGCCGAGGTCGAAGTGCGCCTGCCCGGCCTGGGCATGCTTCTGGATCTCCTCCTGGATCGCCTTTTGTTTCTGCTCCTCGGTCTCCGCCTTCGCGTCGGCTTTCCGCTTGGCGTCGATCGCCATCTGACTGTAGTCCTTGCTCCCCGCCATGCTCGCCTGCCGCTGGAGGACATCGCCGGGGCTGCACGCACCCAGACACAAGAGCACCCACACTCGCGTTCTCATGCCGCGGAGCATACCAGAAGCCTCGCGCGGCGCGCGGGGACCGACCCTGGGACGTCCCAGGGGGGCGGGGGCAGCGTCGCTCGCGATCTCGCGGACTTGCGGCTGGCGTGGCAGCTGCAATCCCGGGGCGCCAAGGAGGCAATCTCATGCGACTCATCCCCAGCGCGATCCTCGTCGTGGCCACCGTGGCGGGTGCGGGAGCGGCTCGCGCCCAGGAAGGCAGCCTATCGTCCATTCCCCTCGACACCGAGCGCGTCGCCCGGCGGCTCGAGCACACGAGCCGCTGGTCGTACGCGGCGGCGGACACCGTGGGCGACGGCCAGAGCGTGATCGGCGGCGAGCTCGGCTGGCCCGACGTCACCCTCGGCTTTCTCTACGGCGTGAGCAAGAACGTCGACGTCGGCGCCAAGCTCGAGCTCGCGTACGGCCTGGAGGGGACGACGAGCATCCACTTCGGCTTCGGCCTGCGCGTGCCCATCCGCGTCAACTTCGTCAAGAAGGACAAGCTCAGCGTCCTCGCCCACTTCGATCCTGGGGTCAAGATCTACACCGGCACGCTCGACAAGGACTTCAACCAGGCGACGGGCTCGTACTTCGACAAGATGTTCTTCGGCATCACGTTCCCGGTCGGCCTGGCGGTCGCGTTCAGCCCCACCCGCGAATGGTCGATCGGCCTCGGCGTGGACGTGAACCTCGGCCTCGGCGTGGCCGGCGTGGGCGCGCTGAGCTTCGGCATCTCCCCGATGGCCGGCCCGGAGATCGAGTATCGCATCGACGATCAGATCGTCATCGGGCTCAACACGCGGTTCGGCGCGGGCATCGCGATCACGTCGGACACGCAGTATCCGGAGATCGGTCGATACATCCCCGGCGACACGATCACCAAGTTCGCGTTCAAGACGCAGCTGGTGCTCGGTTACAAGATGTGATCAGCGCCCGCCCTCTGCGGCTTCCTTCGTATACATCACGATCGGCGGGGCGGCCTTGTCGATCACATCCTCGTTCACCAGGACCTCACGGATGTTCGGCTGCGACGGGATGTCGTACATGATGTCGAGCATCGCCGCCTCGAGGATCGCGCGCAGGCCGCGCGCCCCGCTCTTGTGGCGCAGCGCCGACAGCGACACCTTCTGCAGCGCGCCCTTGGTGAACTTCAGCTTCACGCCGTCCATCTCGAACAGCTTCTGATACTGCTTGACCAGCGCGTTCTTCGGCTTGGTCAAGATGTCCACCAGCGCCTCCTCGTTGAGCTCGTGGAGCGGCGCGATGACCGGCAGCCGCCCGACGAACTCGGGGATCATCCCGTACTTCAGGAGGTCCTCCGGCTGGACTTCCTTCAGCAGATCCCAGATGCGCCGCTCCTTCTTGGACGTCACCTTCGAGCCGAAGCCGATGATCTTCTGGCCGATGCGGTGCTCGATGATGTCCTCGAGCCCGACGAACGCCCCGCCGCAGATGAACAGGATGTTCGTGGTGTCGACCTGCAGGAACTCCTGCTGGGGGTGCTTGCGCCCCCCCTTGGGCGGCACCGAGGCGATCGTCCCCTCGATGATCTTGAGCAGCGCCTGCTGCACGCCCTCGCCGGACACGTCGCGGGTGATCGACGGGTTGTCGCTCTTGCGGGCGATCTTGTCGATCTCGTCGATGTAGACGATGCCGCGCTGCGCCTTCTCGATGTCGTGGTCGGCGTTCTGCAGCAGGTTGACGATGATGTTCTCGACGTCCTCGCCGACGTAGCCCGCCTCCGTCAGGTTCGTGGCGTCGGCGATGGCGAACGGCACGTTGAGGATGCGCGCCAGCGTCTGCGCCAGGAGCGTCTTGCCGCAGCCGGTCGGTCCGAGCAGGAGGATGTTCGACTTCTGCAGCTCGACGTCGTTCTCGCCCGGCCCCACCTTGGCGTCGATGCGCTTGTAATGGTTGTGCACGGCGACGGCGAGGATCTTCTTGGCCCGCTCCTGGCCGATGACGTACTCGTCGAGGACCGTCTTGATCTCGGCCGGCTTGGGCACCGACGTGAACCCGTACGACTGCTCCTCCTTCTCGATCTCCTCGGCGATGATGTCGTTGCACAGACCGATGCACTCGTCGCAGATGTAGACGGTCGGTCCGGCGATGAGCTTCTTCACCTCTTTTTGCGACTTGCCGCAGAACGAGCAGGACAGCGTGCCGGCCATGGTCGTCATCTTCTCCCGGCTCCCAGGGGACTACTTGGCCGGAGCCGTTTCCTTCTTGTTGGTGAACACCTCGTCGATGAGGCCGTACGCCTTGGCCTCGGCCGCGCCCATGAAATAGTCGCGCTCGGTGTCGTTGCGGATCCGCTCCAGCGGCTGCCCGGTGTGCTTGGACAGGAGCTCGTTGAGCTTGTCGCGCGTCTTCAGGATCTCCTTGGCGTGGATGTCGATCTCCGTGGCCTGGCCCTGGAACCCGCCCAGCGGCTGGTGGATGAGGATGCGCGCGTGGGGGAGCGAGAAGCGCTTGCCCTTGGCGCCGGCGGCGAGGAGGAAGGCGCCCATCGACGCCGCCTGCCCCATGCAGATCGTCTGCACGGTGCAGCGGACGTGCTGCATGGTGTCATAGATCGCCAGCCCGGCGGTGACGTGGCCGCCCGGCGAGTTGATGTACAGCATGATGTCCTTGTCCGGATCCTCGGACTCGAGGAACAGGAGCTGGGCGATCACGATGTTGGCGATCTCGTCGTTGATCGGGGTGCCGAGGAACACGATGCGATCCTTGAGCAGGCGGGAGAAGATGTCCCACCCCCGCTCGCCGCGGTGGGTCTGCTCGATGACCGTCGGGATGATGAAATCGGAGATCGGGTCCTTCACGGTTGGGCCTCGCCTTCCGTCGCCGCCGCGGGCAAGTCCGCGTCGGTGACCTCAGTGATCGTAGCGCGTGAGGCCACCAGATCAAGCGCCTTCTCCTGACGGAGCCGCCAGCGCAGCGTGTCGAGCGATCCTTCCTTGTCCATCTCCGCCTTCACCTTGCCGGGGCGCTTCCCCTGCGCCGCGGCGAGCTCGGCGATCTTCGCGTCCAGGTCGGCGTCGCTGACCGAGATGCCCTCCCTGTCGGCGACCGCGTCGAGCAGGAGCTGCGAGCGCACCTCGTCGGCCGCGCCGTCGCGGAGCTTGTCGCGCATCGCCTTCATGTCGATCCCCGTCTTGTCGAGATCGACGCCCTGCATGGCGAACGACAGGCGCGCGCGCTGGATCTGGCTGTCGATGCCGCGCTCGACCAGCGACGGCGCGACCGCCACCGGGTTGGCCTTGACGAGCTCCTTGAGCAGCCCCTCGCGCATGTCGCGCTCGGCGCGCCCCTGCGCCGCCTTCTCCAGCATCTCGCGCGTCTTCTGTCGCAGCTCGGCGAGGTTGTCGGCCTCGCCCGTGTCCTTGGCGAAGTCGTCGTCGAGATTGGGCACCACCTTGCGGCGCGCGTCGCGGAACGTGACCTTGAGCTGCGCCGTCTTGCCGGCGATCTCCTTCTGCGGCGCGTCCTCGGCGAACGCCAGCGACACCGGGTGATTCTTGGCGTCGAGGGGCAGCCCGACCAGCGCCGCCGCCAGCCCGGGCAGCGGCTCGGAGCGCGCGTCGCCGAGATCGACCTGCACCTCCTTGTCGACGTCGATGTCGCCCACCTTCCCCGACACCTGCGCGATGACGACGTCGGTGTCGGCAGTCGCCGTCCGCCCCTCGATGGGCCGAAACTCGACGTGCTGCTGGCGCTTGTGCTCGAGCGCGCGGTCGACCTCGTCCTCGGCGACCTCGACCTTGCGGCGCCGGCCGGCGAGGCCATCGACCTGGGCGAGCTCGACCTTGCCGCGCACCTCGACGCGGGCGGAGAACTTGAGCCCGACCTGCGGCTCGAACGACATGTCCTCGACGACCGGGTCGGACACCGGCTCGAGCTTGTGCTCGATCGCGGCCTGGACGAACGTCTCGCGCACCAGCTCCGACGCGACCTCCTTCTGCACCGACTTGCCGAAACGTCTCTCCAGCACCGAGCGGGGGACCTTGCCCTTGCGGAAACCGTTCATCTGCACCTGGTGGCCGAGCTCGCGGTAGGCGCGTTCGAGCTTCTCGCGCACGCGGTCCCACGGGACCTCGATGGCGAGCCGCTTCTCGACGGGGGACACTTCTTCGATGTGGACCTGCATGGGAGCCGTTGGTGTAACACCGAGCCGGGGTCGGTTCAACCGTGGTAGCTTAGGCGCGTGGCCCGCTCGCACGGCACGGGCGCGTTCTCGCCAGGGGATCTGGCGCGCTGCGGTCAGGGGGTGGTGTTCGAGCCCGGCGCGCTCGTGTTCCACCCCGAGAACGTCGAGATCGGCGACGACGTCTACGTCGGCCACTACGCCATCCTCAAGGCCTACTACAAGAACCGCCTGATCGTGGGCGACCGGTCGTGGATCGGCCAGCAGTGCTTCCTCCACGCCGCCGGCGGCATCCGCATCGGCGTGCGCGTCGGCCTCGGGCCGGGGGTGAAGATCCTCACCTCGCGCCACGAGCTGCCGGCCGACCCGGCGACGCCGATCATGGACGGCGCGCTGGCGTTCGCGCCGGTCGTCCTCGAGGACGGGTGCGACGTCGGCGTCGGCGCGACGATCCTCCCCGGCGTCACCGTCGGACGGGGCGCGCAGATCGGGGCGGGCGCGGTCGTGGTCCACGACGTGCCGGCGGGGGCGGTGGCGGCGGGCGTGCCGGCGCGCGTCATCGGCTCGCGGTGAGGGCGGTCCAACCATGAGCCGGCGCGCGGAGCCCCGGACCGGCGCGCCCCTGGAGCGAGGCGCAGGCGAGCGACCTGGCGCGCCGGGGCGACGCGAGCCGGCGGTGCAACAATGATCCGCGGCGGCATCGTCGCCCTCCCCGTCGCCGCGTTCGTCGCCTACGCCATCGGCGCCGTGCCCGGCGTCGACTGGCTCGACTCGGGCGAGCTCGTCGCCGGCGCGTTCGCGCTCGGCGTGTCCCACCCGCCCGGCCAGCCGGCCTACACCCTCCTCGGCAAGCTGGCGGCGATGCTGCCGTTCGGCGAGGTGGCGTTCCGCGTGTCGCTCCTGTCCGCCGCCGCCGCCGCGCTCGCGGTCGCCGGGGCGATCGCGCTCGGGCGCGAGCTCCTCGACGCCGACGACTGGCGCGGCCACTCCGGCGCGCTCGTGGGCGCGGCGCTCTACGCCGCGTCGCCCATGCTGTGGGAGCAGGCGGTGCGTCCGGAAGTCTACGCGCCGATGGCGGCGGCCGGCGCGTGGGGCGCGGCGTTCCTGGTGCGCTTCTCGCGCCGCACGCCGCGGCCGCGCGACGCGGTGACCGCCGCGCTCCTCCTCGCGCTCGCGTCGGGGATCCACCCGCTTCTCGCCGCGGCGATCGCGCTCGCGTTCGTCCCGGCGATCGTCCTGCGGGCGCCGCGGTCGCTCCTGCTCATCGTCGCCGCCGGCATCCTCGGGCTGGGCGTCAACCTGCTGCTGCCGGCGCGCGCGACCGCGCGGGTGGTGTGGGCCGAGCCAGAGACGTTCGGCGGCATGCTCGACATCATGCTGGGCCGCGCCTACGCCGGGAACTTCCAGCTCGAGGGGACGCTCGACCGCGCCGCCGGCCACGCGCTCCTCCTCGGGGAGGGGACCGGGCTGCCGCTGCTCCTGTGCGGTACCGCCGGGCTCGCGTTCGGAGCGGTGACGCGCCTGCGCGGCGCGCTCCCCCTGCTCGCGGCCGCGATCGCGGTCGTCCTGGCCACGGCGACGCAGAAGGTCTTCTACGTTTCCAACCCCGACGTCCACGGCTACCTACTCGCCGCGTTGCCGCTCCTCGGCGCCGGCATCCCGATCCTCTTCGCCGCGGTGGGGCGGGCGCTGGCCGGGGCGACCCGGCTCACGCGGGCGCTCGGCGTCGCGATCGTGGGGCTGCCGGTGCTCGTCCTCGCCGCGACGGGCCGCACGACGCACATCGACGCGCGCTCGCGCCGCGACGACGACGTCCTCCGCTACTACGACCGCACGCTGGGGGCGGTTCCGGTCGGGCCGGCGGTGCTCATCACCGACTCCGACCACGGCCTGTTCGTGAGCCAGTACGAGAAGGTCGTCGCCGGCGCGCGCCCCGACGTGGCGCTGGCGCACGAGGCATTCCTCAAGGCGGAGTGGTCGGCGCGGTTCATCAAGCGCGACTTCCCCATCATCTATGTGCCGTTCGTGGACGACGCCATCCCGGGCGCCATGGCGGCGCGCCTCATCCGCGGCAACCTGGCGCGCGGGTTCCCGGTGTGGAGCCTCACGCCGGACGTGGGGGGCATCTGGGCCACGCCCGTCGACGGGACGTTCGATTTCGACTGCGCGTCGCGGGCGCCGCCGGGGCCGGCGCTCCCCCAGCCGTCGTTCGGCGGCGACATGGGGCGGCGGGTGGCCGCGCACATCAACTGGAAGCGCGCGACGTGGGAGCTCAACGCGCGCCGTTACGAGGAGGCGCTCCGCGCCGCCGGGGCGCTCGCCGGCTTGTCCGAGCGCGAGCGGCGCGCCGTCGCCGTGATCCCCAAGGACGCGCGCCCGGTCCTCCCCGACCTGCCGCACGCGTCGCCCATCTTCTTCTACGAGGACTGGCAGCTCGACTCGATCGTGCGCGAGGTGCGCTGGTTGGCCGGCCTGCCCGAGGAGCCGCCCCCCGCCGACGCGGCGCCCGACCTGCGCCTGCTTTACGGCTGGCACCTCTACCTGCGCGGGGACGCGCGCGCGGACGCGGAGATCGCGCGCGCGTACGTCGACGCCCGCGCGCGGACGGCCCGGATGCTGTTCGCGCGCGGCCGCGACGCCGACGGGGAGGCGCAGCTGCGCAAGTGCCTGGCCGAGCGGCCCGATCACGACGGGTGCGTCCTGATGCTGGCCTCGCACCTCGGGAACCACGGCCGCCTCCCCGAGGCCGAGGCGCTGCTGCGGCGCCTCCTCGAGCGGCGCGCGCACCCGCGCGCCTACGCCGAGCTGGGGCTCGTCCTGGCCAAGCAGAATCGCGCCGCGGAGGCAGTCGCGATGTGGAAGCGCTCGCTGGCGATCGATCCGCTCCAGTACGACGTCGACGGCTGGCTGCGCGCCGCGCAGGCGGCGCCGCCGGACGCGGGCGCGCCGTGAGCCGCGGTCAGAACGTGAACGCGTAACCGACGCGCAGCTCGACTGCCCCGGTCTCCTCGCCCCGATAAAACAGAAACTCGCCGACGAACGGCCCGAGGCGCGCCCCGGCGGACAGCTCGACCGCCGGCTCGACGCGCGTGTCGACCGACTCGCCGAACGGCTGCGCGCCGGCGGCGCCGTTCGATCGCAGCGACGCGACGACGAGGCGCGCGCCCACCGCGGCATACGGCGTCGCGTCGGGAAGCTCGACGCGCCCCGCGAGCCGCAGCGACGTCGAGAACGTGCGCCGCGTCAGCCGGGCCGCGTAGGCGCCCACGCCGGGATCCGTGCCGTGGACCTCGCCCGACGGCTGCTCCAGCTCCGCGGCGGCGAGGACGCCCACCGGACCGAAGTACCGCCCCGCCTCGATGCCCACGACGAGACACGGGTCGAGCTCGCGCGGGAACGCCACGCCCGCGCGCGCCCCGGCGACCCACTCCGCGCGGGCCTCGAACGCGAGCAGCAGCACGAGGAGGGCCCTCACCATCGCGTGCGCTCCACGATCGTCGTCGGCTGCAGGGCGAGGCTCGTCGTCCCCCCCGCGACGTAGATCCAGCCGCGCTCCACCGCGGCGCCCATGAGCGCGCGCCCGTCGGAGATCGCGCCGTTGCCCGCCCCGTGCCAGGCGACGAGATCGGGCGGGGCCGGGCCCAGGCACCCGTCGTCGCCCCGGCTGCCGACGAGGGGGAAGCCCCCCATCGAGTGCAGGCATCCGGCGCTCGCCACGCCGGCCGCGCCCGCCATCTGGGTCGTCTTGACCTGCGCCGGCGCCAGCGCGCCGCCCGCGCCGACCGCGCCGGCGGTCGTCTCGTTCACGCGGTTGCTCGGCACGGACGGCCCCGGCGCCGCGGTCGCCCCGGCGCCGAAGTAGACGTAGCTTCCCTGGACGCTCGGGTCCACCGAATCGTCGACGACGAACGCCGGCAGGAGCGCGCGCGCCGTGCCGATCGAGCCCGCGGCCGCGAACGCCCCCGGCCCGTCGGGGCCGACCGGGGCGGCCTCGAAGCCGTCGTAGACGGTGGCCCAGTCAGACGCCGCACCGCCGCCCACATAGATGTAGGGCATGCCGTCGGGCGCGTGCGCCAGCGCCACGCCGGCGGCCTGCCGCGGCAGCGCGAGCTGGCCGGCGGCGCGGAACGGGCCGAGCGCGCCCACCGCCAGCGGCACTTCGGCGCGCGCGACCAGGCCGTCGTCGGTCGCGCGCGGGTCCGGAGTCTCGACGACGAGGCGCCCGTCGCGGTACACGCGGTAGGACGTCGCGCCGGGCATCGGCGCCCACGTCAGGGTGATGCTGCCGGTCGCCGTCAACGTCCACGGATCGGAGGGGAGCGATTCGCCGTCCGGGCCCCCGCGGGCCGAGACCATCCACGCGTGCGTGCCGGCGAGCACGCCGTTGCCGACGGACACATCCATGAAATCGGGCGCTTCGAGCGGGTCGAGCACCCGTGCGCGCTCCACGCCCGCGATCGTGCCGCCCGCGTTCGCGCCGCCGACGACGTAGATGTCGCGTCCCACCCGCACCGCGCCGTGGAGCGTGCGCGGCACCAGCAAGCTCGAGCGGAGCGGGGCGAAGGCGCCGACCTCGCCGTCGGGACCGAGGGGCGCCGCCTCGACCGACGCGAGCGCGAGCGACGCGCTGCCCGCGTCGCCACCCAGGACGTAGAGGAAGCGGGCCGCGCCGGTGGCGCGGCCCGCGACCATCGCCGGCGCCTCGCGCGCCGCGACCAGCCCCGGCAGTCCGGTCTCGAACGGGTCGAGCTTGTCCCCGCGCACCTCGAGCGTCCCGGATTCGGCGTAGGGCGCCTCGGGGTCGCTCGGATCGCCGTTCGTGACGCGCACGACGCACGTCGGGTCGACGATCCCGCCGGGCAGCGTCGCGCGCAGGGCGTCCGCGGTCAGCGACGTGACGGCGAGCGGCGGCGTCGGGTCCGGGCAACGCAGCGTCACGCGCGACGCGGACGTGAACCCCGACCCACGGACCAGCAGCGGACCGGTCGAGACGCCGGCGAACGCGCCGGGCGACACCGCATCGATCGCGGGCGCGGCGGGACCGACCCGCACGGCATCGGGCAGATATCCCACGCGCCCGTCGGAGCTCACCGCCACGACGTCGTACCCGCCCGCGGGCACGGGCGGCACGATCCCAGTCGCGATCGCCGCCGAGAAGCCGAGGCTCGCGCGGAGCGCGCCCCCCGCGCCGGTGCGGGTGAGCGCCACCGTCGGGGCGCCCGCGAGGCCATCGCCCCACAGGGCGACCGCGACGAAGCGTCCGGTGCGCAGCCAGCGCGGCGCGACGCGCGCGAGCGCGAGCGTGGGCGCGGCCACGGGCACGACGAGCTGGGCGTTGCACCCGGGCTCCTCGGCGACCACGGCGACCAAGCCCGCGGCCTGGGCGGGGATCGCGACCTGGTACAGGCTCGGACGTCCGGGGATCCGCTGCACGGGGATCGCGGCGCCGCCCACCGACACCGCGTCCGGGTCGAGCCCGGTCATCGTGACGGTGGCCGTGACCGCGCGTCCCGCCGGGAGGACCGGCGGCACCACGCCGAGCACGGCCGCGTGCCCCACCGCGACCGTCCCCGACGCATGGCAGCCGTCCGGGTTCGCGACCTCGACGGCGACCGGACCGGCCGGCGCCGGCGCGTCCAGGATCAGCGTCGTGTCGTCGACGTAGGTCGCGCCGACCCTCGCGCCGGCGAGCGTGACGACGGCGCCCGCCTCGAAGCCGGCCCCGCGCAGCCGAAGGGTGCCCCCGCAGGCGTCGAGCCGGGAGACCGCCGGACCCGTCGACACCGCGGCGACCACCGTCTCGGCGGCGCAGCCTCCGACGGCCGGATTCTCGATCGTCGCGATCCCCCCGGAGACGCCCTCCGGCACCGACAGGTGGAAGCGGGAACAGATCATCCCCTGGGCGGGCGCCGGCAGCGGCGCGCACGCCGCCGGATCGCGCGCGGCGTAGCTCGCGCCGCCCAGGAGCACCGTCGGCCCGCGCCCCCCCACGAACACGAATCCGGCCCCGCGGACCTCGACGTCCGGCGCTCCGCCGCAGGCGCGCGTGAGCTCGTCGACGACCGGCGGCGCGATGAGCGCGAGCGCCGCGGCGAGCGAGCCCTCGCTGCCGTCGGGGTTGCGCACGGCGACGCCATAGGCGCCCGGGCGGGTGCCGGCGGGCACGGCGAACGACATCTGCGACTGGCTGTCCCAGTGGGTGCCCTCCAGCGCGATCGGCTCGCCTTGGGCGGGGAGGAGGAAGCCCTGCGGCAGGGACAGCGTCGGCTCCGGCCCCGCCAGCGGCCGGAATTCCGAGCCGGTGACCGTCACCCGGACGCCGGCGCACACGAGCGCGGGCGCCACCGCGCCGACGGTCGGCGTCGCGCCCGAGCACGCGGCGAGGAGCACGGCCGGCGCCAGGCGCATGAGCCCATCTTACTCCACCGCGCTATTCGATGAGGCCCACGACTCGCTTGGACTGGCGCTGGATCTCGATGTTGTCGCGGAGCTTCTCGAAGATCTGCCGCGACGCGGGCAGCCCGACGATCTCGAGGTACGGCGTGGTGACGTCCTTGCTGTAGACGTCGATGTGGGCGATGCCCAGCAGCCGATCGAGGAACGACTGGCGGTAGCGCACGTCGCGGATGCGCCACAGCTCCATCACCTCGATCCGCTTGGAGAACACGCCGGCCTCGCTCTCCACGCTGCGATTGGTCATGCGCACGCGGTTGGCCTTGCGCACGAGGCTCGTGATGAAGAAGGCGATGACTCCGAGCGCGAGTGGGACGAGGATGGCGAGCGCCTGGAGGAGGCTGCCGAGCTGGTAGTGCAGCGCGGCCCATTCGGCGCCCGCCGCCACGAGCGGCACGATCAAGAAGAGGAGAAAGTACGTGCCGAAGTAGGCGCGCCACGAGGGCGAGCCCTCGTAGAGGAGCTGCTTGTCCTCGTCCGGGTGCGGGGACGCGGCGGCGCCGGCGGGCACCGGGACCGGCGGGGCCTCGTTCAGCATCGAGCCGCAATGCTTGCACTTGATCGCCTCGTCCTGGATCTCCTCCGCGCAAAACGGGCACTTTTTCATGACGGGCTTACCTTACTCGAATTTGGTCGCGACGGATTGTATCTGGAAGTTGCCCGACAGGTTCGTCATGATATGGGTGGTTCATGCGCTGCGCCGCCGCGGTCCTCGCGCTCCTCTGCGCCCTGTCGTTCGCCCCCCATCGTGCCGCCGCCAAGAAGCGCGGCCGCGCGCCGCGCGAGGTGCCCGAGCTGACCAAGGACGGCCTCCCCAACATCCAGTCGCAGTCGGCGCTGGTGTGGGACCTCGACGCGGGCGCGGAGCTTTACTCGAAGAACCCCACCGAGGTGCGGGCGATCGCGTCGGTCGGCAAGCTGTTCCTCGCGCTCGTGCTGCTCGACCGCAAGCTCGATCTGGACGGCGTGACCAAGATCACCGAGGAGGATGCGCGGCTGTCGGTGGGAGGGGCGCGGTCCCGCCTGACGGTGGGCAAGTCGTTCCAGAACATCGACCTCCTGCGCGCGATGCTCATCTCGTCGGACAACCGCGCCTGTACCGCGCTGGGTCGGGCCGTGGGACTGTCGCCCCCGGAGCTCGTGGGCGCGCTGAACCGCAAGGCGCGCTCGCTCGGGCTCGGTCGGACGCGCTTCGTCGATGCGACGGGGCTCGGGGCCAACGTGTCGACGGCGCGCGAGGTGCTGACGGGCCTCATGGCGGCGCTCGCGATCCCGCTCCTGGCCGACATCCTGACGACGAAGCAGGTGACCATCCAGTCGACCGACGGCCGGGTGACGATCGACTACGTATCCACCGACGTGGCGCTGCGCGCGGGGCGCTACACCGTGCTCGGGGGCAAGACCGGCTTCACCGACGACGCGAAATACTGCCTGGCGATCGCCGCCCGGGTGGGCGACCGCCGCGTCGGCATGGTGTTTCTCGGCGCGGACGGCAAGCTGACGCGGTTCGGCGACTTCAACCGCACGGCGTCCTGGCTGCTCGCCGGCGGCGGGGCGAAGAAGACGGCGGCGCGCTGAGACGGTGTGCCGGGTCAGACGTTCGCGCGCAGCTCGCGCACCCCGCGCCCGGTCTTGCGGCGCAGGAGCGTGCGCAGCGTGACGCCGTCGCCATAGCCCACCTGCGTGGCGATCTCGTCGACGCTCGCCGCGCTCGTCTTGAGCAGGTGGATCGCCCGCTCGACGCGCAGGTCCTGCACGTACGACAGCGGGGACTTGCCGAGGACGGCGCGGAGACGGCGCGCGAGGGTGCGCTCGCTCGCGCCGACCGAACGAGCCGCCGCCGACAGCGAGAAGCGCTGGCCCAGGTTGCGCCGCGCCCATCCCTCGAAGCGCTCCACCATCGGATCGGTGTGCGCGAGGTGATCCGGGATCGCGTACAGCGCCTGCGACGGCCGGGCGTCGACGACGAGGTAGCGCGCGACCACCGACGCCAGCTCGGGGCTGATGCGCCTGACGATCCACAGCGCGAGATCGAGGTGCGCGAGCGCCGCGCCCGCCGTGACGAGGCGCCCCGACTCGACGATCATGCGCCGGTCCTCGAGCGTCACGCGCGGATAGAGCTCGCGGAAAGCGGGCGCGAGCCACCACGTCGTCGTCGCCGTCCGCCCGTCGAGGAGGGACGTCGCGGCGAGGACGAACGTGCCGGTGCACGCCGCCCCGATCCACGCCCCGGCGGCGGCGTGCTCGGCGAGCAGGCGCTCGGCGTCGGCCACGTCGGGCCGCTCGAGGGCAACGGCCAGCGCCTCGGGCGTCTTCATGCCGAGCGCGGGGACCACCACCATGTCCGGGCGCGGCCCCCGCGGCGGCGCCACCGGGATGTGGAAGCCCTGGAACGTGCGCGCGCGCCGCCGCAGCCCCACCACGCGCACCGCGAACGGCGGCGCGCCGCGGCCCATCTCCGCGGCGAGCTCGTTCGCGGTGGTGAGCGTGTCGAGCACCGCCGCCAGCCCGGTGTCGAAGATGCCGTCGAGCGCGACCACGGAGACCCTCATGGCGTAAATGATACTGTCGATGTCGTTCTTGCCAATAGCCCGCGGGCGCTCCCGGCGCTACGTTGGATGGCGTCCAACATTCCCAAGAGAGGTGACACCATGGTCAAGGTAGGGCTGTTCGTGAAGCTTCATGCCAAGCCGGGAAAGGAAGCCGAGGTCGGCGGCCTCCTCGAGGGCGCGCTCGCGCTGGCCAACCAGGAGGCGGGGACGATCGTGTGGTTCGCGGTGCGCTTCGGGCCATCCACGTTCGGGGTCTTCGATGCGTTCGCGGACGACGCGGGGCGCAAGGCGCACCTCGGCGGACGCATCGCCGCCGCGCTGATGGCCAAGGCGGCCGAGCTCCTCGCCGAGCCGCCGAACATCGAGCCACACGACGTGATCGCGGCGAAGCTGCCGGGCTGAGCTCGACGCGAGCTCCGCATGGAGGCGTCGACGCGCCCGTCGTCGCATCGTGGTAGCCACGGCCAACGGCCAGATCTATGCTGACGACGTGAACGATCGCCTGTTCGAGCTGGCGAGCCTCGGCCCCCGCGCTTGGCCGAAAATCGCTTGGCCGATCGAGGACTTCGCAAGCGAGCTGGAGAAGCGCGAGCTGGCCGATCTGGATCCCGAGCGCATTGCGGACGTGTACCTCGCCTGGGCCTGCGCCCGCGGCGATCCCGCGGCGCTGGCGGCGTTCGACGAACGCTTCGGCAAGGACCTGAGGATGTTCGCGTCGCAGACCGGGTTGCCGACCGACCTGGCGGAGGACGTGATCCAGGACGTTCGCCGCGTGCTCTTCGTGGGCCAGGACGGCGAGCCGCCGCGGATCGGCCAGTTCGTCGGCCGCGGCGAGCTGCGCGGCTGGTTGCGGGTCACGATGGTGCGCCAGGCGATCGACGCCAGCAAACGGGTGCGCGCGCGCCACAAGATCGAGACCGCGCCGCTCGACATGCTGGCCGCGCCCGTGCTCGACCTCGACAGCGAATTGACCATGGCGCGCCACCGCGACGACTTCGGTGCCGCGTTCGCCGAGGCCCTGGAGGCGCTGACGCCGCGAGAGCGCGCGCTGCTGCGCTGCCGCTACCTCGACGGTCTGACCGAGGACGAG
Source organism: Haliangiales bacterium (assembly GCA_035259575.1). Taxonomy (GTDB): domain Bacteria; phylum Myxococcota_A; class Polyangia; order Haliangiales; family SHYZ01; genus DATFWE01. The sequence goes on from DATFWE010000125.1 coordinate 24,796, forward strand.
GTCGCCAGCATGTACGCCGTGCACCGCGTGACCGTCGCGCGGTGGGTCGGACGGGCCCTGGCCCGGGTGCTGCGCGAGACGCGGCGCGGGCTGGAACGGCGGCTGTCGCTCCGCACCGACGACGTAACCAGCCTGATCCGCCTGCTCCGCACCCAGCTGCCGTTCTCGCTGAGGCGTGGGCTCGGCGGAGACAAGCCGTGACCGGCGGCTGCCCCGAAGAGGAGCTGCTCCACGGGTTCGCCGATCGCACGCTGCCGGACAGCGTCGCGGCGGGCGTGCGCGGCCACCTGGATGGCTGCGACGCGTGCCGCGAGACGGTTGCGCTCCTGATCCGCGCGCACCGCTCGCAGTCTGGGCTCGCGCCGTCCGCGCCCGCCGATCCGGCGCGGGCGCCGGCCCAGATCGGCCGCTTCGCGATCCTCGGCCTCCTGGGTCGGGGCGGCATGGGCGAGGTCTACCGCGCGCGCGACCCGAACCTCGGCCGCGACGTCGCGATCAAGCTGCTGCCGCCGGCCGTACGCTCGGATCCGGCCTGGGTGTCCCGGTTCGAGCGCGAGGCCCGGACCATCGGCCTGCTCACCCACCCCAACCTCCTGGCGGTCTACGACGTCGGCGTGCACGAAGGCGCGGCGTACGTCGTCACCGAGCTCCTCGACGGCACGACGCTGCGCGTGCGCCTGCGGACGCCGATCGCGGCGGCGCGCGCCGTCGAGATCGGCGCGGAGATCGCCGCCGGGCTGGCCGCGGCGCACGAGAAGGGCATCGTCCACCGCGACTTGAAGCCGGAGAACATCTTCCTGACCGGCGACGGGCGCGTCAAGATCCTCGACTTCGGCCTGGCCAAGTATCAGCCCGCTGGCGGCGGCGCCGTCGACGACGTGCTTCCGACCGAGCCGGGCGCGCTGCTGGGCACGGTCGGCTACATGGCGCCGGAGCAGGTTCGCGGCGAGCCGGTGGACGCGCGCTCGGACATCTTCAGCCTCGGCGTCGTCCTCTACGAGATGCTGGCGGGGCGGCCGCCGTTCTGGGCCGGCAGCGAGGCCGAGATCATGAGCGCCGTGCTGCGCGATGCGCCCCCGCCGTTGCCGGCGGCCGTGCCGTGGACCGTGGCCCGCCTGGTCGCGCGATGCCTCGACAAGGACCCGCTCGAGCGCTTCCAGTCGGCGCGCGATCTGGCCGCGGACCTGCGCGAGGCGCAGCTCTCGCGCGAGCACGCTCGGCGTCGCCGGCGGCGCTGGCGGCTGGCCGCCGCCGGCGCGGCCGCCGTGGGCGCCGCCGCCTTCCTGATCGCGCGCGGCTTCGCGCCCGCGCCCGTCGAGGCCCGCGTCGACTACACGCGCCTGACCTATCGCCGCGGCCTCATCGACAACGCGCGCTTCGCGCCGGACGGCCGCACCGTCGTCTACTCCGCGAGCTTCGGCTCCGAGGCCCCGCGCGTCTATGCCACCGTCCCGGGCGGACGCGAGTCCCGCGCGCTCACCGAGCCCGGATACGTGCTCGCCGCGGTCAGCCGCGCCGGGGAGCTCGCCGTGCTGCGCGGCCGCACCCTGGCGCGCATGTCGCTGTCGGGCGCGGCGCCGCGCGACGTGGCCGACGGCGTCGCCGAGGCCGACTTCACGCCGGCCGGCGAGCTCGTGGTGCTGCGCGCCGGCGCCATCGAGCTGCCCATCGGCCACCCGATCTACCGCACGCGCGGGCACGTGCAGAGCCTGCGCGTCGCGCCCGACGGCGACCGCATCGCCTTCGTCGAGCACCCGATCGCCGGCGACGAGGCCGGGCGCGTCTGCACGGTCACGCCCGCCGGCGCCTACGCCTGCCGGACCGACGCGCACTGGTACATCATGTACCGCGTGGCCTGGGCCGGCGACGGCAGCGAGCTGTGGTTCTCGGCCCTCGACGCCGGCAGCCGGGGCGGGATCTACGCGGTCGCGCCCTCCGGCCCGCCGCGCCGGCTCCTGGCCTTGCACATGCTGGCCTCCATCTTCGACGTCGGAGCGAGCGGCGCGCTGGTGCGCTTCGACGACCTCGGGATGAGCGCGCATTACCGCGACCCCGAGGGCGCGGATCACGACCTGTCCTGGCTCGACATCTCGATGGTCACGGCGCTGGCCCCGGACGGCAGCGCGATCCTTTTCGCCGAGGGCGGCATGGGCGGCAGGAACGACTACGAGGCCTACCTGCGCCCGACCGACGGCGCGCCCGCGGTCGACATCGGCGCCGGCTTTCCCGCCGCGCTCTCCGACGACAAGCACTGGGTCTTGCTGTTCCAGCGTCGCGACGAACGCCACCGGCTCGTGGTCATGCCCACCGGCGCCGGCGCCGCGCGCGAGCTGCCGCGCGGCCCCATCCAGAGCTACGCGTCGGGCCAGGCCGCGTTCTTCCCGGGCGCGGCGCGCATCGCGTTCACGGCCCGCGCGGCCGGGGACTGGCAGGTCTTCGCCCAGGACGTCGCCGGCGGCGATCCGGTGCCGCTGACCGAGGAGGGCTGGCGCCTGGGCGGCCCGGCGCTCGCGCCGGACGGCCGGACGCTGCTCGTCGTCGACCACAAGGGCCGCTATCTCCTGCGCCCGCTCGACGGGCGCGAGGCGCGCCCGGTGCCGCAGCTCGTGGCCGGCGTCAGGCCGCTCCGCTTCAGCCCCGACGGCCGCGGGCTCTTGCTCCTGGTCACGGACGATCAGCGCCACTGGCGCGTGACCAGCCTCGATCTCGAGAGCGGCGTCCAGACCCCGGTCTCGGATTTTCTCGCGGACCCCAAGCTCGTCTTCATGGGCCCGTTCGCGACCGCGGACGGCCGCGGCCTGGCCTACTCCGAACGCCGGCTGGACCATTCGCTGTTCGTGGTGAGCGGTCTCGTTCGCTGAGCTAGGAGGCGAGGTACGCGAACAGCTCCGGCGGCACGGGCGGCCGGGTCGACGTGCGACGCAGACGCGCGGCCTCGCCCGCGACGTACGTCAATGCCTGATCGATGGCGTCGATCGTCGCATCCTTGAGGCTCAGCATGTGCCGCAGCACGACGACCTTGCCGGCCAGCGCGAGCGAGCCCGTGGGCGCCTTGTGGTTGTAGGCGAGCGCGTCGGCCGGAGCGAGGCTGTGCGTGTCGCCGACGGGACCGTCCACCTCCAGCGCAGGGCCGCCGATACGCTCGCCGTGGAACGTCACGCGCACGGTCTGCCGCCCGCCATTCGGGAATTGACACTCCAAGCTCAGGGACGTGGGGGTCTCCGTGATGGGCTTGTAACGTTTGCGGATATGCGTACGGATCTCTTCCCACGTGAGCGCCTTGCGCCCTTCGCAGTCACAAGCAGTCGTCTCCACGGTCATTCGATCTCCAGTAAGGCAAAGCGGCGACTGGTGGCATCGCCGACATTGAACCCAGGGTTGAGGAGCTTGACGGGCGAGCCCGAGCGCACGGGTGTGCGTTCGCTCGAGCCGTCGTAGAGCCCGTCGTAGAGGCGGCTGCGCTCCTCGAGGATGACCGTCATCGGGCAGCCTTGCTCACGCCCGCCATAGGCGCATCGACACCGGGCCATGGGCGCCATCGCACGCGGCCCTTCATCCGGCGTAGGGCGCAAATACGTCGCTCGGGCTCAGGCTCGCCGGCGCCGGCCCCGGCGACGAGCCGCCCCAGCTCAGGTTCGGGCCGGCGCCTTCGCCGAAGCGCAGGTTCGCGCCGCCGCTTTCGCGGCCCAGGGTCTCGCCCCCGAGGAAACCGTCGAGCGCGCCCGTCAGCAATCCGGCGGGACCTCCGAGCAGCGCCCCGGACAAGGCGCCGCCCATGGACGTCGCGGCGTCCCCGGCCGCGCCCCCGACGAAGTGGCTTACCGAGTCCCCGGCCGCCATGAGGGCGCCGGTGGTTCCAGGTCCAAGGAGCATGTTTCCCGCGGCGGCGAGCGTGCCGCCCATCGAGCTCAAGAAGGACATGTCGTGTTTTTTCCTTTCACGTACAAAGGAGGGCGGACCCGCCCGTTTGTAGCCGACAAGATGCGAGGGACCGCGGTGTGCTGGAATCGGTCGCTCATTCCATAGGTTACACGTCGCGCGCAAAAAGCCCGCTACACACGAGCTGCCGCGGCCTCTTTGAACGTAATGGATGAATTCGCCAGCCAAGGGTCCTCGACGAACCTATGGGCCAGCCCGGCCACCCCCGTCGCGCCGACGGGAGCCGACGCCGGCGGTTTGAGCGCATTCGCGCCGCTCGCGTTCAATCCCCTGATCGACGGGATCGAGCATCGGCCGACGGAAGCCATCTGGGGCGGCGGCCAAGGCGGGCATCCGGGCGATCAGCCGAACGCCGGGCCGCACGTGGATCCCGCCAAGGACGCCACCGACAAGGCCAAGGCGCTTCCGGCCGACACCATCCACGAGCTCGCGAACAACATCTTCAAGGCGCGAGACGGCATCGGCACCGACAGCAAGGCCATCAACGCCGCGCTGCGCGAGTGCAAGTCCCAGGAGGACATCGACAACCTCAAGAAGGAGTACGCCGCGGCCCACGGCGGCCGCTCGCTCGACGAGGACATCAAGGATCCGCAGTCCAAGGCGCTCATGAGCCCCGAGGATCCGGAGGCGCGCCAGACCGCCGCGGTCCTGGCGCTGAAGGACGCGCGCAGCTTCCTCGGCTCGACCGATCCCGAGAAGGTCCACGCCGCGCTCGAGAAGCTGAGCCCCGAAGAGCGCAAGGCGGCGATGGACAAGTACAAGGAGGAGACCGGCAGCTCGCTGCAGGACGCCAGCAAGACCACGGCGGTCGCCGCCGGCGCGGCCAAGGGCGCGCTCATCGGCTCCATCATCCCGGGCGTGGGCACGGTGCTCGGCGGCCTGGTCGGCGGCGTGGTCGGCGCCCTGTCGGGCTCGGAGTCGGCCGACGAGGACAACAAGGCCATCGACAAGGTCGTGCAGGGCGACGAGGCCGGCTACCGCAAGGACGTCATCGAGAAGGAGCTGCACGGCGGCCTGTTCGGGAGCGGGGGCGTCCTCGGGCTCGGCATCGGCCGCGACACCGACAAGATCGATCGCGCCATCGAGACCGCCAAGCCCGAGGACGTGAAGAAGCTCAAGGAGGCCGTGGGCAAGGACGTCGCCCAGACGCTGAGCGGCGACGACGAGAAGCTGGCCACCGCGCTGCTCGACGGCGACAAGGGCAAGGCTGCGGCCGAGGCGGTGCGCATCCACCAGTCCGACGGCATCTTCTCGAACGACAAGGAGAAGGTCTTCGCGCAGATGGAGGGCAAGAGCCCCGCCGAGCGCGAGGCGATGAAGGCGGAGTTCCAGCACCAGTACGGCATGAGCGCCGACGAGTTCATGGAAAAGGAGTTCGGCAAGGACTCCGACGAGCTCAAGGCGGCGCGCCAGCTCGAGAACTCGAAGGATAAGAAGGCCAAAATGGACCCGGCGTTCGAGCTCAAGTACGCCATGGACGGCGCCGGCACCGACATGAAGCGCTTCAAGGACGCGCTCGCCGGCAAGAGCCCCGACGACATTGCCAAGATCAAGGACGACTACCTGAAGCTGACCGGCAAGACCCTCGAGGAGGACATGGCCGGCGAGTCGAAGCTGCACTCGACCTCGCTCATCACCGGCGAGGTCTCCGAAAGCCGCGACGGCCTCGAGATCAAGCAGATGCTCCGCGGCGACCCCGAACGCATCAAGGATCCGGTCGAGCGCGCCAAGGCCAAGCTCCTGAACTCGAACGAGGACTATGACTTCGAGCGCGGCAGCGGCCGCGGCTTCCTCGACAAGGCCGCGGACGTCGTCAGCATGGGTCATGTGAAGAGCCTCTCCGACGGCTACAGCGACGCGGGGCTCATCATGGACCAGCACCACCAGGAGCTCGAGGCGCTGGGCAAGAAGCTGCAGACCGGCGAGAAGCTCACGGCCGAGGAGCTGAAGCGCTTCGAGACCGTCGCGGGCTACCACAAGGACGACCGCGACGACTTCCGCGCGGCCAAGGACCAGGTCACGAACGGCGCGGCGGTCGCGGGCACGGTGGTCGTGGGCGCGCTCGTGGCGGTCGCGACCGAGGGCGCGGCGACGCCGGCGGTGGTCGCGGCCATCAGCGCGCTCACCGGCGGCGCGGCCGGCATGATGATCAAGTCCGGCATGCAGGGCCAGGGCTACTCCAACGACCAGATGGCCACCGACGCCATGATGACCCTGGTACAGGCTGGCACCGCGGGGTTCGCGCAGTCGGCGTCGTTCGCCAAGATCCTCAGCGCGATGCCGGGCGGCGCCGCGATCCTCGGAAACCCGATGCTGCTCGAGGCCGCGAAGATGGCCATGATGAACGGCTCGGGCGCGGCCGCCGGCGCGCTGATGGACCAGGAGAACTGGCGCAACGGGACCGTCCTCAAGTCGATGCTCGAGAAGGGCGCGGCCGGGATGGCCTCGGGCGCCGTGACCGGCGGCCTGATGGGCGGGGCCGGCGGCATGACGTCGAACAGGGTGGTCGCCGGCGTCCTCGGCGGCGCGATGGGCGGCCTGGCCCAGACCGCCATGGACCCCGCCGCGTGGGACGGCGAGTACAAGAAGCTCCTCCTGCAGAACCTCGGCACCAACGTCGGCGGCGCGCTCATCGCGGGCATGGCCGGCGGGCACGGGCCGGCCGCGCGGCACGAGACGATCGTCGAGCCGACGGTCCAGCCGCACGCGGCGGTCGAGCCGACGATCGCGCCGCACCCGGCGGTCGAGCCGACCCCGGCGACGCTGCGCAGCCCGGAGGCGCCGACGGCCGTGCCGCAGAGCGAGATCCCGACGCTGCGCCGGCCGGAGCCGATCGCGGTGCCCGAGCCGCAGACCGTGCCGCGTCCGGCGACCCCGGCCGAGCCGGCGCCGG
>DATFWE010000126.1:0-5171 GCA_035259575.1 Haliangiales bacterium
GCGCCGCACGAGCCGCTGTCGGCCGAGCTGCCGCCGCTCGACGACGGTCACAACTGGGGCGAGCGCGCCTTCACGCAGGCCGAGCGCGAGGCGCTGGCCAAGATGGACCCCGAGCGCTTCGGTCACATGGCCGAGGGGCCGGGGTCGGCGTCGGCCGCCGAGCACCAGCCGGCCGCGCGCCCGGCCGACGAGCCGGCCGCGGCGTTCCACGAGAAGGACGCGATGCGCCTGGAGGGCGAGGAGGAGTACCTCAGGCAGGAGAACGAGGCGGCCGAGCGGGCGCGCGCGGCGCGCGCGGCGGCCGCGACGCCCGCGACGCCTGCAACGGCGGAGGAGCCGCCGCCGGTGACGCAGCGGAGCCCGGTCGGGCCGGAGCATCTGCCCGCGCGCGAGCCGCAGGTCGAGGTCGTCCAGAAGCCGGCGTCGCCGGCGGACACCGAGCGCGCGCCGGCGATCAAGGTGCCGCGCGAGGAGCATTACTGGGGCCCGGTCATGCCCGAGGGTGAGCCGGGGCTCGCGCCGGAGAGCGCGACGCCGAGCCAGGAAGCATCGACCGAGATGGCGCCGACCGAGATGGCGCCGACCGAATTGTCGCCGAGCCAGGCGGCGCCGACCCGGATGCCGCCGACCGAGATGCCGCCGACGGAGGCGGCGCCGACCAGGATGCCGCCGACCGAGATGCCGCCGACGGAGATGCCGCCGACGGAGATGCCGCCGACCGAGATGCCGCCGACCGAGAAGGCGGGCCCGAAGCTCGACGAGCAGGCGCCGGATTGGTGGGGCAAGCAGCAGAAGAGCTCGGCGAAGGCCATGCGCCAGCTGCCCGAGCTGCCCGCGGGCACGCTCGAGAGCTTCAGCTCCGAGGAGATCGGCAAGGGCATCGTCGACCGCGTTGCCGCGATGCGCGAGCGGACGCCGGTGCCGGGCGCCGGCGAGAGCGGCCTGTCGGGCCCCGAGCTCCGCAAGGCGGCCGAGCTGTGCATGTTCTTCAAGGACACGATGTTCGAGAAGATCCTGGAGAACGGCTTCCTGAACTCGCACGAGGTCGGCTCGTCGGGTGGCGGCGTCACGGACAACGAGGGGCGCGCGCAGCAGGAGAACCGCCTGGCCGGCATGCGCCTCGAGGAGGGCTACCAGGGGGGTCGGACCGCGCTGAACGAGGTCCGGCCGAAGTACGCCATCCTCAACGTCGGCCTCGACGAGAACCTCGGGGCGCCGGCCAAGCGCGCCAACACCGAGGCCTACGGCAACGTGCAGGCGGTCATGGGCGAGCACATGTTCGACCGGAGCACGTTCACCAACGGCGACACCTACGGCGGCTCGATCAACGACGAGAGCACGCTGCCGCAGACGTTCAAGGACGGCCACACGCGCCTCAAGATGGACGGCGGCTACTTCGAGGGCCAGATGTGGGGCAAGGTCACGACGAACGACGTCGCCGAGTACCGCGTGCGTCCGGGCACCGACCCCGAGGTCGTCGCCAAGCTCGCGGCGACGGGCAAGCCGGTCTACGAGCTTCGCACCGACGACAAGACCGGCCGCGAGGTCTACAGCCGCGGCCGCCGCCTCGATGCCCGGGAGGCGCCGCCCGCCGGCGCCGCCGGAGCGGTGGACAAGCCGGCCGATGCGCCGGCGGGCGCCGACGAGACCCCGAGCCACATCGCCGTCACCCACGACGGCGAGGCGGTTCATCCCTGACGTCGACAATGACACGGAGGTGAAATGTCTGATTTCGGCGAATTGGCATCCAATGGAGCGGCCCGCGCGCAGGACCTCTGGAATCGTGCCGCGGATTGGTGGGACCACGGCGGGTCACGGGACGCGCATGGCGCAGGCAATGACATGACGCCGGCCATTGCGCCCGCTGCCGCCCCCTTCGCCGACGCCACCGCGAACGCCGCCGCGGCCAATCTGTTCGGCGGCCTGTTCGGGTCCGACAGGCTCACGGCGAGCGGCATGAAGGCCCTGCGCGAGCAGCTCCGGGACGAGTTCGCGATGCAGGACGCGCGCGCCGCGCTCGCCGACAAGTTCGACGTGGGCGGGACCGGCACCGGGCAAAACGCGGTCAGCGCCGAGGAGTTCGAGCGGATCGCCAAGCTATACAGCGACATCGGGCGGGGACGGACGGACATCAAGTTCGACACGACCGGCATGAAGCCGGAGGACGCGGCCAGGATGAAGGGCCTCGCCATGAACGACATGGCGAAGATGCTGCAGACCGAATCCGGGCGCGAGATGCTGGAGAATCTGGCAGTCAACGCGAACGAGAAGGGCGAGCACCGGACGACCACGCTGAGCTTCATCGCGGATCCGACGAAGTCCAACTGCACCCGAAGATACGGGGACGATGCGGAGGAGCAGAACCGTCTTTACGCCAACGACCACAACGGTCGAGGCAACGACGCCATCGTCCATTACGCGCCGGGCCAGAGCTTCGTGCAGACGGGGCCCGACGGCTACGCGTGCCAGCAGACCGGCGACACCGTCCTTTACCACGAGATGGCGCACGCCTTCCACCGAACCCACGGCAGCCTCGCCGGCGAGGGCGTCGTGGACGTCCAGCACGACCACCGCGACCCCATGGACGCGGGCATCGATCTCGACGAGTACCAGGCCTCGGGCCTCGGCCGCTACGGCGGTGACCGGTTGACCGAGAACCAGTACCGCGAAGATCGGCGCTACGGCCTGGGCGACGACGCCATCGATTACCGCCGCCGCTACTCGCCCGACGGGAACTACCAGGGCGGGCCGAACTTCCGGCCGGAGTGATCGGCCGCATCCGGCCGGCCCCGACGGAGTGCGAGAGGCGGGATTCGAACCCGCACGCCCTTTCGGGCAGGAGATTCTAAGTCTCCAACGTCTGCCATTCCGCCACTCTCGCGAGCGACGCGTGGGGACCCGCGGGGAGGGTGAACGCGGAAGGAATCGAACCTTCAACCAACGGATTAAGAGTCCGCTGCTCTGCCAGTTGAGCTACGCGTCCAGTGCTGGGTTTTCAAAAACTGCTTGCGCGCGCCCGGGGCGACTCGAACGCCCGACCTGCGGATTCGAAGTCCGACGCTCTATCCAACTGAGCTACGGGCGCCCGAATCGACGCGCAGTGATAGTGACTTTCCCCAGGGTTGTCAAGGAAGAACGCTGTTCTCGGAAACGACACCGTGCTAAGTCCTTGTGCATGGTTGGTTTCCGCGGGAGCGCGGTAGCCACTGTCGTGTGTTTGTACAGCCCGGATCATGGAAAATCAACCACATCCCGGTCGGCACGGCGCTCGCACGAAAGATGCTCTGATGGTGGGAGCAGACCCATTTGCGGAGCTGAAGCCGCCGATGACTCCGGATGAGGCGCTGGCGGAGTCGAGCCGGTGCCTCTTCTGCTACGACGCGCCCTGCACCCGCGCCTGCCCCACCCACATCGACGTCCCCGGCTTCATCAAGAAAATCTCCACGGGCAACCTGCGCGGGTCGGCGCGCACCATCCTCGAGGCCAACATCCTCGGCGCGTCCTGCGCGCGCGTGTGCCCCACCGAGGTCCTGTGCGAGGGCGCGTGCGTCCTCGGCGCCCTGCACAAGCGCCCGATCGACATCGGCCGGCTCCAGCGCCACGCCACCGACTGGGTGATCGCCAAGAACGAGCGCCTGTTCGAGCCCGGCCTCCCCTGCGGGCGCCGCGTCGCGGTCGTCGGCGCCGGCCCGGCCGGCCTGGCCTGCGCCGCCGAGCTCCGCCGCCTGGGCTACGACGTCGTCGTCTTCGAGGCGAGCGGCCTCCCGGGCGGCCTCAACACCACCGGCGTCGCCGACTACAAGATGACGCTCCCCGTGTCGCTGCGCGAGGTCGATTGGGTGCGCGAGCTCGGCGTCGAGATCCGCTTCCACACGCGCGTCGGCCCCGGCGGCGTCCCGCTGGCCCAGCTCGAGGCCGAGTTCGCCGCCATCTTCGTCGGCATCGGGCTCGGCGCGACGCGCGACGTGGGTCTGCCCGGCGAGAGCCTCCCCGGCATCCGCGACGCGCTCCATTTCATCGCCGAGCTCAAGCAGGACCGCGCCGCCGCGGCCAAGGCGCTCGGCCGCCGCGTGGTCGTCATCGGCGGAGGCAACACCGCGATCGACGCGGTCACCCAGTCGTCGCGCCTGGGCGCGCCCGAGGTGACGCTCGTCTACCGCCGCGGCCCCGAGGACATGTCCGCCTACGCCCACGAGGTCGCGCTCGCCAAGGGCGACGGCGTGCGCTTCCTCTACCGCCGCCAGCCGGTCCGCTTCTTCGGCAACCACCGGGTCGAGGGGCTGGTCGTGTCGCACGGCGGCCGCGAGGAGACGCTCGCCGCCGACACGGTCATCAAGGCCACCGGCCAGACCCCGCTGTCCGCGTTCTTCGCGGCCGTCCCCGACCTGGTGTTCGAGGGGAACCGGCCGCTCCACGACCCGGTCACCATGCAGACGGGCAACCCGCGCTACTTCGTCGGCGGCGACGGCGCGAACGGCGGCAAGGAGGTCGTCAACGCCGTCGCCGAGGGCAAGCGCGCCGCCCGCGGCATCGACCGCTGGCTCCGCCCGAGGAGGTCGTAGATGGCCGATCTGTCCGTCACCTTCGCCGGGATCCGGTCGCCCAACCCGTTCTGGCTCGCGTCGGCTCCGCCCACCAACACCGGCGACCAGGTCATGCGCGCGTTCGACGCCGGCTGGGGCGGCGCGGTGTGGAAGACCATCGGCGAGCCGATCGTCAACGTCGCGTCGCGCTACGCCGCGGTCGACCTCGGCGGGACGCGCATCATGGGGCTCAACAACATCGAGCTCATCACCGACCGGCCGCTCGACGTGAACCTGCGCGAGCTCGCCGAGGTCAAGCGGCGCTATCCTGACCGCGTCGTCATCGCCTCGCTCATGGTCGAGTCCAAGCGCGAGGCCTGGCACACGATCGTCAAGCAGGCCGAGGACGCCGGCGTCGACGGGCTGGAGCTCAACTTCGGCTGTCCCCACGGCATGAGCGAGCGCGGCATGGGCGCCGCCGTCGGCCAGGTCCCCGAGTACACGTGCCAGATCACGACCTGGGTCAAGGAGGTCGCGCGCACGCCCGTCATCGTCAAGCTCACGCCCAACGTGACCGACATCGCCTACGCCGCGCGCGCGGCGCGCGAGGGCGGCGCCGACGCGGTGTCGCTCATCAACACGATCAAC
>DATFWE010000127.1:0-28244 GCA_035259575.1 Haliangiales bacterium
GCGCCGGCGCGCACCATGCGCGTGGCGTGAAACGCAGCGCGCTCGAGCGCCGCCGTCCGGTGGCCGGTCGCATCGTAGAGATCGAGACGCCGGTCGGTCCCGAGCACCACGAACCGGCCGTCGGGCAGGACCTCGATCGCCTCGGCGGGCGGAAACGGCGGCACGACCGCGACCTCGGCGACCGCGCCGTCCGGCGAAACGCGGCTCAGGCGCGCCGTTCCGGTGGCGTCGACGGTGCCGACGGCGAAGCCGCCCGGCGCCGCCACGATCGACAGGTCCTGCACCTCGCGCAGCGCGACCGCCGCCGGCGCGGCCGTGCCGTCGAGCGCCGTCCACAGCCGCACCGAACCGCGGCCGTCGACGGTGAGCGCGGCGCGGCCGTCCGGTGCCAGCGTCGCGCCGCGAATGGCCTGCGTGTGCGGCACACCCGCGAGCCGCGGCGGGCGCGGCGCCGGCGCGGCCGCGGCCGGGGTGGGACCGGCGTCGGGCACGTGCGCGGCCGGCACCTTGGCGGCGCCGCAGGCCGCGCAGGCGACCAGCGCCCCGACGCACGTTGCCCGGCCGGTCACAGCGTCTCCAGGTACGCGACGAGATCGTCGATCTGCGGCCCGTCGAGGCGCGTCTCCAGCATGCCGTGCACCTTGCCGTTGTCGAGGAGCACGGCGCGCAGCGTCGGGGCGCTGCCGTCGTGGAAGTAGGGCGCGCTCCACGCCAGGCCCAGGAGCGACGGCGTGTCCACCTCGGGCAGGTTCGACTCGAGCTTGTGCCGCGTCCCCAGCGTCAGCTTGGGACCGCCGTGGCAGCCGGTGCACCCCGCGCCGGCGAACAGGCTCTTGCCGCGCGCGGCGGCGACGGCGTCGTGCGGCGCGGGCGCGCGCGGCGGCGGGAGGCTCGTGAGGTACGCCTCGAGATCGCCGATCTCCTGCTGGGTGAGCCCGCCGCCGCCGAGCCGCTTCACGGTCCGCTCGATGCTCTTCGCCAGCGTCGGGTCCTTGCCGTCCCACTTGTACGGCTCGGTGCCGACCAGGCGCCCGGCGAGGAGCGGGGTCTGCATGCGCCGCCGCTCGATCTTCCACGACAGGCCGTCGGTGCGCGCGTCGGGGTGGCAGCTCATGCACGCCATCGCCCCGTTCGTCGCCACCGCGGCGCTCGCCCGCCGGAACAGATCCCGCCCGCGCGCGACGGCCGCGGGGACCTGGCTGGCGGCGACGGCCGGCCCGGCGACGCCGGCGCGCACGCCGGCTGCCGTGCCGCGCAGCGTCACGACGGCATGGCTCTTCTCGCAGAACACGCGCACCGAGTCCCCGTCGATCCCGAGCCCGGTGGGCGCGCACCCGGGGACGTTCGCCGACCACGCCGCGGACGGAGCGCCCTTCCTCAGATCGCCGATGGCCCACACCCGGTCGTCGCCGTAGCCGGCGACGACGAGCGTGCCCGCCGCCGCGTCCCAGGCGATCGCGCGCGGTTGCTGCAGGCCGATGTGCGCCGTCGCCGCGCGGTCCTCCGCGGCAGCGCCGCCCACGTCGATGAAGTCGAGGCGGTTGGCGATCGGGGTCACCGACGCGCTGCCGCCGTAGGTTCCGGGCGAGTCGCCCCCGGCCTGGTTCGGCGTCGACAGCTGGTGCGGCACGACCGCGATGCGGTCGGACACGAACGCCACCGTGAACGCGGCGCGCGCGAACCCGCGCCCGCGGTCGTCGGCGCCGGCGCGGGCGGGCCCCTGCCCGCCCAGGGCGACGAACCCGAGCGCCGGCCGCTCGCCCGTGAGGTCGAGGCGCGCCACCACGCCCTGGGTCAGGAACGTGACGACGGCGCGGCGCCCGTCCGGCGAGACCGCCACGCCGCGCGGGTCGGCGCCGAGCGGCAACGTCCAGCGCTCCTCGCCCGTCGCCGTCGCGTACGCCGAGACCGAGCGGTCGGCGATGGCGGTGACGAGGAGCGTCTTTCCGTCGGGGGCGAGCGCCAGCCCCCACGGCTCCGCGCGGACCGCGAAGCTCCGGTCGACCGCCAGCCCGGGGAGCGACACGACGACGACGCGATCGCCGGCGCGGTCGGCCGCGTAGGCCTCCGCGCCGTCGGGAGACACGACGACCTGCCCCACGTCGCGGCCGATCTTGACGCGCGCGGTCGGCCGCCCGGCGACGCCGACGGCGACGAGCTCGCCGGTGTCTCCGTCGAGCACGAGCGCGCCGCCGCCGATGGCGGCGAGGGTGCCGCCGGTGCGCGCCGAGCCGGACGCGACCCCGACGACGGGGAGCGGATCGATGGCCATGAACGGGGTGGTGCGCGGAGGGGTGCGGCGCTGCATCGGCTCCCCCGCCAGCTTGTGGGCCGACGCGGTGACCGAGGTGACCAGGGTGCACAGGACGAAGGTCGCGCGAGACATGCCGCATGCAACGCACGGCGCGCCTCGGTTGTTCTACTTTCCGTCCGCGTAAAGGGCGAGCGCCGCGCCGATCTCGTCCCCCATGGCCCGCGCGGCGCCCTGCTGCGCCTCGGGCACCTCGTCGCACAGGATCGCGAACGCGAGCGGCGGCCGCGACGTGCCGCCCGCGAACCCGGCGAGAGCAATCGTGTTTTTGAGCGTCCCGGTCTTGGCGCGGATGTAGCGCTCCGCGGGGCCGCCCGCCATGCGATGGGCGAGCGTCCCATCGGCGCCGGCCACGGCGAGCGATGCCACGAAGTCGGCCCCGGTCCGGAAATCGCCCGACGCGGCGCGCAGGATCTTCACCAGGTCCGCGGGGGAGAACCGGTTCGAGTCGTAGAGGCCGCTGCCGTTGTCGTAGCGGTAGCCGCGGTCGAGCCCCACGTCGGCGAGGTAGCCGCGCACCGCGTCGAGGCCCTTGGCCCACGTCCCCGGCGGGCCCTTCACCTCCGCCCCGATCGTCTTGAGCAGCGTCTCCGCCATGAAGTTATTGGAGTACTTATTCATGTCGCGGATGAGCACAGACAGCGGCTCGGAGGCGCGGTCGGCGAGGGGCCGCGCGGTCGGGGGCGCCGCGCCCAGCTTCAGCCGGCCGACCTTCACGCCGGCGGTGGCGAGGAGGGCGCGCAGCGTGGCGCCGAGATAGAGAGGCGGGTTGTCGATGCGCCGGCGCACCTCGCGCTCGTCGCCGGCGCGGATCGTGCCCTCGACGTCGAGCTCGGTCTGCGCGCCCGCGGCGCGGGCGGACACGGCGATCGCCGTCCGGCCGCGCTCCGTGGTGATCGCGGCGTTCTTCACCAGGAAGTACTCCGACGCGGGGACGACGGTGACCTGCGGCGCACCGCCCGGCGCGCCCGCCTTGACCCGCACCGTCACCGCGTTATCGTTGAGCGAGGCCGCGCCCACCGGCGCCCGGAACGCCGCGTCCTCTTTTCTTTGATCGTAGGCCGGCGGCGTGCTGTTCTCGTCGAAGAATGTGTCGTCGATGACGAGCGACCCCGTGACCCGCCGGATGCCGCGCAGGCGGAGCTCGTTGACCAGGCTCCACAGCCCGGCGGTGCCGAGCGACGGGTCCCCGGCGGCGCGCAGGTACAGGTTTCCTTCGACGGTATCCTTGCCGTCCCACCGGTCGGCGAGGAGCGCCGTCTTGAAGCGGTACTCGGGACCGAGCAGCGCCAGCGCGGCCGCGGCGGTCACGAGCTTGGTGACCGAGGCGACGTTGTGGCGCTCCGCCGCGTTGCGCGCGAACAGCGTGCGGCCGGTGTCGGCGTCCACGACCAGCACGGCGACGCGGGCGGGGGCGAGCTCGGAATGGGAGTCGACGATCTCGCCCAGACGACGCGACAGCCAGCGCTCGCGCCCGGCCGCGTCGCCTCGGGGCGGTCCGGGCGCGGGTGGGGGCGGGACCGGCGGCGGCGCGGTCTCGTCCTCGCGCGGCTCGCGCGGCTCGCGCGGCTCGCGCGCCTCCTGGGCGAGCGCCACGCCGCCCAGGAGAAGGATCAGCGCCGTCGCCCGCGTCATCTGCCTGCATCTTAGCATCCTCGCGCTCGCGGCCTGCCCCCGGCGCGCGCGCCGCACCCCCGACGACACCCTCGTCTACGTGCTCGAGGCGCGCGTCCGCCAGCTCGACCCGCGCTGGGTGATCGGCAGCAACGAGACCAAGCTGTCGCGCCTGCTCACCGGCGCGCTCATCACCATCGACCAGCCGTCGATGGAGCCGATCATGGAGCTGGCGGAGAGCGTGGTCGCCGAGGATCCGACGACGTGGACGGTGACCCTGCGCGAGGGGCTGCGCTTCTCCGACGGCTCGCCGCTCACCTCGCGCGACGTCGTCCACACGTTCCGTACCATCCTCGACCCGGGCCGCCAGAGCGCGTACTTCCGCATGTACGACGAGCGCGTCGCGAGCGTAGACGCCGTCGACGCGCGGCGGACGCGCTTCCGTCTCAAGCAGCCGCTGGCGACGTTCGTCACCGACATGGAGATCGGCATCGTGTGCGCCGCCTGCGACGCGCGCGGCGAGCTCGTGGGCGCCGGCCCGTTCCGGCTTGTGTCCCAGTCCGACGACGAGGTGGTGATGGAGCGCAACCCCCACTGGTTCCGCGGGCCGCCGCCGCTCCGGCGCCTCGTCTTCCGCGTCATGACCGACGCGAACGCGCGCATCCTCGTCCTCGCCGGCGGCGCCGCCGATCTGACCCAGAACACGGTGCGCCTCGACCTCGTCCCCGACGTGGCGAAACTGCCGCGCGTGCGCGTCGACGCGGCGCCGAGCGCGCTGCTCACCTACCTCCTCATGAAGAACGACGACCCGATCCTCCGCGACGTGCGCGTGCGCCGCGCGATCGCCTGCGCCATCGATCGCCCCGCGATCGTCCGCGCCAAGCTGGCCGGCCGCGCGGTCCTGGCCACCGGCCTGCTCGCGCCGGGACACTGGGCGTACAGCGGCGACGTGCCCACGTACCCCTACGACCCGGCGCGGGCGCGCGCGCTCCTCGATGAGGCGGGCTATCCCGACCCCGACGGGGACGGGCCGGGCGTGCGCTTCACCCTGACGTACAAGACCAGCGCCGACGCGTTCCGGGTGGCGATCGCCCGCCTCATCGCGCAGATGCTCGGCGAGGTGGGGATCGGCGTGGAGGTGCGGTCGTTCGAGTTCGCCACGTTCTTCGCCGACGTCAAGGCCGGCAACTACCAGCTCGCGTCGCTGCAGACGGGGGAGATCGCCGAGCCGGACATGTACAACAACTTCTTCCACTCGTCGCGCATCCCGTCGCCGGCCGAGCCGGATCTGGCCAACCGCTGGCGCTACCGCAGCGCCGCGGCCGACCGCCTCATCGAGGCGGGGCGGCGGGAGCTCGACCGCGAGGAGAGAAAACGCATCTACGCCGAGCTGCAGCGCGTGGTCGCGACCGACGTGCCGGTCGTGCCCCTGTGGCACGAGGACAACGTGGCGGTGATGAACGTCTCCGTCGAGGGTTTCACGATCGTCCCGACGGCGCGGCTGTCGAGCCTGGCGCGGACGCGAAAAAAGCTGAAAGATTAGCCCGTGGACCTGTTCTCCCACGGCGCGCGGAAGGACCGTCGCGGCCAGCCGCTCGCCGAGCGGATGCGGCCCGAGACCGTCGGCGAGTTCGTGGGGCAGCCGCACCTCCTCGGCGAGGGGAAGCTCCTCGCCGACCTGCTCGCCGCGCCCGACTTGCCGTCGCTCGTCCTGTGGGGCCCGCCCGGCACGGGCAAGACGACGCTGGCGCGGCTCCTGGCGAAGGAGCGCAAGGCGCACTTCGTGGCGCTGTCGGCGGTGTCCACGGGCGTCGCCCAGCTCCGCGAGGTCATCGATGACGCGCGCAAGCGCCTCGAGGCGGTTGCCGAGCGGACGATCCTGTTTCTCGACGAGATCCACCGCTTCAACAAGGCGCAGCAGGACGCGCTGCTGCCTCACGTCGAGGCGGGGACGGTCATCCTCATCGGCGCGACCACCGAGAACCCGTCGTTCGAGATCAACTCGGCGCTGCTGTCGCGGCTGACCGTCGTCCGCCTCGAATCGCTCGCCGCGGCGGACCTGCGCACGCTCATCGACCGCGCCATCGACGACCCGCGCGGCTTCGCGCGTCCGCCCGACGTGCCGCCGGAGATCCGCGACCGCATCGCCGAGGCCGCCGACGGCGACGCGCGCCGCGCGCTGACCGTCCTGGAGATCGCCGTGTCGCTGGCGCGCAAGCGCCCCGTCGACGCGCAGATGTTCGAGCAGGCGCTCGGGCGCAAGGCGCTGCGCTACGACAAGAGCGGCGACGAGCACTTCGATCTCGTCAGCGCGTTCATCAAGTCGATGCGCGGCTCCGACCCCGACGCGGCGGTGTACTACATGGCGCGGATGATCGAGGCGGGGGAGGACCCGCTGTACGTGGTGCGGCGCATGGTCATCTTCGCCGCCGAGGACGTGGGCAACGCCGACCCGCGCGCGCTCATGGTCGCGACCGCCGCGATGCACGCCGTCCACTTCGTAGGGCTGCCCGAGGGCGTCCTGCCGATGACCCAGGCGGCGGTGTACCTGGCGACCGCGCCCAAGTCCAACACGGCGCTCACGACCTACGCGGCGGCGCGCGAGGCCGCGCTTACCCACGGCGCGCTCCCCGTGCCGCCCCACATCCGCAACGCGCCGACGCCGCTCATGAAGGACCTCGGCTTCGGCGCCGGCTACCGCTATCCCCACGACTTCGAGGGGCACTACGTGCCCGACGAATACCTGCCCGAGAAGATCCGCGGCGAGACGTTCTACACACCGTCGGACAGCGGCGAGGAAAAGACGATCGGCGAGCGCCTGCGGGCGTGGCGCGCCCGCCTCCCCAAGCCTACTGAACGGTGAGCCACTGCGCGCGGTGCGAGAGGACCTCCACGTGGAACTCCTCCGGCATCATCGTCAGCACGAAGTCGAACGCCTGCTTCTTCAGCTCCTCGTCCATCTCCGGCGGGATCACCATGATGCCGTCCTCGTTCGGCCGGATGGCGTGCCTCACGACCTCGGTCAGACGCAGGACGTGCAGCCGGTCGGCGAACATCGCCTTGGCCACGGCCATGGCGAACTGGTGGAAACGATGGTCGCGCTCCGACATAGCCTTTGTTTCTAACACGTTAGGGCAAAAGGGGGAAGGCCAGCCAGCGGACGCAGGCGATGGCCAGCTTCTTCCGGCGCGACAGGTACGGATGCGCGGTGAAGACGTCGAAGCGCTTGCGCTCGAGCTCGCGCAGGAGCGCCAGGTAGACGTCGGCCCAGATCTCGGGGACGAGGAGCTTCCTCCGGTCGGACGCATCGAGCCGGGCGCGCGCGCGCGCGACCAGCCCGCGCACGCGCGCCGCCTCGGCCGCGGCGGCGCGGCGGAAGCCGGGCGTCCAGCGCAGCGCGAGGACGTCCTGGGCGCTCGCGCCCGCCGCGCGCAGCTCGTCGAGCGGCAGGTAGAGGCGCCCGCGCCGCGCGTCCTCGGCCACGTCGCGCACGATGTTGGCGAGCTGCAGCGCCACGCCGAGGTCGCGCGCGTACGCGGTCGGCCCGGGCCCGTGGACGTCGAGGATCGCGAGGCACAGGTAGCCCAGCGTCGAGCTCATCGCCTCGGCCCAGGCCTCGAGCGAGGCCTGGTCGGCGAACGTGCGCCCGGTCGCGTCCTCCGCCAGCGCGTCGAGGATGCGATCGAAGTGCTCGCGCGGCAGGCGGTAGCGCGCGACCGTGCGCGCCAGCCGCTGCGCGATCGGCTCCGCCGCGTGCCCGGCGTAGACCGCGTCGAGCTCGCGCCGCCAGGCGGCGAGCGCCGTCTGGATCTCGGCGAGCGGCAGCCCCGAGTCGGCCACGTCGTCGGCGGCGCGGAGAAACCGGTACACGTCGCGGAACGCCTCGCGGCGCTCGCGCGTGGTGAACAGGAGCGCGAAGTACAGATTGGACTGGCTGCGGGTGGCGAGCTTCTCCCAGAACTGCTTCGGGGTCACGGCACGCGCAGCCCGCCCCGCCGGGCGAGCGCTTTGCCGAGCACGAACGCTTTGGTCCTCGACCGGGCGGCTGCGAGCCCTCGCCGCCCCCCCAGCGGGCCGAGCCCGCCGGGGCCCCCCCAGGCAAAGTTTCCCGGCCGGCTCATGGGACGCGCAACCCGCTGCGGCGTGCGAGCGCTTTGCCGAGAACGAAGGCCTTGTCCACGGTGCCGAGCGTGGGGCGCCCCGCGAACACGCTCTCCGCCGCCGCCTCGACCTTCTCCAGCACGCGCGCGCCGCCGTACCAGAACAGCGCCATCTCGGTGAGGAGCTCGGCCTCGACGCGATCGAGCAGCGGCCGGGCCTTGAGATAGTATGCGTGGGCGCGCGCGCACTCGAAGCGCACCAGGTCCGCGAGCGCCCGGCTCTCGCGCTTGGCGCGGAGGTCGGCCTCGGCGACGCCGAAGTGGCGCATGTCCTCCTGGGGGAGGTAGATGCGATCGCGCCCCAGGTCGCGCGCGATGTCCTGCCAGAACGCGGTCAGCGCGAGCGCGGTGGCCAGGTCGTCGGCGAATCGGTGCGCCTCGGGGTCGCGCACGCCGAACACGTAGAGGAGCAGGCGTCCGATCGGCTGCGCCGCCCGCTGGGTGTAGATGTAGAGGTCGCCGTAGCTCGGGTAGCGCCGCGTGGTGATGTCCAGGCGGAACGCCTGGAGCAGGTCGGAGAATGGCGCGATGGGCAGGGTGAGCTGCTTCACGGTCGCGCCCAGCGCCACGAACACCGGGTGGTCGGCGTGGCCGTGGAAGCAGCCGACCAGGCGATCCTCCCAGCGGTCGAGCTCGGCCTCGCGCCGCCCCTCGTACTCGGGCTCGTCGGCGAAATCGTCGGCGGCGCGAACGAACGCGTACAGCGCCGACACGTGCGCGCGCAGGCGCTCGGGCAAGAAGCGGCTCGCCACCGGGAAGTTCTCGTGGTGCGAGCGCACGATGGCTTCGCAGTAGCGGTAGCACTCGGCGACGTCCAGGCGGGTGGGCGGGGGCGGCGCAGGACGATGGGGCGCCTCGCGCCCGGTGACGCGACTGATCACTTGACGACCTCCGTGACGACGGGGTGGCGGAGCCGATCGAGGACGGCGCGAGCCCGCTCGGGCTTCACGTCGCCCAGGGCGGCGATCTCGGCGGCCACGCGATCGACGAGATCGCCGGTGGCGCCGGCGGCGCGCGCGACCACGCGCGCGTGCAGGGACATGTGGCCGCGCTGGATGCCCTCGGTGGCGAGCGCGCGCAGGGCGGCGAGGTTGGACGCGAGCCCGGCGGCGGCGGCGAGCCCGGCGAGCTCGGCGGCCGACGCGGCGCCGGAGAGCTCGAGCGCCAGGCGCGCGCCGGCGTGGCAGCGCAGCGCGCCGCCGACGGTGCCGACGGCCATCGGCATCTCCAGCCGCCCTTCGAGCGCGCCCTCGACGCGCCGCCACACCGCGAGCGGCAGGTAGCGCCCGCTGCGCGCGGCGAACGCGTGGGCCCCGGCCTCGACGCCGCGCCAGTCGTTGCCGGTCGCGACCAGGACCGCGTCGACGCCGTTCATGATGCCCTTGTTGTGGGTGGCGGCGCGGTAGGCATCGAGCTCGGCGAAGCGCGACGCGGCGGCGATGCCGTCGGCGACGGTCGCCCCGCCCAGGGCGTCGACCGGGATGCGCGCGCGCACGCGCACGCAGCGGCGGTCGGACAGGTTGGTGAGGATGCGCAGCCCCACCCGGGCGCGCGCGAGCTCGGCCAGGCGGTCAGCGACGGCCTCGGCCACGCCGTTGACGAGGTTCGCGCCCATGGCGTCGCGGCAGTCGACCTCGACGTGGACCACGACCATGCCGCCGTCGGGATCGGCGGGGCGGGACAGCACCCGGCAGCGCAGGCCCACCGGGCCCCCGCCGCGGGCGCACAGGCCCTCCACCTCGGCTGCGGCCAGAGCGAAGATCTCCGCGCGCGCCGCTTCGATCGCGAGGACCGCGGCGTCGGGGTCCGCCACGTCGACGAGCTGCACCTGCGCGGCCATCACGGGCGGATCGTGCTCGACGGCGAATCCCCCGCCAAGGCGCACCAGCCGGGCGGCGTTGGACGCCGCGGCGACGACCGACGGCTCCTCGACGACCATCGGCACCAGGTGGTCCTTGCCGTCGACGCGGAAGTTCAGGGCCACCGCGAAGGGCAGGGCGAACACGCCGAGCACGTTCTCGATCATGTGGTCGGCGGTCCCGATGTCGAGGCCTCCGGACGCGAGGACGTCGAGGCGGTCGCGCGCGAGCGAGAGGATCTCGCGCCGGCGCTCCACGGGGAGCTTGTAGAAGCCCGAAATCCTTGACGATCGATCCGACATGAAACCCGCTAGGTGTAAACGTTTTCCGGATCCTCGGCAAGCGTCACGCCGCGCGGGTCCACCCGGGGCGTGAGGACGGTCAAGTCCTCCCAGTCGGGAATCGTGGCGTCGGGGGGGAACGCGACGAGGATCAGATCGCCCCCGCCGGCCCCGGTGGGTTTGGCCACACCCCCGAAACGCGCCACGCGGTCGGCCCATTCCGGCCAGCGCGGCGGCAGGAGCGGCGCCCCCGAGCGCGCGGCCAGCTCGGCGAGGGCCTCGGCCCCCTGGGCGACCGCGGCGAGCGTGGCGTCGGGCAGCTCGGAGGCCAGCGCGACGGCGAGCGCCTCCGCGGCGGCGCCGAGCCCGGCGATGGCGTCGTCGTAGGCGGCGGGGAGGCGATCGCGCAGCGCGCGCGTCTTGGCCACGAGCGCCGGCGTGTCGGCCGGCTCGCCGGTCCACAGGAGCAGCCAGCCGACGCGCGGGTCGGGGAGGCGCTCGACGGCGAGCGGCCCGTCGCCGGACTTGCGGGCCGCGATCGTGCCGCCGTGGACGGCGGCCGCCACGTCCGCGCCCGACCCGCGCGCGCCGCGGGGCTCCTGGGCGGCGGCGTGCGCGGCGTGGGCGATCGCGTGCGCGCCCTCGATCGTGCCCAGGGCCAGCGCCGTCGCCGCGACCGTCGCGGCCGCGCTCGAGCCGAGCCCGAGCTTCGTGCCGCCCTCGGCGAGCGCGTCGGTGTCGACGACGACGCGGGCCGCGGCGCGCGCGGCGGGGCTGTCCGGGCCGAGGCGCCGGCCGATCTCGTCGGCGACCGCCGCGAGGAACGGCGACGGCGCGACCGGCGCGGGCGCGAGGCGCGCCCGCGCGCGCCGATCGACCGCGGTGAGGACCGCCGGGAACCCCTCGAGCACCGCGTACTCGCCGGCCCACAGGACCTTGCCGGGTGCGGAAGCAATCATCGTCATTGTTGCACCGCGCGGCTCGCCCCCAGCGGGGCTCCGGGTCGCTCGGCTGCACCTCGCTCCAGGGTCGCCTCGATCCGCTGGGGGCGAGCCGCGCTCACTGGACCCCCGGCCCGGGCCGGCAGATGAGCGTGCGGCTCACGCCCGGGATGTCGGCGAGCGCGCCCCCGACGGCCTCGGCGTCCGCGGCCGCGCACAGCACCTTCACGTGGGGGCCGGCGTCGATCGTCGCCCACGCGCCGGTCCCGGCGGCGCGAAGCGCCCGGACCGCGTGCAGCGCCTCGACGGTGGCGCCGCGCCAGTAGAGGATGCCGGGGCGCGCCGCGATCGCGGTGGCGTGCATGGTGAGCGCGCTGCGTTCTGCCACCTCCCCCAGCGCGGCCAGGTCGCGCCGCTCGATCGCCGCGCGGGCCTCGTCGAGGTCGCCCGGCACCGACGCGAGGAAGCCCGGGTAGAGCGGCGACGTCGCCTGCGTGCGATCCATGCCGGCGCGCGACGCGACGTGCTTGGGCCCGGCGCCGACCAGCGCGACGACGAGCCGGATGTCCCACGCCTCGGGCGACAGGAGCGGGACGGCGTACCCCTCGGGGCGCATCTCCACGAACCCGCCGAAGACGGACCGCGCCGCCGACCCGGATCCGCGCCGCGCGAGCGCCGACAGGTCGCGCGGGGACAGGGACAGCCCGGCGGCGCGCGCCGCGGCGTGCGCGAGCGCGGCGAACGCCGACGCCGACGACGCCAGCCCGCTCGCCGTGGGAAAGCTGTTCTCGGTGACGACGCGGGCGCGGGCGGCCGGCGGCCGCACCAGGTCGAGGAAGCGCGACACGCGCGCGAGCGGCTCGCCCGTCTGGCGCACCCCGGCCAGGATGAAGTCGTCGGCGGGGAGCGTGGGGTCGAAGATCACGCTGGTGCGCGTGCGCAGCTCGGCGAGCGTGAGGGACAGGCTCCCCGCCGCCGGCAGGTTCTCCGCCGCGTCGCGCTTGCCCCAGTACTTGACGAGCGCGATGTTGGAGCAGGCCACCGCCATGGTCATGGCACATACCCTACGTCCACGACCATCCCGCCCCCCCAGGCCGCGATCACGTCGTCCTCGCGCCCGGGGGCGAGGGCGAGGACGGCGCCGCCGCCGCCGGCGCCGGTGAGCTTGGCGCCGAGCGCCCCCGCGCCGCGCGCGAGCGCGACCAGACGGTCGATCCCCGGGCTCGACAGGCCGAGCGCCGCGAGGTGGCGCTGCGCCTCGTCGAGGAGCGGGCCGAGGCGCCCGGGCTCGTCGAGCGCGTCGCGCCCGGCGACGGCCAGCTCGCCCAGCGCCGCGAGCCGCCCGTCGGTCGCGGCCGGATCGCGCTCGCGCAGCGCCGCCACCTGCGCCACGCGCGCCCCCGTGTCGCGCGGCTCGCCGGTGAGCCCGACGGCGATCCGGAACGGGCGCGCGGCGATCGGCAAAAGGCCCGCGCCGCGGCGGTAGACGCCGAGCCCGCCGCGCGTCGCAAGCGCCACGTCCACGCCCGAAGGGTTGTGGTGGAACACCTTCTCGCCCTCCTGGGCGGCGCGCTCGATGGCCGCGTCGCCGGCGCGGGGCGCGAGCGCGCGCGCGATCGCCACCGACAGCGCCGCCGACGAGCCCAGGCCGGCGCGCGCGGGCAGGTCGGTTTCGCCCACGACCTCGACCGGGCGCGCCGTGCCGAGCGCCGCCCGGATGCGGCCGAGCGCGATCGCCGCGGGGTGGTCTCCGGCCGCGTCGAGGCCCCAAGCCGCGACGCGCACGCGATCGGCCGCCGCGCCCGTCGCGGTCACGGCGACGCCCCGCGCGAGCGCGCCGGCGAGCGCGGGGTGGCCGTAGACCACCGCGTGCTCGCCGAGGAGGATGACCTTGCCGAGACCCCTCATAGAGCCTGCAGCCAGCTCCGCAGCGGCTCGACGATGACGCGCGGCGCGAGCAGGAGGTCGCGCGCCCGTCGGCAGCCGGTGAGGAGCGCGACGGTCCGCACGCCGGCGATCACCGTCTCGAGGAACGCGACCACCGCGTCGCGTCCTCCCTGGCGGTGGGCGCGCAGCACCGGCGCGGCCAGCCCGCCCGCCACCGCGCCGAGCGCGAGCGCGCGCGCCACGTCGTGGCCGCTGCGCATTCCACCCGTGGCGATGGGCGCGAGACCCTCCTGGGCGCACACGAACACCGACACGGCGGTGGGCACGCCCCAGTCCCACAGCTCCTCGCCGAGGGCGCGGGCCTGCGACCCTTCGGCGGCGCGACGCGTCTCGACGCCCACCCACGACGTGCCGCCGGCCCCGGACACGTCGACCGTCTCCGCGCCCGCCGCGCGCAGCGCCTGCGCGGCCTGGCGCGACAGCCCGCAGCCGGTCTCCTTGGGGATGACCGGGACGCCGAGCTCGTGGATCAACCGATCGATGGTCTCGAGCGCGCCGCGGAAATCGCGGTCGCCGCGCTCCTGGATGAGCTCCATCGCCGGATTGAGGTGGACGCACAGCGCATCGGCGCCGACGCGGTCGACGAGCTCGCGCACGCGCGCCACGCCCATCTCGCGCGCCTGCACCACGCCGATGTTCCCGAAAAGAAAGACGTTGGGCGCAGTCTCGCGCACCTCGAACGTGGGGGTGAGCTCCGGGTGCAGCGCCATCGCCCGCTGCGAGCCGAGGCCGAAGGCGATGCCGAGCTTCTCCGCCGCCCAGGCGAGGTCGCGGTTGAGCGCCTGGGCCTCGGGCGTGCCGCCCGTCATCCCCGATACGATCACCGGCGCGGCGATCGTGCGCCCGGCGATCGTGGTGGACAGATCGATCTCGTGCGCCGCGAGCTCCGGCAGCGCCTGGTGGACGAGCCGGACGTTCTCGAGCAGCGTCGACGCGTCCTTGAACTCCACCTCGCCCGATGCGGCCAGCGCCAGGTGGTCCGCCTTGCGGCTCGAGATGTCGCTCACCCCGACTACATAGAACGATCGGCCGGTTCGAGCAATCGAGAGGTTACTGCGACCACTCCGGCTTCTTGGCCATGCCGTCGAGCATCGCGCGCAGCCTCTCGATCGTCGCCGCCGCCTCGCCCAGAGAGCCCAGGAGCGGCGTCGTCTCCTCGGTCGCGTAACAGCGGTGCAGCGCCCAGCCGACCGCCAGCACGTGGCGCAGCGCGGCCTCGAGGTGCTCGCGCGCGGCGGCCGGCCCCTTCTCCTCGACCTCCGCGTCGACCGCGACGAGGTGCCGCTCCCACCGGTCTCGCGTCTCCTCGTCGAGCCGGCTCAGGAGGTCGTGGAGCTCGGTTTTCGCCACGACGGTATCGTAGCACGCGCTATTCCTACCTGAAATAAATGATGGCGAGCACGGCGCCGGCCCACAGCGCCAGATTGGCCATGAACGGCCAGTCCTTGAGCATGGCCTCGGTCGGGCTGTCGCCGCGCGCGTGCTGGGTCACGAGGAGCAGGAAGCGGCCGATGCCGAACGCGCAGAACGGCGCCGTCCACAGCATCCGCTCGGTGCCGAAGAAGCTCACCGTGTGGGCGGACAGCGTGTAGAAGATGTACGCCAGCGTCGTGCCGGCCCCGAGCAGCCACAGCACGGCGCGCAGGTGCGACATGCGGTAGCGCTGGAGCACGCGGCGCGTCGCGCCGAGGATGTGGCCGTTGCCGCCGGCATCCGCGTGGCCATCGCCATTGCCGTTCCCGTCGCCGTTGGTGCGGGCGACCTCGATCGCGACCGCCAGCTCGTGGGCGCGCTTGCCGAAGCCGAGGAACGCGGCGAGCAGGCCGGTGCAGGCGAGCAGCCACGGCGACGGCGCGACGTCCGCCGCGAACGAGCCGCCGAGGACGCGCAGGAGGAACCCCGCCGCGATCGTGATGACGTCGAGGAACGGGATCTCCTTGATGTGGAGCGAGTAGACGACGTTGAGCACGAGGTAGGCGGCGGCGACTGCGCCGAAGCGACGGTCGATGGCGACCGCGCCGGCGAGCGCGACGAGCGCCAGCCCGAGCGCCATCCCCATGGCGAAGCGCGGCGACAGGATGCCCGCGGCGACGGGGCGGCGCCGCTTGACCGGGTGCGCGCGGTCCTTGGCGATGTCGAGGACGTCGTTCAGCGCGTAGACCGCGCTCGACAGCGCGCAGAATGCGGCCACGGCCAGCGCCGCGCAGGCGACGGCGTGCGGGTCGGACAGCTTCTTGCCGAAGACGAGCGGCGCGGCGACGAAGAGGTTCTTCACCCACTGGTGGGGGCGAAGCGTCTTGGCGATGCCGCGGACCTTCCGCATCGGAGCGGAAGGTCTTTTATCATCAATGCGGCCCCGCGTCCGCCGCGAACGGGTCCTTCCCCTCGATCACCGCCTGTCGGCAGTCCAGCTTGTCGAGCTCGTTGTCCCGCGTGTCGCACTTGGGATAGCGCTTGAACTTGAGCTTGCACTCCTCGTAACCCAGCGGATCGTCCTTGATTTCGGGCCGCTCGCAGGTGGCGATCGTCCACACCCCACCGTCGGGGTATGTGATCGTCACCGACGGGCCGCCGTCGGACGCGGTCGCGCCCGCCACCGGCTGCGCGGGCGTCTCGGCGACCGGCGGTGCGGCCGCCGGCTTGGACTTGACGACCACGAGCGCGGGGACGTAGGTCACCAGGAGCAGGACGCCGATCATGATGGCGAGGACGGGCAGGACCGCCAGGTAGAGCTCGTTCATGGGCTTGCGGAAGCGGAAGCTCGAGATGAACAGGTTCAGCCCGACCGGCGGGTGGACGTAGCCGATCTCGAGGTTGAGCAGGAAGATGATGCCCAGGTGGTACGGGTCGATCCCGAACCCGGTCGCCGCCGGGACGATGAGCGGGACGACCACCAGGATGGCCGAAAAGATGTCCATCACGCTTCCCACCGCCAGGAGGATGACATTCAGCATGATGAGGAACGTCACCTTGGAGTGGAACGTCGCCACCAGCCACTCGGTCATCCGCTCGGGGATGTGGGCGGTGACGAAGAAGTTCGTCAGCGCGGTTGCGGCGAAGATCAGGATGAAGATCGCGCCGACGAGCCGCATCGATTCCCGCACCAGGCGCGGGAACGTCTTCACCTTGACGTCGCGGTAGACGGCGGTCTCCAGCACCACCACGTAGAGGCAGGTGAACGCCGCGGCCTCGGGGATCTGCAGGCCGATCATCAGGAGCACCACCATGATGAGCGGGATGAGCAGCTCCGGTAGGGCGACGACGAAGCTCACCAGCGCCTCGCGGAAGTTGAGCTTCGTGCGCGGGACCTTGTGGCGGAGCGCCACGAAGACGGAGTAGACGCAGATGCTTCCGGTGAGGACGACGCCGGGGACGACGCCGGCCAGGAGGAATTTCGACAGGTCGAAGTCGCTGAGCAGCAGCGTGTCGCCCGACGCCTTCGCGGTGGCCTGGAGGGAGATGCCGCAGATGATCCCGTAGATGATCAGAGGGAGCGCCGGGGGAAACAGGAGCCCGATCGAGCCCGTGCCGGTGATGAGCCCAAGCGAGAACCGCTCCTTGTAGCCTTCCTTGATGAGCGCGGGCAGGACGAGACCGCCGACGGCGACGATGGTCACGCCGGAGGCACCGGTCACGGTGGTGAACAGCGCGCACACGACGACGGTGACGATCGCCAGGCCGCCGGGGACCCAGCCCACCGCCGCGCGGGCGAACCGCACCAGCCGGGCCGCCGTCTGCGACTCCGCCAGGATGTAACCCATGAAGGTGAATAGCGGGATGACCGCGAGCGACGTCCCCTTCTCCGAGGTGGCCAGGGCGAACACGTCGACCAGCTGGCCGGCCATGGAATCGGACAGCGGCGACCCGGGCGCGACAGAGCTCGCGCCCAGGGCGCCGAACGCGCCCATGACGGCGAAGATGGGCGCGCCGATGAGCGCGAGCAGGATGACCGCGGCGATGACGAGCGCGATCATGCTTTGGGCACCTGGGCGTGCGTGAGCTCCGCCGGGATCCGGCCGCGCACCAGGTAGACGAGGTCGATGACGACGTGGAGCGCGATGTGCGCCATGATCGTCGCGAACGCGGTGGGAAGTGCGAGGACGCCCAGCGCGGGCTTGATGACCTCGCTGCGCTCGTCGGCGACCGCGCCACGCAGGGCGAGGCTCGCGCGCAGGAACAGGACGCACACCGCGATGGTGAACAGGGCGGTCACGATGCGGACGATGAGGCGCCCGCGCGGCGTGAACAAGCGCGTGAAGCTGTCGATGTTGAACAGCCGGTCGCCCTGGGTGGCCAGCGCCGCGCCGGTGAGACCGATGAAGAACACCGTGTAGCGGATGACCTCGAACGTCCAGGCCGTGTACTCCGGCTGACCCTCGAACAGCTTGCGCGCGATGACCGCGTAGATGCCGACCAGCATGAGCACCGCGATGAAGACGAGGAGCAGGATCTCCTCCACGCGCGCGAACGCGCCGTCGATCTTGCGCAGGAGCTTGATGAACGAGGGCTCGTCGGGCGGGGGCTCGTCGTGCCCCTCGGTCCCCGCGGCGCGCTGGGCCTCGGCGAGACTGGACATGGGGGGATTCTATAGGAGTTGGGCGCTCAGTTGGGGTCGGGCGCGCGCGCATCGCACAGCGCGCGGAGCGGCGCGTCGGGTCGGCGCTACTTCCGCGCCTCGGCCACGTACTTCTTCACCTTCGCGAGCAGCTCGTTCGCGTAGAGCTTGCCGCCGGACAGCTCGTCCCACACCGCCTGCCCCTCCTTCTCGAACTCGGCGAGCAGCGCCGCGGGGACCGGCACGAACGTGATGCCCGACTTCTGGATGGTGTTCTTCGCCCGCTCGTTGTCGGCGCGGATGCGCGTCATGAGCTGCCCGCCCATCACGCGCGACATCTCCTTGACCACCTTCTGGTCCTCCGCGGACAGCTTGCTGAACACCTCCTTGCGGACGACGAGCGCGCCGATGGAGTAGGAGATGGGCGTGCCGGTGGCGTACTTCACCTTGCTGTACCACTGGAGCACGACCGCGGCGTAAGGCGAGCCGTAGCAGGCGTCGATCGTGCCCGTCTGCAGCGACGGCAGGACGTCCGGCACGCCCAACGGCACGCCGTTGATCCCCAGTCGCTTGAAGAACGCGCGCACGATGGGGTCGTCGGTCCACGCCCACATCTTCGTCTTGTCGAGGTCGCCCTTCGACGTGAGCTGGATGTTGGAGAACAGGTGCACCCAGCCGACGTCGCCCCAGGCAAGGAGCACGTATCCTGCCTCGTCGAACTGCTTCTCGAAATCCCCCGACATCTTGTCGCGGACGTAGTCGAGCTCCTTGTCGCTCTTGAACAGGAACGGCAGCTCGAGGACGCGCACGTCGCCCTTGATCAGGCCCAGTCCGACGGCGGTCAGCGCCGAGCCGTCGAGCTGGCCGAGCTTCATCTTGCGCACCACGTCGCGCTCGTCGCCCTGGCTGCCGGAGAAGAAGTACTTGATCTGGACCCGGTCCGCCGTCTTCTCCGCGATGCTCTTGGCCCCCTCCTCGAGGATCTTGGCCCACGCCGAGCCCTTGGGCGCCAGCGTGGCGACTTTGATCTCCGTCGCGCCGGCGGGCGCGGCGGCGGCGACGGCGCAAAGACCGAGGATGCCCAGTAATCCCTTCCGCATCATTTAGAACAGCTCCTTTTCGTGCGCGAGGTAACGCTTGGCCTTCACGTGCGCCAGCTCGTTGCCGAGGCGCTGGTCGGGGAACACCGCCGGCGACGTTGCGAGGACTTGGACGAGCGTGTCGTGGAAAAATTTTCGATCGCCGCTCTGGGTCCCGAGCGTGATCCCCATCATCACCTTGGGAATCAGGAACTTACCCGACGTGGCGGCCATCGCCGAATCGAAGTGCTTGCGCGCGCCCTCGGGATCGCCGCCGAGCGCCTTGGGCAGCGACGCCGCGAGCATCCCCAGCGCCATGTGCCCCAGCCCGTAGTTGAAGTTCGGGTCCAGCGCGACGACGCGCTCGAGCAGGATCTTCGCCTTGGGCAGATACGCCACCATGTCGATGTCGTCCTTGTTCAGGTTGATGGCGGAAGCGAGGCCGAGCGCCGTCCAGAACATCCCCTTCACATGGTCGGCCTTGGCGTTGCGGACGCGCGACTCGAACGCGCGCAGGTCGCCGTGGATGTCCTTGTCCCAGCCGTCGCCGAGGAGCTTGAGCCCGTAGTTCATGCAGCGGAGGTAGAGGTTCGTCGCGCGCGCGGTGAGCTTCGCCTCGAGCTCGCTCTTCCCCGCCCAGCGCGCCTCCTCGACGTCCGACTCGATGAACCCGAACGTGTAGTTGCAGTAGCCCTCGGCCAGCGTCGCCAGGAAGATCTCGTTCTCCGGGGAGGCCATGAGGAACCCTTCGATCGTCTTCAGGGAGCCGGGGGCCGCCTCGCGCGCCAGCTCGATGTCGTTCTCCTGGTTCAGCGCGTTCGACGCGACCTCGATGACCTTCGAGGTCGTGTTCGCGGTGAACTTGGTCATATTGCAGGCGACGAGCGCGAACGCACAAAGGGCGACGAGGGCGAGGTTTCGCGACATGGCGGCACGTTAGGGCCGGAAGCGCCCAGGAGTCAAGGCTGGGCCGCCGCGCTGCGACTTGCGGTTCGCGCCGCCGGAATCTAGCATACGGCGAGCCTCCTCATGAGCAAAGTCGATGCGATCATCGTGGGCGCAGGTCAGGCCGGGCCGTCGCTGGCGGCGCGCCTGGCCGGCGCCGGCATGCGCACGGCGGTCGTCGAGCGGCGTTACCTCGGCGGCACCTGCATGAATTACGGCTGCATCCCCACCAAGACCCTCATCGCCAGCGCCCGCGTCGCGTACATGGCGCGCCGCGCCGCCGAGTTCGGCGTCAAGATCCCCGGCCCGATCGACGTCGACATGAAGCGCGTCAAGGAGCGCAAGGACGAGGTGGTGTTCGGCTTCCGCAACGGCCTCGAGACGTGGTTGAAGGGCATCGCCAACATCACCATGGTCAAGGGACACGCCCGCTTCGAGGGGCCGACCGCGCTCCGCGTCGACGACAAGCTCCTCGAGGCGGACAAGATCTTCCTCAACGTCGGCGCCCGCCCCCAGATCCCGCCCATCTCCGGGATCACGCAGGTGAAGACCCTCACCAACACGACGATGATGGACGTCGACTTCGTCCCCGAGCACCTCATCATCATCGGCGGCAGCTACGTCGCCCTCGAGTTCGCGCAGATGTACCGGCGGTTCGGCAGCGCCGTCACCGTGCTCGAGCGCGGCCCGCGCCTGCTCCCGCGCGACGACGAGGACGTCGCGATCGCGGTGCGCACCATCCTCGAGGAGGAAGGCGTGGACGTCGTCGTCAACGCCGAGATCGTCCGGGTGGAGGAGCCGGTGGGGCGCCCGCTCATCCACCTGCGCGACGGCTCGGTGGTGCGCGGCTCGCATCTGCTCCTCGCCACCGGCCGCATGCCCAACACCGAGGACCTCGGCCTCGACAAGGCCGGCGTCGAGCTCGACGCGCGCGGCTACGTCGTCGTCGACGACGAGCTCAAGACCAACGTCCCCGGCGTGTGGGCGCTCGGCGACTGCAACGGCCGCGGCGGGTTCACCCACACGTCGTACAACGACTACGAGATCGTGGCCGCGAACCTCCTCGACGAGGGAAAACGCAAGGTCTCGGATCGCATCCCCGCGTCCGCGCTCTACATCGACCCGCCACTGGGTCGGGCGGGCATGACCGAGGCCGAGGTGCGCCAGACCGGCAAGAAGGCGCTCGTCGGCCGCATGCCCATGTCGCGCGTCAGCCGGGCCAAAGAGCGGAGCGAGACGCTCGGCTTCATGAAGATCCTGGTCGACGAGGACACGCACGACATCCTCGGCGCGGCGATCCTCGGCGTCCACGGCGACGAGGTCATCCATTGCATCCTCGACGTCATGTACGCGAAGGCGCCGTACACCGTCCTCCGCGACGCCATGCACATCCACCCGACGGTGGCGGAGTTCCTGCCGACTTTGGTCCAGAGCCTGGAACCGCTCACGTGATAGTCTCGGGGCGTGGCGCGCGCCGGCGCAGCCTTCGCCCTCCTCCTCGTCGGTTGCAACCTCTTCGGCTCGGCCGAGCCGAGGACGCGCCGCGAGAGCGCCCTGGTGGTGGGCAAGGCCCGCGACGTCATCGGCCTCGACCCGGCGCGCGTGTCCGACGACGAATCGGTCGAGGTATGCGAGCAGATCTACGAGCACCTGGTCCGCTACGCGCCCGATTCCACCGCGATCGAGCCGGCGCTCGCCGTGTCGTGGGACGTGTTCGACAACGGGCAGACGTGGGTGTTCAGGCTGCGCGACGGCGTGACGTTCCACGACGGCACGCCCATGGACGCCGACGCCGTCGTGTTGTCGCTCGAGCGCCAGCGCGACCCGTTCCACCCCTCGCACGAGCCCGACTTCATCTACTGGCGCGACCAGTACAGCTACATCGAGAAGATCGAGAAAGTCGACCGCCTGACGGTGCGCATCAAGATCGAGCGCAGCTACGCGCCGTTCCTGTCCAGCCTGGCGATGTTCCCGGCGGCGATCGTGTCGCCGGAGGCGGTCAAGAAATGGGGAAAGGAGTTTCCCAAGCACCCGGTCGGGACCGGGCCGTTCCGCTTCGCGTCGTGGACGCCCGGCGATCGGGTCGTCCTCGAGCGCAACCCCGGCTACTGGGGCGCGGCGCCGCCGCTCGAGCGCATCGTGTTCCGCTCCATCCCCGACGCGCGCCAGCGCCTCGTCGCCCTCGAGGGCGGCGCCATCGAGGTCGCCTACGCGATCCTGCCCGAGGAGCTCCAGTACGTGAAGCTCCACCCCGACCTCACGCTCCACCACGTCGCCGTGGCCAACGTCGCCTACGTGGCGATGAACACCCAGCGGCCGCCGTGGAACGACATCGAGGTGCGCCAGGCGGTGAACCTCGCCGTCAACAAGGTGCCGATCGTGCGCCTCCTCTACCAGGGGCTCGCCGTGCCGGCGCGCGGGCCGGTTCCCCCGTCGCTGTTGGGGTACGCGCCCGACGCGACCGACTATCCCTACGACCCCGACCAGGCGCGGACGATCCTCGCCGCCGCCGCCGCCCGCGGCGCGTTCGATCCCGCGCGCCGCTTCAGCCTGTATATCCCGCGCACCCCGCGGTCGTACCTGCCCGAGCCGGAGCAGGTGGGTCGCGTGCTCCAGCGCAACCTCGAGGAGGTGGGCATCCAGACCGACGTCGTGGTGCAGGAATTCGGCGCGCACCAGGCCGACTGCCTCGCCGGCAAGCACGATCTGTGCCTCTACGGTTGGACCGCGGACAATGGCGACCCGGACAACTTCTTGAAGATCCTCCTCGACCGCGACGAGCTGCGCGTCGGGCCGGAGCAGAACATTGCCTTTTACCGCAACGCCGAGCTCCACGGCCTGCTCACCTACGCGGAGGAGACGTTCGAGCAGAAGGAGCGCGCCGAGTTCTACCGGCGCGCCCAGCTCATCGTGGCGCGCGAGGCGCCGTGGGTGCCGCTCGCCCACTCCGAGCTCGCAGTGGCGGCGCGCAACGAGGTCAAGGGCCTCATGCTCCACCCGACGGCGACGGTCTATTACCAGGCCGCGTGGGTGGAACGATGAGTTTCTTGAAACGCCTCCGCCTGGGCCACAAGCTGGCGCTGTCGCTGTCGATGGCGGCGCTCCTCCCGGTGGCCGCGGCGGCGGTGGTGTCGGTGAGCATCGTCCTCCGCGGCCTCGAGCGCGGCCTGGCCGAGCAGACGACGCGCCAGCTCCGCGTCGGCATGAACCTCGTCCTGCGCACCGTCGAGCGTCTGGGCGGCGACGCGCAGCGGCTCGCGTCCACCCCCGGGCTGGGCGCGGCCGTCGGGCAGGGCGAGCCGGCGCTCGGCGAGGTGCTGACGCGCGAGCTGCCCCACCTGCCGTCGGCGATGGTGCGGGTCGCCGACGACAAGGGGCACATCGTCGCCCAGCGGGCGGTGGGCGGCGACGAGCCGCGCTTCGGCGACATCGGCGTCCCGGCGGCGGTGGTCGAGGCCGGCCTTGCGTACGAGCGCCGCGTGACGCTCACGCCGGGGCAGGGGATGCTCGTTGTCCACGCCGTGGCGCCGATCGTCGATCCGTCGCTGGCGCTGCGGGGCGTGGTCGTGGTGTCCCTGCCGCTCGACGGCGACTTCGCCGACGGCATCAAGGGCGCGCTGGGGACCGACGTCCTCATCTACGCCGGCGCCGACCCCGCGATGTCGTCGTTCCTCGATCACGACGGCGCGCGCCTGCACGGCCTCAGCGCCCCCGGCGACGTGGCCGAGCGCGTCCTCGCCGGCGGCACGCTGCAGATCCGCGCCACCATCGCCGGCGAGGAGTTCTCGCTCGGCTACGCGCCGCTCAAGGACATCGACGGCAAGCACGTGGGCATGCTCGCGGTGGCGGTGGGGCGCGGGGCGCTCGCCGGCGCCAAGAACGCCGCGTTCCGTTCGCTCACCCTCGGCGCCGCCGGGGCGATCGCGTTCGCGCTCGCGCTCGCCGGGCTGCTCACGCGCCGCCTGTCGCGCCCGATCGGCCGCCTCCACGCCGGCGCGCTGGCGATCGCGCGCGGCGAGCTCGACACCCGCCTGACGCAGACCGACGCCGATCCGGGGGACGAGATCGGCGACCTCGCCCGCGCGTTCACCCAGATGACGGCGTCGCTGCGCGAGAACCAGGACCGCCTCGCCGCGCGCATGCGCGAGATCGTGGCGCTGCACGAGGCCGGTCGGGCCGTGTCGTCGGTGCTCGGCGTCGACGAGGTGCTGCGCAAGATCGTCGACTCGATCGCGCGCGTCCTCGACACGCGGCTGGCGGCGCTGTGGCTGGTCGACGCCCCCCGCCTCACCGACGACGGGGAGATCGTGCCCGAGGACAGGCCGACGCTGCGCATCGGCGCGGCGCGCAGCAAGGGGATCGAGCGCCCGCTCGAGGGCCAGGGCATCCTCGACGTCACAGAGCCCCTGTCCGACTTCGCCACCGAGGTGGCGCGCGACCGCTTCCCCGTGCGCATCGACGACGTGGACGAGGCGCCGCGCTTCCGCACGGCGGCGCGCGCCGCCGGCATCGACGGCTCGCTCCTGGCGGTGCCGCTCGAGCGCGGCAACCTCGTCGTTGGTGTGCTCGTCGTCGGGCGCGCGGTCACCGCGCCGCCGTTCACCGGCGCCGACGAGAGCCTCCTGTCCACGTTCGCCGACCAAGCGGCCACGGCGATCGAGAACGCGCGGCTGTACGAGGAGGTGCGCGCGTTCAGCGAGGAGCTGGAGGAGAAGGTCCGCCTGCGCACGCGCGAGCTCACGTCGATGAACGCCGAGCTCGGC
Organism: Haliangiales bacterium; assembly: GCA_035259575.1. Lineage (GTDB taxonomy): Bacteria > Myxococcota_A > Polyangia > Haliangiales > SHYZ01 > DATFWE01. Next base: position 24,456 of record DATFWE010000127.1, read on the forward strand.
CGCGCCATCGGTGAGCTGCGCGACACGCAGGCGCAGCTCGTCTTCTCCGAGCGCATGGCCGGGCTCGGCTCGCTCGTCGCGGGGGTGGCGCACGAGATCAACTCGCCGTCGGCGGCGATCCGCGGCTCGGTCGACGCGCTGTCGGAGAACGTGCGGCGGCTCGCCAAGACGGCGCGCGAGGTGGGCGAGCTGCCGCTCTCCGACGACGATCGCAAGCGCTTCCTGGCTCTGGCCGAGGAGCTCGCCCCCCGCCTGGCCGAGAAGCGCGTGGGCTCGCCCGCGGCGTTGCGGCGCCACGCCCGCCAGGTCGTGGCGCGCCTGGCCGCGGCCGGCATCACGGGCGCGGAGGTCGCCGGGCGGGGCCTCGTCGAGATCGGCGCGGAGGACGATCTCGAGGCGCTCCTGCCCCTTCTCGCCGTCGGTGCGCCCGCGATCGTGCGCTACCTGCGCGAGTACACCTACCTCCACCGCAACGCGTTCGGCATCGACAATGCGATCCGCCAGATCCAGCGCATCGTCGGGGCGCTCAAGAGCTATTCCCACCTCGATCAGGCGAAGGTGGAGGTGACCGATCTCCACGAGGGGATCGAGAACACGCTGACCATCTTACATCACGAGCTGAAATATGGTATTCAGATCACAAGGAAATACGGACATTTACCTACAGTCCCGGTATACGTAGACGAGCTCAACCAGGTGTGGACCAACCTCATTCACAACGCCGCGCAGGCTCTTCGGGGAAAAGGTGAGATCGTCATCGAGACCGAGCTCGACGAGCCGGCGGGGATGGTGCGGGTGAAGGTGATCGACGACGGCCCCGGCATTCCGACGGAGATCCGCGAGCGGATCTTCGAGCCGTTCTTCACCACCAAGGCCAAAGGCGAGGGCACCGGCTTGGGTCTTGGCATCGTGCGCAAGATCGTGGATAAGCACGGGGGCACGGTGAGCCTGGACTCGGCCGAGGGGCGCACCTGTTTCACCGTGTCGCTCTTGGTGTCAGGGCCGAAAGCGAAGATCGCGGAGGAAGAGGCGGGCCAGGGGGCCCAGGTGGCATGATAGCGACGGCGGGGAACGGAGACAGCGCCAAGAAGGAGCACATCCTCTGCGTCGACGACGAGGAGGGCATCCTGACCGCCCTGCGCCAGCAGCTCGGCGCGCGCTTCGGCGACGAGGTGGAGATCGAGGTGGCCCAGTCCGCGGGCGACGCGCTCGAGCTCCTGTGCGAGCTGGAGAAGGACGGCGAGGACCTGGCCATCATCATCGCCGACCAGATCATGCCCGGGATGAAGGGGGTGGAGCTCCTCGAGGAGGTCCACCGCCGGTCGCCGTCGACGACCAAGATCCTGCTCACCGGGCAGGCGGGCCTCGACGCGGTCGTCGCGGCGATCAACCGCGCCGCGCTGAACCACTACATCCCCAAGCCGTGGGAGGAGCCGGATTTGCGGCTGGCGGTGGAGAACCTTTTGCGCCAGTACCGCCTCGACCGGCAGAACCAGAAGCTCCTCGCCGACCTGGAGTCGCGCAACCGCGCGCTCGAGAGCATGAACAAGCACCTCGAGCACAAGGTGTCGGAGCGGACGCGCGAGCTGGCGACGGCGAACGCGCGGCTGGCCCAGCTCGCGGTCACCGACGGGCTCACCGGGCTCTACAACCACCGCCACTTCCACGAGCGGTTGGCGCTCGAGGTGGAGCGCTCCGGGCGAAACGGGCTGCCGCTGGCGCTGTTCATGATCGACGTCGATCATTTCAAGCGCTACAACGACGAGCACGGCCACCCCGCCGGGGACGAGGTGCTGCGCCAGGTGGCGCGCCTGTTCAGCGACGGGCGGCGCGCCAATGATTTCTGTGCGCGCTACGGCGGGGAGGAGTTCGCGGTGGTGCTGGTGGACACGCCCAAGCTGACGGCGTTCCAGGTGGCGGAAAAGCTTCGCCAGCGCATCGCCGACCAAACGTTCGAGGGCGGGGGGCGGCTGACCGTGTCGGTGGGGGTGGCGGCGTTCGCCGACGACGCGTCCGACTCGGAAGCGCTGGTGCGCGCGGCCGACGCGGCGCTGTACCGCGCCAAGGCGGGCGGGCGGAACCGCGTGGTGCTCGCGGGATGAGCCAGATGAACATCGGGGTGCTGGGGGCGGGCGCGTTCGGCACCGTGTGGGCGAAGCTCCTGGCCGAGCGCGGGCACGCCGTCACGCTGTGGGTGCGCGGGGAGGACGCGGCGCGGCGCGTGGCCGAGACGCGCGAGTCGCCCTACCTCCCCGGGGTGGCGCTGCCCGACGCGATCCGCGTCACCGCCGATCTGGCGGAGACGGTCGGCGACAAGCCGATCGTCCTGGGCGTGACGCCGTCGCACGCGGTGCGCGAGGTGTTCTCGGCGGCGGCGCCGGCCCTCCGCCGCGACGCGATCGTGGTCAACGCCTCCAAGGGCATCGAGCAGGGGACGCTGGCGACGATCGAGCGCATCTACGAGGACGTCCTCGGGCCGGGTCTCGCGCGGCGCGCGGCGTACCTGAGCGGCCCGACGTTCGCGAAGGAGCTGGCGCAGGGGCTGCCGGCGGCGATCGTCGTGGCATCGCACGAGGAGCCGAGCGCGATCGCCGTGCAGGAGTGCTTCGCGCTGCCCACGCTGCGCGTGTACCGCACCGACGACGTGGTCGGGATCGAGCTCGGCGGCTCGCTGAAGAACGTCATCGCCATCGGCGCCGGCGTGGCCGACGGGTTGGGCTACGGGCACAACACGCGCGCGCTGCTCATGACGCGCGGCTTGAACGAGATCGCGCGCCTCGGCGTCAAGATGGGCGCCAACCCGTTGACGTTCGCCGGGCTGGCGGGGATGGGCGACCTGGTGCTGACGTGCACCGGCGACCTGTCGCGCAACCGGCACGTGGGCGTCCAGCTCGGGCGCGGCCGACCGATCGGCGAGATCCTCGCCGAGATGAACGCGGTGGCGGAGGGGGTGAAGACCGCCAAGAGCGCGCACGACCTCGGCGCGCAGCACCAGGTCGATCTGCCGATCATCGACGCGATCTATCGCGTGCTGTACGAGGGGATGACTCCGCGCGAAGCGGTCGCCGACCTGCTGCGCCGCGAGGCGAAGCAGGAGAGGGGCTAGGGGTAGCTCTTCGCGCAGAAGCCGCCGTTGGCGTTGACCCAGTTCTGCTGGATCAGGAAGTCGCGCACGCCGAGCTTCATGTTGGCCACGCCGCCGTTCGACGTGGTGTAGGTGGTGCCGAACGTCCACGCGCACTTGTCGGCGTTTTCCTGGCCGCGAACGTCGAACCAGGCGTTGAGGTCCGGGTCGGTCACCGCCTCCTCGAGCTCGTGCGAGATGATCGACGCCATGCCGTCGGCGCCCACGTTGCCGTTGGGCGGCGCCGTGCCAGCGGTGCACGCGGCCTGGCAGCGGTCGGCGTTGCCGATGAACGCGTACTTGATGTCCGACCCGGCGACCGTGGCGTGCGTGTGCCAGCCGCAGTACTGCGTGCAGAACCCCGACGTCTCGTTCACGTCCGCCGACGTGAGCACGAAGTACACCGCGTTCGTGTCGTTGGGCAGCCGGCCGCTCGTGATCGCCGCGGACACGACCGCCAGGACGCCGCCGTCGCTGAGCGCGGTGCCCTGCGAGTAGCTGTCGGTCGTGGAGCCGGAGTAGTTGATCGCGTTGGTCACGTGCACGCCCGAGCCGTCGAAGTACGTGGTGTTGATGTTGAAGTACGGCGACCCGCCGAGGTTGCTCGCGAGGTCGGGAAGGATCGACATCGCCGTGTTGCCCGCCCAGTTTCCGTACCAGATGTA
>DATFWE010000128.1:0-2280 GCA_035259575.1 Haliangiales bacterium
GGACCGGGCCGCCCTCCACGCGCGCCCCGGCGTTGCCCTCGTAGTCGACCTCGGTCTGGCGGAACGGCAGCTCCCCCAGGGCCCGCGATTTCCACCGGCCGGCCACGAACGCGAACGAGCGGTCGGGGAAGCGCGCGAACAGCGCGACCGACACCGCCGGCAGATCGGAATCGTTGGCGGACTCGAACTCGCCGTTGCCGTTCTGCACCGCGCCCTCGTAGCCGAGCTTCACATCGGAGAACGCGAGCGCCTCGTCGGAGCGGATCGCCACGCCGAGCGAGCGCCCCGGCGTTGCCCTCGTAGTCGACCTCGGTCTGGCGGAACGGCAGCTCCCCCAGGGCCCGTGACTTCCACCGGCCGGCCACGAATGCGAACGAGCGGTCGGGGAAGCGCGCGAACAGCGCGACCGACACCGCCGGCAGATCGGAGTCGTTGGCGGACTCGAACTCGCCGTTGCCGTTCTGCACCGCGACCTCGTAGCCGAGCTTCACATCGGAGAACGCGAGCGCTTCGTCGGAGCGGATGGCCACGCCAAGCGAGCGCCCCGGCGCCAGGCCCGGCGTCTCGAACCCCTGGGTGGGGAACACACCGCGCGTCTCGAGCGCCTCGTCGACGAACCGGCGCTGCGTCTCGTCGTCGATCTCGTCCAGGTCGAAGATGATCTTGAACCGACCGCCGCGGACGACGACCTCGGGCAGGGCGCGGAAGTCGGCGTACGCGTCCTTGAGCGCGAAGCGGAGCGTGCCCAGGGTCGCGTTCCTGCCCTCCCGCTCGTCGACGGCGCCGTCGGCGCTGATGCGGAAGGCCAGCCAGCGGTCGTACGTCCCGGCCAGGCCGACGCGGGCGTTCTGCAGCACGAACCCGTCGTTCCGGCCGACGAACGCCACGTTGGGGTCGTCCTCCACGATCGCGCCCTTGAGGCGGAGGAAGCCGTGCGGCGCGAGCTTGAGACCGGCCTCCGGCGGAGCCTCGACGGTGTCGGCGAGGGCGGGGGCGGCGGCGCACACGAGAACAGGAACCAGGGCCCGGGTCGTCATCGGGCCGCATCATACGGGTTCCGGCGGTCAGACGGCTTCGGAGATCGAGGCGAGGTTGAACTCGTGGGTCCGGATGGCGGGCACGCGCGATCCGCTTTCGGCGCGGACGGTGTCGACGCTGAGCGCGTCGGAGTTCTTGAGCATCATCACCGGCGACTCGTTGAAACGGAAATTGTTCACCGGCGCCACGATCTCGCCCTTCTCGATGAGGAACACGCCGTCGCGCGTGAGCCCGGTGGCGAGGACGCTCTGGGGATCGACCATGCGGATGTAGAAGAAGCGCGTCACCAGCACGCCGCGCGCGACGCCCTTGACCAGATCGGCCGGGCTCGCCGTCCCGCCGAGGAGGTGGTGATTCGTCGGCGTTCCGTTCGGCGCCTTCTTCTGCTTGTCCGCCCAGAACCGGCTGTAGCGCAGCGCGGCGACCGTCCCCTTGTCGATCCAGCTCACCGCCTTGAGCGGCACGCCCTCGTTGTCGAACGGCGCCGACGGGTTCTTGGGATCGGCCGGATCGGTGCGCAGCGTGACCCACTCGGGGAAGATCTTGTCGCCGAGCTTGGTCCCGCCGCCCGGCCGGGCGAAGAACGACCGCCCCTCGTCGGCGCGGCGCGCGTCGAACGACAGGATGAGGAAGCGCAAGAGCTCGGCGACCGCCGCCGGCTCGAGCACCACGGTGTAGCGGCCGGGATCGAGCCGCCGGGGCGCGCGCGACCGCGCCGCCTTGTCCACGGCGGTGCGGGCGACCAGACCCGGATCGATCTCACCCACGCGGTGGGAGAACGCGCCGCCCCAGCCCGAGCCGGTCCCGTCGGCGGTGCGCGCGGTCATCGTCAGGTCGACGCTCGTCGCCGCGTGGGCGGCGCGCAGACCGCTGGTGCTCGCCAGCGCGCGCGTCGTCGCCGCGTGCTGGTAGAACCCCGCGCCCGTCACGTCGCCGCCCGGTAGCGCCGCCAGGCAGGCCTGCACTGCGGCCGCGCGCGCGGGCGCGTCGAGCCGGGCCGTGGCGGCGTCGAACGCCGCCGCCGCCGTCGCGTACTTCTGCGGCCCGAGGAGAGGCATGTGCTCGGGGTTCTCGGGGGACACGCGCGCCAGCCGCGCCGCCCGGTCGACCAGCGCGCGCAGCGACGCGGCGTCGGTCTGGTTGGCGTCGGCGCCGGCGGCTTTCTTGCCGAACGCCACGCTCACGGTGACGTTCACGTCGTCGACGTCGCCCGTCGAGGTCACCTCGCTGCGCGCGAAGCGG
>DATFWE010000129.1:0-43022 GCA_035259575.1 Haliangiales bacterium
CGCCGCCGCGCGCGGCGGATCTTGCGCACGAGGGAGAGCAGGTTCCGAGGCGTGAAGCGGAACCAGAAGGCGACGTCGCAGCGGTTGTCGCGCCAGCCGGGGTTGACGCGGGTGTAGACCCGGGCCTCGGGACGATCGAGATAGCCCTCCGGGTACTGCGCCAGCGTCTCCGGCGCGATGCCGATGTCGACGAACATGAGGCCGGTCTCGGGGTCGATCCGGAAGTCGTTCTCGGCGGCGATGCGGGCGAACGCGGCGCGGAGCGCCTCGCCCTCGGCGTCGCCGGGACGCGGCCGCGGATCGAAGATCCGGTACTCGGCGAGCGCCGAGGTGATCGACACGAACCCGAACAGGCTCGCCACCGCGAGGCGGTAGTAGCGCGTGAGCGGGTGGCGGAGCTTGCAGGCGAGAAAGAATCGCAACCCCGAGCGGAGGTGTAGCGCGCGGCGACGGTGCTCGGGAAGCACGCGGAGCTTGCCGCCGAGGATCACGCGGGCGCCGGGGAGGTCGAAAGGGGCCGTGCGCCAGAACTGATAGCCGACGATCGCGCCGCCGTGCTCGAAGATGTGGACCACCTCGTTGGTGTCGGCGTGGACGCGAAAGTGCGCCGCGTCCTCGGGGAGGATGCGGTTCGACAGCTCGTGCAGCCTGGCCATGAGCTCGTCGGTGAAGGCGCGGCAGGGGATGGCGTGGATCCGGTCGCGAGGCACGCCCCATCCTGCCTTGCCGCCCGCGCGCGCGGTAGCTCACCCGTGTGTGTGATACATTTGTTATATATCTTGCCATATGAAGATACAGTTGATATAAGAGCGGCCATGCTGCTCTTCGTAGCCGTCGCCCTTCTCTCCGCCTGCGCCGCCGCGCCGCCGCGGACGGTCGTCTTCGTCTGCGAGCACGGCGCGGCCAAGAGCGTCCTCGCGGCCGCGTACCTCAATCGCATGGCGGACGAGCGCGGCCTGGCCGTGCGCGCCGTCGCGCGCGGGGCCGACCCGCAGCCCAACCCCTCGGCCAGGACGGTCGAGGGCCTCAGGGCCGACGGCCTGCCCGCGCCCGCCGTGCCGCCCGAGCCGCTGACCGCTTCGGACGTGCGCGCCGCCGCCCGGCTCGTGGTCTTCGATTGCCGCGAGCCGACGATGGTGGCGCTGAGCCGGATGGGAGCCTGCTGGGACGACGTGCCCGCCGTGGGCGACGGCTACCCGCGGGCGCGCGACGGCATCCGCGCGCGCGTCGACGGCCTTCTCGCCGAGCTGTCCAGGTAGCGGGGACCGCCCCGAAGGGGCGGGAACCCCGCTATGCTTTTATCCGGCTACCCCGCGGGCTCGAAGAACTCCTCCACGCACGCGCGCATCTCCCGGGGCGTTTTCAGCGGGCGCGCGTCGTAACGGTCGAGCCAGAGCCTCCCGTTGCCCCCGGTCAGGCGGTTGATGCGCCGCGCGAACCCTGAGGCGAGCCCCTGGACCGCGCGCGACAGCGCGTCGCGGTCGGGCGCCTGGAGGATGAAGTGGATCTCGTTCCGCCGGATCGAGAACTGCACCACGCGGCATTCGACGTCGCGTCCCGCGCGTCGCTCGAGGAGCTTGCGCATCTCGCCGGTCAGCAAGGCCGCGCGCAGGCGCGGCGCCTCGGTGGTCGTGCGCAGGACGACGTGCAGCGGGTGCCGCGGGTCGACCACGGGCCGCGCGTGATGGCTCACGCCGGCGAGCGGGCGCCCGCGCCGATCGTAGCCGTATGCTCCGGTCGGCTTGCGGCCCGACCCCGGCCGCCAGCCGCCCCACCCCGACTTGCCGGATGGCGCCTTCGGTTTGCCGCCGCGTTCGGTCTTGGTCATGGCTTGTGCAGGATCGCCCCGATCGCACCGGCGATCCACACCTCCCCGCTTGGTAGCCCGCTCACGGCGCGCAGGCGTAGCACCGATCCGGGGTCCACCACCGTCCACCTGCCGCCCTGGCGCTCCACGACCGTGGATCCCCCGGTGTCGAACTGCGTCCCCCCGACGGCCCACACAACGCCGTTGGCGCCCCACACGCCGTAGAGGTCGTCGGTCGTCGTGGAGCCGTCGGGCGCCCACGTCCGGCCGTCGAAGCGATAGATCGCCCCGCCGTCGCCCACCGCGTAGACGTCGTCGACCGCGCTCCCCCACACCGCGCGCAACGTGCCCGCGCCGATCGCGGGCTGCGGGACCCAGTCGGTGCCGTTCCAGCGCAGGGCCGTGCCCGCGTCGCCGACCGCCCAACCATCGGTGCTGGTGCGCGCCCACACGCCGCGCAACTCGTTCGTCGTGGGGCTCGTGAACCCCGCCCAACCCACGCTCGCCGAACGGAAGCGCACGATCGCGCCGCCCGCGCCCACGCCCCAGACGTCGTCGGCGGCCGTCCCCGACAGCGCGTTCAGCGTCTGGAACGTCCCGGACGCGACGCTCACCGGAGCGCCGCCGGTGTAGTGCGACATCAGCCCCTGCTCGCCGGCCGCCCACACGTCGTTCCCGCCCGATCCCCACACCGCGTTCATCGCACGGGTGTCGCCGGCCGCCGAGATGCGGTCCCAGCTCGATCCGCTCCAGCGCAGGATCGTGCCCTCGGTGCCGACGGCAAACCGATCCGCGGGCCCGCCGATCCAGATCCCGAGGAGCGTCGCCGGCCGCGGCGAACTCACGTAGACCCAATCCCCGCCCTTCAGGCGGTACAGGCTCCCCTGCGTGCCCGCGATCCACGCGTCCGTCCCCCAGCCCCAGATGTCGTCGAGCGCCTCGCGCGTCGGATTCCCCGGAGCGTTGGGGCCGAGAAAGCGCGGCGTGAAATTCTGCCCGTCCCAGTGGAGGAGGATGCTCCCCGTGCCCACCACCCACGTGTCGTCCGCGCTCGGCCCCCACACGCCGGTGAGGTTCTGCGGCACCCCGCTCTTGACCGAGCTGAAGCTCCCGCCCTGTGCGTGGTACGCCGCGCCGCCGCGCCCCGTCGTCCACACGTTCGACGAGCCGGTGCCCCACACCGCGAGCAGATCGCTCGGCGGCCGCGGATCGAGCGTCACCGGCTGCCACGAACCGATGTAGTGGTAGAGCCCCGCCGCGGCGCCGGCGGTCCACAGATCGTTCGGGCCCGCGCCCCAGATGCTGAACAGGTGGTCGGTCGTCGGCGACGCCACGCGTTGCCAGCCCGTCACCGGACCCTGGTAGCGCAGCATCACGCCGCCGACGCCGACCGCCCACACGTCGTTCGCGCTGGTGCCCCACACCGACGTGAGCGTGCCGGTGACGCCCGCCACGTTGATCTGGGTGAACTTCCCCCCGTCCCAGTGGAAGATCGTGCCCTCCGTGCCCACGATCCAGGCGTCGCTCGGCCCCGACGACCACACGTCCTGCAGCAGCAGCGTCGAGCCGAGCTCAACGCGCCGCCACGCCGAGCCATTGAAGCGCAGCACCGTGCCGTTCGGGCCGACCGCCCACACGTCGTTCGGCGTGGGCCCGAAGATGCCGAACAGCGGGTTCCCTTGGGGGAGCGGGTTCTGCCAGCACCAGCCGCCCTGCGAGCACATCTCGGGCGTACACACGCCGGCGATCCCCCCGCCGCCGCACACGCCGCTCGAGCAGGTGCCGCAGGCGAGCGTCCCCCCGCACCCGTCGGAAGGACTGCCGCAGCTCGCGCCGAGCGACGCGCACGTCGCGGGGGCGCACGCGTCCGGCTGGTTCTGCGAGCTCCCGCAGGCGGCGAGGGCCAGGCTGGTCACGACGATCGCTGGACGGATCATTGTTGCTCCGCTCGCTCGCTCATGGGCATCGTCACTCTTTTCGGTCGAGGCCGTAGTAGCTGCACTTCTGGATGAGGTTGGAACGGCTGATCCCGAGCTCCTTGGCGAGCTGGGACTTGTTCCAGTGGGTGCGGATCAGACCCTGATGGATGAGGTCCCGCTCGAGCGCCTCGATCGCCTCGCGCAGGCTCCCCGCCGGCCCGCCCGCGGGCGGCGACAACCGCGGCGCCGGGCGCGCGCCGCCGCCGCCGTCCGCCTCGCGGATGCGCGACGACACGAGCTCCTCGGGGAGCTCGGGGAGGTCGCCGCCGAGGACGAGGAGCCGCTCGATCTCGTTCTCCAGCTCGCGGATGTTCCCCGGCCACGGGTAACGCTGGAACGCCGCCAGCGCGTCGGAGGCGAGGCGCGGCGGCGGCCCCTTGCCGCGATGGTGCTTGCGCAGGAAATGCTCGACGAGGATCGCCAGGTCGTCCATGCGCTCGCGCAGGGGCGGCACCGGCACCTTGATCACGTTGATGCGGTAGTAGAGGTCCTCGCGGAACTCGTTTCGCTCGACCATCTTTTGCAGGTCCTTGTGGGTGGCGGCGATCACGCGCACGTCCACCGTCTTCTGCTCGGTCGATCCCACCGGCGTGAACGTCCCCTCCTGCAGGACGCGCAGGAGCTTGACCTGCAACGCGAACGACATATCGCCGATCTCGTCGAGGAAGAACGTGCCCCCGTCGGCGATCTCGAACAGCCCCTTCTTGTCCTTGATCGCGCCGGTGAATGCCCCTTTGGCGTGCCCGAACAGCGCGCTCTCGAGGAGGTTGTCGTTGAACGCCGAGCAGTTTTGCACCACGAACTGGCGCTTGGCGCGCGGCCCGTTGTAGTGGATGGCGCGGGCGACGAGCTCCTTGCCGGTCCCGCTCTCGCCGTGGATGAGCACCGTCGAGTCGCTCTCGACCACCTTCTCGAGGAGGCGGTACACTTGCTGCATCGTGCGCGAGTGGCCGACGATGTTCTCGAAGCGATAGCGCTCGCCGAGCTCGCGCGCCACCTCGGCGACTTCGCGGTCGCGCGCCTTGATCTCGTGGTGGAAGCGCGAGATGTCGTCGACGGCGAGCTCGAGAAGGTCCATGAGGTGCTCGAGCGACCCGCCGTCGATGCGCGGGATCTGGCCCGACTCCTCCGCCGTCCACGACGACGGGCCCAGCTCCTTGACCTTGCGCACGAGCTCGGCGCGAGCGACGACGTCGCGGGCCACGCTGCCGCCGGTGAACAGGAAGCCGGCGAGCTCGCCGTCGAGATGGATCGGCGCCGCCACGACGTCGAAACCCAGGTGACACTCGTGCACCACGACCCGCCGGCCCTTGGCGCCGTTCTTGAGCTTGTCGCGGACCAGCCGCACGCTCTCGTTGCAGCGGCGGAACCCCTCCTTCGAAAACAGCGCCTGGCGGCAGAAATCGTTCGCCGGGGGGACGATCTTACCCTCGGCGTGATCGAGGACGTACCCGCGGGCATCGGCGAACGCCAGCTCCACACCCCACCACCGCCTGATGACGTCCTTCAGCATCAGGATGGTGTGGAGCTTCCCGTACGGGCGAAGGTCGACCATCGCGGAAGGTGATCACTATATCATCCTGGCCGTGCTCGAAGCCCACGGCCTGCGGAAACGATTCGGGACTTTGGTCGCGGTCGATGACGTCAGCTTCTCGGCGGCGGCCGGAACGTGCGTGGGGCTCCTCGGCCCCAACGGCGCCGGCAAGACGACGACCGTGTCGATGGTCGCCGGGATCCTCCGCCCCGACGCCGGGGAAGTGCGCATCGACGGCGGCGCCATCCAGGGGGACTCCGATCCGCGCAAGCGGCGGCTCGGTCTCGTCCCCCAGGAGATCGCGCTCTACGACGAGCTCACCGCGGAGCAGAACCTGCGCTTCTTCGGTGCGCTGTACGACCTCGCCCCCGAGCCGCTGGCGCGCGCGGTGGGCGAAGCGTTGAAGCTCGTCGGGCTGGCCGACCGCGGGCGCGACCGCGTCAAGACGTTCTCCGGCGGGATGAAGCGCCGGCTCAACCTGGCCGCGGCGACGCTCCACGACCCCGATCTCCTCATCCTCGATGAGCCGACGGTGGGCGTGGACCCACAAAGTCGCACGTCGATCTTCGACAACCTGGAGGCGCTGAAGGCGCGCGGCAAGGCGATCCTCTACACCACGCACTACATGGAGGAAGCGGAGCGCCTCTGCGACCGCATCGTCATCATGGATCACGGCAAGGTCGTCGCGAACGACACGCTGCGCGGGCTGTCGGCCAGGATGCCGGCGCGGCGCCTCTTGCGCGTCGAGCTCGCCGCCCCCGGCGATGGCTGGCTGGCCGAGCTGGGGAGTCGGCCCGGCGTGGAGTCGGCGTCGCTCGCCGATGGTGTGCTCACCGTCGGGCTCACCGACCTGGGGCTGTCGGGCGAGATCCTCGCCTGGCTGGCGGGGCGCGGCCTCGCCATCGAGCACGTGGCGACGGAGAAAGCGGATCTCGAGGGAATCTTCCTCGCGCTCACCGGGCGCGAGCTGAGGGATACATGAGCGAGCGAGCGACGGCGCGGACACGGGCGCCCCTGGAGCGAGGCGCAGCCGAGCGACCTGGCGCCCCGCGCCGTCGCGAGCGAGCGGTGCAACAATGACGGTACTCCGCGCGCTCATCCGCAAGGACATCAACGTCTACCTCCACGACCGCCGCGCGGTCATCCTGTCGTTCGCCCTCCCGGCCGCGCTCACGCTGTTCTTCGGGCTGGCGTTCAGCGGCTCGAAGAGGGCCGCCGAGGCGCCCAAGATCCCGACGCTCGTCGTCGACGACGATCGCACCCCCGGCTCCCAGCGGCTGGCCGCGGCGCTCGCCGCCGACCCGACGCTTGCCGCCAAACCGGCCGCGCGCGACGAGGCGCGCGACGCGGTCAAGGACGGCCGCTTCGGCGTGGCGGTCGTCATCCCCGCCGGCTTCGCCGCGACGACCGCCGCGGCGCTCGGCGGCGCGGCCGCCCGCGCCCAGCTCGAGTTCATCTACGACCCGTCGAGCCCGTTCTCGCTGCAGATCGCCGAGGGCGTCGTCCACGGCCTGGTCGTCAGGGCGCTCGCCCCGGACGTGAGCAAGGAACGGCTCGAGGCGTGCGCGAGCCTCGCCGAGCCGTACCGGGCCGAGCGCAGGCCCGCGGCGGGCGGCGAAACCTACGACGGCGCCGCCCACGCCGTCGGCGGCATGGCGGTGCAGTTCATCTTGATGGGCGCGATCGAGAACGCCGTCGCCATCCTCACCGATCGGCAGCGCGGGCTGTGGCGCCGCCTGCGCGCCGCCCCGCTGTCGCGCGCGACGCTGCTCGCGTCCAAGATCATCTCCGGCGCGCTCCTCGCCCTGCTCGTGCTCGGGTTCCTGCTCGTGTTCGGCCGGGTCACCCTCGGCGTGCGCGTCCAGGGCAGCGGGCTCGGCCTTCTCCTCGTCGGCGTGTCGTTCGCGCTGCTCGCGTCCAGCGTCGGTGTGCTGGTGTCGACGCTAGGCAAGACGCCGCAGGCGACGCGGTCGGTCGGCATCTTCGTCGTGCTCATCGCCGTCATGCTCGGCGGGGCGTGGTTCCCGTCGTTCCTGTTCCCGGCGTGGCTGCAGCCGATCACGCGCCTCTTCCCGTCGCGCTGGGCGGTCGACGGCTTCGACGCCATGACCTGGCGCGGCCTCGACGTGAGCGCCGCCATCTTCCCCGCCGCGGGCATGCTCGGCGCCGCGGCGATCTTCGCCGCGCTCGCCGCGTGGCGGTTCAAGTGGGAGGAGTAGCGGCCGGCTCGTCGAGGACCTCGCGCACTTTCCGCGCCAGTCCGTCCGGGGTGATCGGCTTCTGCAGGAACGCGGCCTTGCCCTGGAGGAGGCCGCTGGCGCCCTCGCCGGTGTAGCCGGACATGTAGAGGACCCGCGTGCGCGGACGCAGCCGCGCGACGCGCTCCGCGACCTCCGGTCCGCCCATGGCGGGCATCAGCACGTCGGTCAGGAGAAGATGGATCTCGCCGGGGAACCGCTCGGCGAGCGCGATCGCCTCCTGGCCGCCGCGCGCCTCGACCACCACGTATCCCAGCCGCTGGAGGATGTTGCGCGTCAGCGTGCGCACCGATTCCTCGTCGTCGACGAGGAGGATCGTCTCGTTGCCGATCTCGCGCGTCGGCCCGCGCCGGTGGGCGACGACCCGTTCGGCGACCGCCGGCAGGTAGATCTGGAACCTCGAGCCGCGACCCGGCGCGCTGTGCACCGAGATCCACCCGCCCGACTGGCGGATGATGCCCCAGGCGGTGGGCAGCCCCAGGCCCGCGGCGCGCTCCTTGGTGGTGAAGAACGGCTCGAACAGGCGTCCCTGCGTCTCGGCGGTCATCCCCACGCCGGCGTCGGCGACCGAGAGGACGACGTGCGGGCCGGGCGCAACCCCCAGGCGCGGCTGCGCCTGCGTCTCGTCGAGCTCGGTCTGCGCGGTGGCCACGACGATGCGTCCGCCCTCGGGCATGGCGTCGCGCGCGTTGACCACGAGGTTGAGGAGGACCTGCTCGAGCAGGCTGGGATCGGCCTTGATCGCGGCGAGCGGCGACGCGAGCTGGAGCTCGAGCTCCACGCGATCGCCGACGACGCGCCGGAGCATCCGCTCCATCCCCGCCACGACCTCGTTGAGGTCGATGACGCGCGGCTGCGCGATCTGCTGCCGGCTGAACGCGAGAAGCTGGCGCGTCAGCGCGGCGGCCCGCTCGCCCGCCCGATGGATCTCGCTCACGTCGTCGCGCACCGGGTGATCGCCCGGCAGGTCGGAGAGGACCATCCGGCTGTAGCTCAACACGACCGACAAAAGGTTGTTGAAGTCGTGGACGATCCCGCTCGCCAGGCGCCCGATCGCGTCCATCTTGTTCGCCTGGTGGAGCTGGGCCTCCGCCCGGCGGACCTCCGTAAGATCCATCCCGATCGACACCGTCCCGCGGGGGCGACCGTCGGGACCCGGCAGGACGACCGTGCTCCAGCGGATGATCAGCCGCGCGCCGCCGCGCGTGATCAGATCGGTCTCGCGCTCATCGCGGAGATCGACGAACGGCTCGTCCATCACCTCCTGGAACCGCGGTCGCACGACGGCGACGACCTCGGCGGGGAGGACCAAGCCCATCCAGTCTTTCCCGAGGAGCTCCTCCTGCGAGTAGCCGACCACCGCGGAGGTATGGGCGCTGACGTACTGGACGCGTCCGTCCCGGTCGAGCATGACCGTCAGCAGACCCAGGCGCTCGAGCGCCTCGCGGAGGCTGGCGTTCGTCTCGATCTCAGCGGAGTCCAGTGTCAACGCAAATGGACACCACAGCATCGGGCGTGCCACCCCTAACTAACGAGAAGGATTACGTGGGCTACCCGATGTCTGGCGCGCGCTCCCGAGCGCGGCCGCCCGTCTTGACCCGACCGGTCCCATCCATCAACATATGCGCAATCGCTCATGAAACCCGGGGCGCCCCAAGCGCTCGGCGAGACCCAGTCGACCCCGAGCTCTCCCGAAGACGACTGCCCCAAGGTCGGCATGGACTGCGAGGTCGCGCACGCGCATGCGGACGAGCAGGACCACGATCACGCCCACCACCACAACCACAACCACGCCGCCGATCGCGTCAGCGACCGCCGCCGGCTGATCCTGGCGCTGGTCATCTCCGGAGTCGTCCTCATCGCCGAGGTCGTGGGCGGCCTGGTGTCCGGCTCGCTCGCCCTCTTGTCCGACGCGGGACACGTCCTCACCGACATGTCCTCGCTCGTCCTGTCGCTCCTCGCGCTCGTGTTTGCGGCGCGTCCGGCCGACGCGCGCCGGACGTTCGGCTACCACCGCCTCGAGATCCTGTCGGCCCTCGCCAACGGCGCGGTCCTCGTCGGGCTGTCCACGGCGATCGTCGTGTCGAGCATCTCGCGCTTCTCCGCGCCGCCGCCGGTCGACGCCAAGGTGATGCTGCCCATCGCGACCTTCGGCCTCCTCGCCAACCTGGCGGCGATCTGGCTCCTCCACGGCGCGCACAGCCTCAACGTGCGCGGCGCGTACCTCCACGTCGTCAGCGACACGCTGTCGAGCGTCGCGGTCGTCGCCGGCGGCGCGCTCATGCTGTGGCGGCCCGGCCTCTACATCATCGACCCGATCCTCGGCACGATCCTGGCGGCGCTCGTCCTCTATACCTCGTTCCGCCTCCTGCGCGAGGCGGTGAACGTCCTCCTCGAGGCCGTGCCGCACCACCTCGACGTGGAGCGCGTGCGCGGCGAGGTGCGGGCGCTCGCCGGCATCGAGGACGTCCACGACCTCCACATCTGGACCATCACCAGCGGGCTCTACGCGCTGTCGGCGCACATCGTCGTCCGCCCCGGCGCCGAGGGCGACAACGACGCGCTCCTCCGCACGGTGAAGGAGCTCCTGCACAAGAACCACCGCATCGCCCACTCGACGCTCCAGATCGAGTCGTCGGCGTACGAGCATGTCAGCCACGTCCCTTGAGGCGGCGCTCGCCCGCATGATCGCCGACCAGCGGCGCAAGCTGCTCGAGCTGGCGCGGCGGCTGCGACCCGGGCTCACCGACGACGACATCACTCAGCCGCACGACTACCCCGAGCTCGCCGAGAACTGGCATTGGAACTACGAGGACGGATTCCTCGCGGGGCTCCTCGCGGCGGAGCTGGCGCTGCGCCGCGCCCTTGCCGAAAACCCCCCGAAGGGGTAGGGGTTTCATTCATGGACGCAAAACTTTTGGACCTGCTCGGCGCCGATGCGGCGAGCCTCCTCGAGCACGTGTGCCGGACCGTGCCCAAGAGCGAGCTCCACCTGCCGGGGCCCGACTTCATCGACCGCGTGTTCGTCCCGAGCGATCGCAAGCCGGGGGTGCTGGCGAACCTCCAGCGCATGTTCGACACCGGGCGCCTGCGCGGCACCGGCTACCTGTCGATCCTGCCGGTGGACCAGGGGATCGAGCACTCGGCGGGCGCGTCGTTCGCGCCCAACCCGCCCATGTTCGACCCGGAGAACATCGTCAAGCTGGCGCTCGAGGGCGGGTGCAACGCCGTGGCGTCGACGTTCGGCACGCTGGGGATCGTCGCGCGCAAGTACGCCCACAAGATCCCGTTCATCGTGAAGATCAACCACAACGAGTTCTTCAGCTACCCCAACACCTACGACCAGACGCTGTTCGGCGACGTGCGCACCGCGTTCGACATGGGCGCCGTCGCCGTCGGCGCGACGGTGTACTGGGGCTCGGCGGAGTCGCGCCGCCAGCTCCACGAGATCTCGCTCGCGTTCGCCGAGGCGCACCGGCTCGGCATGTTCACGGTGCTGTGGTGTTACGTGCGCAACGCCGCGTTCAAGACGGAGACGCGCGATCACATGCTGAGCGCCGACTTCACCGGGCAGGCCAACCACCTCGGCGTGACGATCGAGGCGGACATCATCAAGCAGAAGCTGCCGACGGGGAACGGCGGCTACAACGACCCCAAGCTCAAGGGCTTCGGCAAGACGCACAAGGCGGTGTACGAGAAGCTCACCACCGACCACCCCATCGATCTCACCCGCTACCAGGTGGTGAACTGCTACATGGGGCGCGCCGGCCTCATCAACTCCGGCGGCGAGAGCAAAGGGGAATCCGACCTCGCCGACGCGGTGAAGACCGCCGTCATCAACAAGCGCGCCGGCGGCACCGGGCTCATCAGCGGTCGCAAGGCGTTCCAGCGCCCGATCAAGGAAGGCGCGGAGCTCCTACATGCGATCCAGGATGTCTACCTTAGCAAGGACATCACGATCGCGTAGACTCGAAGGTTCTATGCCCCTTCGCGTCCTCCGGCACGAAGTCCCCGTCCACGATCTCGACCCAGCCCACGACGGATTGACCGTCGCCCACGTCACCGACATCCACGTGGGGATGCTCACGCCGAAGCGGCACATCCGCCGCGCGGTCGACGCGGCGAACGCCGCCGACGCGGACCTCGTGTTCCTGACCGGCGACTACGTCTGCTACGCGAAGAGGTTCGTCCCGGTGATGGGCGAGGCGCTGCGCGGGCTGCGCGCGCGCACCGCGGTCGTCGCGACGCTCGGCAACCACGACTACTGGACGGACGCCGCGGGCGTGACGCGCGAGCTCGGCGCGAACGGCTACACCGTGCTCAAGAACCAGCACACCGAGCTCAGGCCGCGCGGCGTGCCGCTGACGGTCGTGGGCGTCGACGACGCCGTCACGCGCCACCACGACCCGGCCAAGGCGTTCCACGGCGTGCGCCGGCGCGGGACGACGCTGATGCTGACGCATTGCCCGGAGGTGGCGGACTACGGCGCGGAGCGGGGCGCGCACCTGGTCGTCGCCGGCCACACCCACGGCGGCCAGATCCACGTCCGCCCGCTGTCCGAGCGCCTGTACCGGCGCGTGACCAAGAAGCGGTACCTCGCCGGCTGGTACCTCGTCGGCGACACGATGCTCTACGTGAACCGCGGCGTGGGCTCGTCGTCGGTGCCGTTCCGCGCCGGGCGCGAGGCGCAGAGCGAGGTGGCGATCTTCACGCTGCGGCGGGTCGAAAGCGACCGTCGCGCTCCCGCGCGCGCCCCTCACGCACGAGCTTCGTGAGGTGGGCGCGGAGCGACCGCTCCGCCAGCGCGTGCACGCTCGCGGGCACATCGTCGTAGGCGAGGACGGTGAGCTCCGCCGGCGTCGCCTCGCCCAGGCGCGCGAGCGCGGCCACGACGCGCGCCTCGCGCCACAGGCGGTGGCGGCGGTACTCGTCGAGCTTGGACGCGGGCTCGGTGAGGATCGGACCGTGCGCGGGCAGGAGCGCGCGCGCGGCGAGCGCCTCCATGCGCGCGATCGACGCCAGGTACTCGCTCATGTCGCCCTCGTCGGGATCGATGACGACCGTGCCCACGCCGGCGACCATGTCCCCGGCCAGGACGAACCCGGTCGTCTCGTCGAGGAAGCAGTGGTGCCCGGGGGTATGCCCCGGGGTGAACACGGCGCGCAGGCGGCGGGCGCCGGCGGTCGCGACGTCTCCGTCGGCGAGCGTGCGGTCGACGCGGACGCCGCGGGCGAGGAGGAGCTCGGCGGTGCGGGGGTGGGCGGCGAGCGGCGCCCCGGTCGCGGCGCGCAGGTGCTCGGCCCCGCCGACGTGATCGAAGTGGTGGTGCGTCGCCCAGATCTCGCGCACCCGCCGGCCGGCGAGCGCCGCGTCGAGCGCCGCCTGCTCCTCCGGATACGGGCTCCCCGGATCCACGACGATGACGTCGTCGGCGCCGACGACGAAGCAGTTCGTGTGCGTGGCGGGCGGCAGCGTGGGCGAGCGCAGCGACGCCATCGCCAGATCCGGCGCGAGGTCCCAGGCGCGCCGCTGGAGCGACGGCGCGGCGAAGGCCTCGGCGATGCGCTCGGCGGCGCCGTCGATGCCGGGGACGAGCGCGCGCAGGGCGGCGACGATCACCGGCGACGTGAGACGCTCGCCGCGCGACCAGCGGGCGAGCGCCTCCGCCGGCTCGATCCACTCTCCGTCGACGAGCTCCCCGGCGGCGCATGCGACGTCGGGCGCGGCCCCGGCCGGCGCCTCCGCCAGGAAGTAATGCGCGTCGAAGCGGATCGACGCCCACTCCGGCGTCACCGTTCGGCCGGCGGCGACGAGCCGCGCCGGCGGGACCCCTACGCCGGTCTCCTCGTGGAGCTCGCGCGCCCCTGCGTGGGCGGGGTCGCGGTCCGACGGCTCGATGCGCCCGCCGGTGAATCCCCAGAAACCACCTAGAAATTGCAGATTTGGCGCGCGGCGCACCCAGAAAATCTCGAGCGGCAGGCGATAGAGGATGACGACGGCCGCGGCGGCGGGGGGCTCGGACACCAGGGTGATTCTACGTGACCCCACCGAATTTCGGTCGTAGACTATTCGTCGTAATGGTCTGTGTAACCGCGAGAAAAATTCGGGAACACAGCCGCGGCCTACCGCCCGGAGCGACGGCCGCCACGAGGGTCTACACCGGGTTCTTGATCAGCTACCCGGTGGTGGGCCGGGGCATGGTGATCTTCCGCGATCCGCACGGTCATCGCATGATCACCACGCCGGTGCGTCGCGTGCTGGGGGAGCCCGACGGAACGTCGTTGTACGTGGAGACGGAGAACAGCGTGTACCGGCTGACGTTCCACGGCTCCCCGCTGATCCCGATGGTGAACCCGCAGAGCGCGGACGCGACGGGGTAGTATCCTCCCCATGAAGGGGAAGACCGTCCTCGTCACCGGCGCAACGCAGGGTATCGGCAAGGTCACGGCTCTCGAGCTCGCGCGGATGGGAGCGAGCGTCGCCGTCACGGCGCGCGACCGCGCGCGCGGCGAGGCGACGGCGGAGGAGATCAAGGACAAGGCGGGCGCCGCCGTCGAGCTCCATCTGTGCGACTTCGCGTCCCAGGCGGACATCCGCCGCTTCGCCGCGGAGTTTCTCGCGAAGCACGACAAGCTCGACGTCCTGGTCAACAACGCCGGCGCGATCAACATGGAGCGGCGGCTCACCCCCGACGGGATCGAGATGACGTTCGCGGTGAACCACCTGGGCTATTTCCTGCTGACGCACCTGCTCCTTCCGGCGCTGGAGGCCGCCGCGCCGTCGCGCATCGTCGTCGTGGCGTCGGACGCGCACGCGCGCGGCCACATCGACTTCGACGACCTCATGGGCGAAAAGAGCTACGCCGGCTTCCGCGCCTACGGGCAGTCGAAGCTGGCCAACATCCTGTTCACGTACGAGCTGGCGCGTCGTCTCGACGGCAAGCGCGTCACGGCGAACTGCCTCCACCCCGGCGTGGTGGCGACCGGCTTCGGCCGCAACGACAAGAGCTGGCTGTCGTACGGCATCAAGCTGGTGGCCCCGTTCTTCCTCACGCCCGAGGAGGGGGCCCAGACGTCGATCTACCTGGCGAGCTCGCCGGACGTCGAGGGGACGACGGGCAAGTATTTCGCCAAGAGCAAGGAGAAGAAGTCGAACCGCGAGTCCTACGACCGCGACGTGCAGCGACGGTTGTGGGAGGTATCCGAGAAGCTCACGGGGCTCGACAAACCAGGAACTTGAGGTACCGCCCCTCGGGGAACGCGACGGGCACGACGTGGTCGGGCGCCTGCGACGCGACCTCGAGCACCTGGACGCGGCGCCCCGCGTCCTTTGCGGCGGCGGCGACGACGCGCTCGAGCTCGACGGCGTCGATGAGCTGGGAGCAGCTGGCCGTGCACAGGATCCCGTCGGGGGCGAGCGCCTGGAGCGCGAGCTGGTTGAGCCGGCGGTAGCCCTTGAGCGCCGCCTCCACGTCCTTGCGCGCGCGGGCGAACTTGGGCGGGTCGCACACGATGAGGTCGAACCCGCCCGCCGGCGCCTGCTCGAGGTAACGGAACGCGTCGTTCTCGACGGTGGTGAGGCCGCCCAGGCCGTTGAGCTCGAAGTGGTGCGCCGCGCGCTCGAGCGCCCGCGCCGACGCGTCGACGGCGGTCGTCGCGGTCGCGCCGCCGCGCGCCGCGGCCATGGCGAAGCCGCCGACGTACGAGTACAGGTCGAGGACGCGCGCGCCGCGGGCGAGGCGCTCGACGCGGAGGCGGTTCTCGCGCTGGTCGAGGAACGCGCCCGTCTTCTGCCCGGCGAGCGGCTCGACCTCGAGGACGAAGCCGTTTTCACGGCAGACGACCTGGGAGCGCGGCTCGCCCCGCGCCACGCGGCTCTGGGCCGAGAAGCCTTCGATCTGCGCCACGCCGCCGGCGGCGGTCTCGTAGACCGTCCGCGGCGCGACGACCTCGGCCACGGCGTCGAAGACGTCGGCCTCGCGCCGCTTCATCGCAAGCGTGGTCATCTGCACCACCGCGGCGTCGCCGAGGACGTCGACGATGAGACCCGGAAGCCAGTCGCCCTCGGAGTTGACCAGGCGGTAGGCATCCGTGCGCTCGCTCGGCAGGCAGAGCCGCGCGCGGAGGTCGCGCGCGCGCACAAGGCCCGCGCGCAGCCAGGCGCCGTCGAGCGGCTCGTCGCGCCGGCTGCCCATGCGCACCACGATCTGCGATCGCGGGTTGTAGAACCCGCGGCCGAGGAATTTCCCATCGGAGTCGACGACGCGGACGTCGTCTCCCGGGGCGGCGTCGGCGTCGACGCGGTCCACCGCCTCCGAGTACAGCCACGGGTGCCCGAACCACAGCGGCTTGGCCCGCCCGCGCTTGACGACCAGGTTGGCCATGGAGGCGGAACATAGCAGAGATCGTGCTAGATTCCCGGCACCGTGCCGCTCCCGCCGGACCTTCACCAGAAACGCCTCGTCGTCGTCGTCGGCAAGGGCGGGACGGGGCGGACCACCGTGGCGGCGGCGCTCGCGGTGCTGCTGTCGCAGCGCGGGCGGAACGTCCTCCTCTACCAGGCCAACAGCAAGGAGAAGCTGTCGGGGCTCCTGGGCGGGCCGCCCGTGGGGCAGGCGATCGTCCGACTGCGCGACCGGCTCTGGGCGGTGAACCCCAACCCGGCGGACACGATCCACGAGTACGGCGTGATGATCCTCCGCTACGAGACGATCTACCGCATGGTGTTCGAGAACCGCCTGTCCAAGGCGCTGGTGCGGGCGATCCCGGGGATCGACGACTACGCGCTCCTCGGCAAGATGTGGTTCCACACCACCGAGGAGTCGGCCGGGCGGTGGAAGTACGACACCGTCGTGTTCGACGCGCCGGCGACGGGCCACGCGTCGACGATGCTGCGCATCCCGCGGGCGATCCTCCACGCGGTGCCCGAGGGCCCGCTGACGCGCGACGCGCAGAAGGTGCGCGCGCTCCTCGAGGATCCGGCGCGCACGGCGACGCTCCTGTGCACGCTGGCCGAGGAGATGCCCACCAACGAAACGAT
Source organism: Haliangiales bacterium (assembly GCA_035259575.1). Taxonomy (GTDB): domain Bacteria; phylum Myxococcota_A; class Polyangia; order Haliangiales; family SHYZ01; genus DATFWE01. Next base: position 16,618 of record DATFWE010000129.1, read on the forward strand.
CGAGCTGGCGGAGCGGCTGGAGAAGGAGATCAAGATCCGGCCGAGCGGCGTGGTGGTGAACCAGCTCTACCCCGACCGTTTCGACGACGGCACCGCGGCGGGGCTGGTGCTCGACGCGCTGTCCCTCGAGGCCGACGCCGATCTGGCGCCGATGGTGGCGCGGGCCCGGCTGTCGCGCGACCGGCGCGAGTTGAACGAGATCTACCTCGAGCGCCTGCGCCGCGAGCTGCCGCTGCCGCTGACCGAGCTGCCCATGATCTTCCGCCCCTCGCTCGGCCCGACGGAGCTGGCGCACCTGGTGAAGCTCCTCGAGCGCGAGCTCGGGCGGGGGCAAGGGCTGGAGAAAGCGCTGGCCTAGGAGGGACCTCCTTCTGGATCACTGCGGCGGAAGCGTCGACGGCGGCGGGGGCTGCGGCAAGTCCTCCGGCCGGGCACAGCGGCAGACGCGACACCCCCGGGCGTTGTCGAACGCGCAGTCCACCGACGTCGCGCAGCGGAGATCGCGATACTCGGGGCACACCGTGGTATCGTTCTTGAGGGTCGCGCACCCGCCGGCGAGCGCGGCAAGGAGCAGGAACGGTCCGAGGCGCACGCCGCCATCCTACGCCAAGATGCGCGTCGGGCGCGCGTCAGCGCGCCGGGGGCAGCGACAGCCGGCCCTTCCACGCGCCGCAGCGGCGCACGCCGTCGTGCGGCGTGTCGCACCGCGACACCTCGACCTCGACGGTGCCGTCGTTTGCGATGGGCAGCGCCTTCAGGGGGAAGCCGGCCTCCACGACCCATTCCTCGTCCTCGTCCGTCGAGTCGTCGATCGTTCCGTCGGCGTCCGCGCCGACGAGCAGGCCCGCGACCGGCGGCGTCACCTCGCCGCGCGGCGACAGCGAGAAGGTCGCGCGCCCGCGATCCGAGGCGAAGGTGAGAACGAACGCGTCGGTCGCGGACTGGATGTCCTGATCGGCCGCGTAGAGCCCGACGTAGAGACGCTCGGCGTCGCGCAGGAACCGCGCCTCCGAGTACGGCGCGACCGCGTTCCCGCGCGCATCGACGAACGCGCCGGTCCGCGCCGGGCTGCGCCAGGGCGGCTCCGTGAGCTCGCCGTCGCAGTGGATCTCCGTCGTCGTCGCCGGGACCGCGATCGCCGGCGCCGCGGCCCGCTTCGCGCAGCCCAGCGCCAGCGCCGCGAGCAAGAGCGAGGGGGCGAGGCGCATCGCGAGGCACGATCGAACGCGTATCCCTGCGCTGTCAAGCATACATGCAGGGAAAATAACTACATTGACGGAGATCTCGTGATGCAGGGAGACTGGCGACGCTGTAGGTTCCACTGCGAAGGGAGGTTCCATGTCGTACTTTCGCCTCTTCCTTCTGTCGGCAGCGCTCCTCGGGCTCGGCGCCGGATGCGCCGAGTCGGTCGCTCCGACCGCTCCGACGGGCAACGGCGACTGCCGCGCGTGTCAGGACCCCGATTCGCCGGCGTGCGCCGCGTGCATCGGCGAGTCGACCTCGATCGCCGACCGCACCGCGAAGCTCAACCCCGCCGCGGTCGACCAGGTCCCGATCGTCCAGGACACCCTGCGGTTCGCGATCGCCGGCGACACCCGGCCGGCAGTCATCGACGACACGTCCGCCTACCCCACCGCGGTCATCACGAAGATCTTCCAGGATCTCCAGGCGGAGAGCCCGCGCCCCGGGTTCGCCGTCGCGACCGGCGACTATCAGTTCTCCAGCACCTCGGGCACGCAGGCGGGGCTGCAGCTCGACCTCTATATCCAGGCGCGCGCGAATTTCGCCAATACCGTGTACCCGGCCATGGGGAATCATGAGTGCACCGGCGCGACGGTGTCCAACTGCGGCCCGGGCACGACGAACGGGTTGACCGGCATCTACAACCAGTACGTCGCGAAGATCCTCAACCCGCTCGGCCTCCATAACCCCTACTACTCCCTCCTCGTCCAGCCGGCGAACAAGGCGTGGACGGCAAAGATCGTGTTCGTGGCGGCGAACGCATGGACGCCCGACCAGGCGACGTGGCTGGACTCGGTGCTCGCGCAGCCGACCACGTACACGTTCGTCGTGCGGCACGAGAGCTCCAAGGCGAACACCGCCCCGGGCGTGGATCCGAGCGGCGCGATCATCGCCAAGTACCCGTACACGATGCTCATCGTCGGGCACGCCCACACCTACAAGCACCTGAGCCAGAAGGAAATCATCGTCGGCAACGGCGGCGCTCCGCTCTCGTCCGGGTCGAGCTACGGCTACGGCATCGTCGAGCAGCAGGCCGACGGGACGGTGCAGATCACCATGCACGACTACGCCACCCGCGCGGTCGTGGACACGTTCGCGGTGAACGCGGACGGATCGCCCGCGGGCAACAATCCCCCACCCCCGCCGCAGGCAAGCTTCACGCTCGCCGCCAACCCCACCGCGGTCACGTCGACGGGCGGCGCGAGCGCCAGCTCGACCATCTCGCTCGCGCCGGTGAACGGCTTCTCGGGCACCGCGACGCTGGCGGTGTCGGGCGCGCCGGCGGGCGCGCAGGCGGTTCTGGGCGCGACGAGCCTCGGGCCGGGCGGGACGACGAGCCTCACGCTCCAGCCCGGGTCGGCCGCCGCGGGCGCCTACACGGTGACGGTGACCGGCACCAGCGGCAGCGAGACCGAGACCGCGTCGGTGTCGTGGACCATCGTGGCGGCGAGCGCCTGCGCACACGACCTCTGCACGGCCGGCGCCAAGCTGGCGTCGAGCTGCGACCCCTGCGTGGGCCAGATCTGCGCCCAGGACAGCTATTGCTGCAGGACGTCGTGGGACAAGCAGTGCATCGGCGAGGTGAAGTCCATCTGCGGCCAGGACACCTGCTCGACGGCGGGGACGTGCGCGCATTCCGAATGCACCACGGGCGCGAAGCTGGAGAGCGGCTGCGACCCCTGCGTGACGCAGATCTGCGGCTGGGATTCCTACTGCTGCGCGACGGCGTGGGACAGCGTCTGCGTGTTCGAGGTCGGCTCGATCTGCGGCCAGGCCTGCAACTGAGTCACGAAAGCACCACGAGCACTTCCTGCCGGTCCACCGCATGCCCCTCGGCGCGGAGCACTTTGTCGACGGTGCCGTCGCGCGGGGCGCGGAGCTCGTTCTCCATCTTCATGGCCTCGATGACGAGGAGCCCTTGTCCCGAAGTGACCCGATCCCCCGCTTTCACGAGGACTTTCACGATCTTCCCCGGCATGGGGGCACGAATCTCCAGGGGTCCCGAGGTCTCGCGCGCTCGCGCGAAGGTGAACAGCTTGCGGCGCGGGTCGGTCACCTTCACCGGAACGCGGAGCCCGCCGACGTCGACGACGAGCTCCCCTTCCTTGCCCGGCTCGACGTCGACCACATAGGCTTCTCCGTCGACGAGGAGGGACCAGGTCGTTCCATCGATTCGCCGCGCGTCCACGCTCCGCTCGCGCCCGCCGACGACGACGCGGAACCGCCCCGCCTCGCCGGCCGGCTCGACCACGATCTCGCGTTCCTCCGAGCCCGACTCGGCGATGAGCTTCATGCCGCGCGCAGTATAGCCGCAACGGCGCCCGGTCGTGCCCATTCATGGTAGACAGAGCGGTGCCCTCCCCTCGCGAGATCTGCCGGGCGTTGACCGAGCTCGCCGCGACGGGCCGCGATCTGTTCGAGCGGACGTGCACGCCCGGACGCGCCGAGGACGGCGTGCCCGCGGCGAGCCTCCCCGGCGACGTCCTCGCGACGCTCCTCGCCGCGCGGATCGTCGAGGAGGAGGACGGCGTCGTCTACCCCCGCCTGTGGGTCGCGCTGCGGCGCGATCGGCCGTACCTGATGTCGTTCCAGTCGACGGACGTCGAGGACGCGTCGGAGCAGGACGTGTGGCCCGAGTCGGATGCGCTGCTCTTGCGCCTCGACGCCGCCCCGCCGGGGACCCTGCTCGACATGGGGTGCGGCAGCGGCGTCATCGCCGTCGAGGCGGCGCTGCGCGGTCACCGGGTCACCGCCACCGACCTCTACCAGGAGGCGCTGGAGCTCACCCGCTGGAACGCGGAGATGCATGGGGTCGACGTCGAGCTCCTCGCCGGCCACCTGTTCGAGCCGGTGGCGGGTCGCACGTTCGACCTCATCCTGACGGCGCCACACTACGCCCCGCCGAACGACCTCCTGCGCGTGGAGGCGCTGCGCGCCGGCCCGGCGGCGATCGCGCCCGGCGGCGCGATGGTCGTCGCCACCTACCTCGAGTGGGGTCCGGGGGAGCAGCCCGGCATCGTGGCGTCGGTGCTCGCGCCGCTCGCCGAGGGGTGCGCCGTCGACGTCCGGCCGATCCGCGCCGCGAGCAAGCGCCGCTGGCACACGCAGCCCGTGCCGCACGCGCCCCACCTCGTCGGGCGCCATCGCTTCCTCGTGGAGATCCGCCCGGGCGCGAGCGGGCTGCGTTTCGAGCGCCCTGCCGACGACGACGTGGAGCGCGAGACGGTGGTGCCGCTGGCGCGGCTCGTCGGCGCGAACGCGCGCCGCGCCGAGGTGCGCGCCGGCCTCGACGAGGCCAACAGCGGCACGTGGGACCGGAACGTCCTCGCCGAGATCGCCGGCGAGAACGACGTGCGCGCGCTCGAGCGGCTGCTCCAGGCGATGGCCAAGGGCTCGTTCGTCCTCGACGCGCCCATCCCGTTCCGCCTGCTCGACGCGTGCCGGTTCGGGGAGAAGCCGTGCCTGTCGGCGCACGGCGCGATCGTCGACGCCGCCGGAGGAGTGCGGCCCTGCGTCCGCGGGGCGGCGGTGGGCCGGACGACCGACCGCGACGCCGACATGCAGGCGCGCATGCGCGAGCTCGCCGACGAGCTCGCCGCGCGCCGCGGCTGCGCCGAGTGCCCCGCGCGCAAGGTGTGCAGCCGCTGCGCGTTCCCCTTCGTCGTCGACGAGGCGCGCTACTGCGACCTGGTGCGCGCCCACGCGCCGGCGCTGCCGCGGCTGCACAAGCTCCTGCACATCCTCACCCAGCGGTGGCCGGACGCGGTGCGCGCCGGCGAGCTCCGCGTCAAGGTGTTCCCGGGCGCGCCGCTCATGGCGGCGCGCTTCCGGCCCGAGGCTCCCGAGGCGCAGCCCGACGAGCAGCTCCGCGCCGTCCCCGAGCAGTTCCGCGCCTGGGGCGGTTTCTTCGTCGTCGTCCCCGGCGAGCGCGCCGCGATCGAGATCGAGCAGCGCGCGTGGTACTACACGCTCAGCATCCGCCCCGACCTTGCCGACGTGGCGGAGCTGGCGATCGACGGCATGCCGCGCGCCGCCCTCTACGCCTACGCCGCCCACCGTCGGATCGGCCCCACGCGCGTCGACCTCCTCGTTGCGCAGATGTACGTCTGGCTGCAGTCGCTCGCCTGAGGTAGCGTTGTCCGGTGCGGCGCTTCGCGATCTACTTCGGCGTGTGGACCGCGGTGGGCGTGTTCTTCACCACGCAGGACGTGACGCGCGGGCTCTACTGGGGCGACCCCACGCCGTGGTGGCAGACGCTCGCGGGGTGGCTCGCCGGGGTCTGGGTCTCGGCGCTGCTCACGCCCGTCGTCCTGCGCCTCGGCGAGCGCTTCCCGGTCGACCGCGCCAACTGGCCGCGGCGGATCGCCCTGCACGCCGCGTTCAGCCTGCTGTTCGCGGTCGTGTCGACCGCGGCGGTCGCCGCCGTCCTCGTGCTCGCCGGCATCGGGATCTTCCGCGGCAAGACGTACGCCCAGACGGTATCGCTCCTCGCCGTCATCGGGTTTCACGGGACCGTCGTCTCCTACTGGGCGATCTGGGGCATCCAGCGCGCATTTCGCTACTACCGCCGCTCCGCCGAGCTCGAGACCGAGCTGGTCAAGGCGCAGCTCGGCGCGCTGAAGGTTCAGCTCCAGCCGCACTTCCTGTTCAACGTCCTGAACGCGATCATGGTGCTGGTGCAGAAGGGGCGGGGCCGCGAGGGCGAGGACATGCTGGCGCGCCTGAGCGACCTCCTCCGCTGCGTGCTCGAGGACATCGACGCGCAGGAGGTGCCGCTCCGCCGCGAGCTCGAGTACGTGAAGCTGTACCTGTCGATCGAGCAGGTGCGGTTCGCGGATCGGCTGCGGGTGGACATCGCCGCCGACGCGGCCGCGCTCGACGCCGCCGTCCCGCCCATGGCGCTCCAGCCGATCGTCGAGAACGCGGTGCGCCACGGCATCGGCCAGCGCGCGGCGGCGGGCCGGATCGAGATCCGCGCGCGGCGCCGCGACGGGACGCTCGAGCTGGAGGTGCGCGACGACGGCCCGGGCGTGCCCGTGACGGCCGCCGCGGGGGCGCCCGGCCACGGCATCGGCCTGGCGAACACGCGCGCGCGGCTCGCCCGCCTGTACGGCGACGCGGCGGGGCTGGCCGTCGCCAACTCCGAGCTCGGCGGCGCGGTGGTGACGATGACGATGCCGTTCCGCGCGGCGGAGGACGCGGCGCATGCCGCTGGCGACGCTCATCGTTGACGACGAGCCGCTGGCGCGCGAGGGCCTGCGCGCGCTCCTCGCCGAGGACCCGGAGGTGACGGCGATCGACGAGGCGCGCAACGGACGCGAGGCCGTCGCCGCGCTGGCGAGGTCGCGCCCCGACCTGGTGTTCCTCGACGTGCAGATGCCGGAGATGGACGGCATCGCGGTGGTGCGCGCGGTCGGCGCGGAGCGCATGCCGGCGGTCGTGTTCGTGACGGCGCACGATCGCTACGCGCTTCACGCGTTCGAGCTGAACGCGATCGACTACGTGCTCAAGCCGGTGACGCGCGAGCGGTTCGCGCAGGCGCTCGCCCGCGCCAAGGCCCGGCTCGCGGCGCGCTCGGCGGAGGATGCGCAGGGCCGGATCCTCGGCCTGCTCGAGACCCTGGCGTCGCGCGATCGGCGCCTCCGGCGCCTGGCCGTGCGGTCGGCGGGCAAGACCCTGTTTTTGGACGTCCGGGACATCGACTGGATCCAGGCGGCCGAGAACTACGTCGAGCTCCACGTCGGCGGGGCGAGCCATCTCCTCCACGTGACCATGAACGCGCTGGAGAAGTCCCTCGATCCGGGGGCGTTCGTGCGGGTGCACCGCTCGATCATCGTGAACATCGCGCGCATCGCCTCGCTCGAGCCCGCGCCCCACGGGGAGCACGTGATCGTGCTCGCCGGGGGCACGCGCCTGCGCTCGAGCCGCACGTACGCCGCGCGCCTGAAGGCGCTCGCGGCGAATCCGTTCTAACCCGGCGCATGGGCCGGTTCGACCCCGCGCCGGGCCGGTCCGTCAAACTCGACTTTCGCCAGCCATTTCGGCGACCTACATATCTGCCCATGCCATCCAAGCCCCACGACGTCGCCATCGGCTACCTGCGGAGCGTCGTGACGGTGCTGGTGCTCGCGCACCACGCCGTCCTCGCGTACCACCCCTACGCGCCGCCGCCGCAGGCGTCGCTGTCGGCGTGGCCCCAGCTGTGGCGCGCGTTCCCCGTGGTCGACGCCGCCCGCTGGCCGGGGTTCGCCTGGCTCGTCGGCTTCAACGACGTCTTCTTCATGGCGCTCATGTTCTTCGTGTCGGGCCTCTATGCCTGGCGCAGCCTCGAGCGCAAGGGGAGCGCCGCGTTCGTCGCGGATCGCGCCGTGCGGCTCGGGCTGCCGTTCGTCGCCTTCGCCCTGGTGATCGCGCCGCTCGCCTACTACCCGGCCTACTTGCAGACGGGGGCCTCGCCGAGCCTCCTCGCCTACGCGCAGGAATGGCTCGCCGCGAGCAACTGGCCGACGGGCCCGGCCTGGTTCCTGTGGGTCCTGCTCGCGTTCGACTGCCTGGCCGCGGGCACATATGCCCTCGCCCGCGGGTGGGTCCACGCCCGGCCGTTCGCCGTCGCCGCGCGCCGCCCGTTCGTCCTGTTCGCCCTCCTCGTCGCCGCATCGGGCGTCGCGTACGTCCCCCTGACGTTCGCCATCGACCCGCTGCACTGGACCGCGGCGGGCCCGTTCGTCTTCCAGACCGATCGCCTGCTCCACTACGCCGTCTACTTCTTCGCCGGCGTCGTGGTCGGCGCGAACCGCGCCGAGGCCGACGTGCTCGCCGGCGACGGCAGGCTCGCGCGCAGCTGGCCCGTCTGGGTCCTGCTCATGGCCGGGGCGTTCGCCCTGCTCACGCAGAGCTTCCTCGGCGCCGTGTCCGGATCGTCGACGTGGGCGGCGACCATGCCGTTCGCGTTCGTGCTGTCGTGCGCCGCGTCGTCGTTCGGGTTCCTCGCCGTGTTCGTACGCTTCGCGCGGACGAGCCGGCGCGCGCTCGACGACCTGCGCGACAACGCGTACGGCATGTACGTCGTCCACTACGCGTTCTCGGCGTGGCTGCAGTTCGCGCTCCTCGGCGCGCCGCTCCCCGGCGTCGCAAAGGGGGCGCTGGCCGTCGCCGGGACGATCGCGCTGAGCTGGTCCGCGGTCGCGGCGCTGCGCCGGATCCGCGCGGTCGCGCGCGTCATCGGCCCGGCAGTAGCCTGATTCGGCCGACCATGCTATGACGCGCCCGTCTTGCCGCGCAGCCTTCGCACGGTCCTGTCGGAGAAACGCATTCTCGTGTGCGCCGGATCGGGCGGCGTGGGCAAGACGACGACCGCCGCGGCGATCGGGCTCGAGGGCGCGCGCACCGGCTTGGCGACGCTCGTCCTAACCATCGACCCCGCCAAGCGCCTCGCCAACTCGCTGGGGATCGAGCGCCTGGATCACAGCGAACGGCGCGTCCCCCCGGAGATCCTCCGTGCCGCCGGCCCCGTCCACCGCGGCGGCGAGCTCTACGCCATGATGCTCGACCAGAAGCGCGCGTTCGACGAGGTGGTCGAGCGTTACGCCGCCGACCCCGCGGCGCGCGACCGCATCCTGGAGAACCGCATCTACGAGCAGATCTCGTCGTCGCTGTCCGGCTCGCACGAGTACGCCGCGATGGCCAAGCTCCAGCAGCTCGACCGCGACGGCCGCTACGACCTCATCGTCGTCGACACGCCGCCGACCGCGCACGCGCTCGACTTCCTCGACGCGCCGGAAAAGGTCGCCGGGGCGATCGATTCGCCCGCGCTGGAATGGTTCGCCAAGCCGATGCGCGCGACCGGCCGGTTCTCGCTCAAGCTCGCCGGCGCGGGCGGGACGTTCGTCCTGAAGCGCATCGCCAAGTTCGTCGGCTCGTCGTTCCTCGAGGACATGGCGCGCTTCTTCGTCGAGTTCAACGACGTGCTGGGCGGCTTCCGCGAGCGCGCGCGCGAGGTGTTCGACCTCCTGCGCACGCCGAAGGTGGGGTTCGTGCTGGTGGCGGCGCCCGAGCCCACCGTCGTCGACGAGGTGCTGTTCTTCCAGCAGCGGCTGGCGTCGTCGAACATGCCGTTCTCGGGGTTCGTGGTGAACCGGGTCCACGCCGAGGCGCCGCCGGCGCCCGACCCGGGCGAGCTGGCGTCGCAGCTGCGCGCCCAGGACGCGCTCGCCCGCTTCTCCGACGAGGAGATCGCATCGGCGCGCGATGCCCTGCTCGCCGCCTACCGCGAGCTGGGCGCGCTGGCGGAGGCGGACCGGCTGCAGATCCTTCGCCTGCGCCAGGCGGCGGCCGACCAGCCGGTCGCGACGGTGCCGTTCCTCGCGCGCGACGTCCACGACGTGACGTCGCTGGCGCTTTTGGCCAGGCACATCTTCGCCTGATTGCGCATAATCTGCTCGTGCGGCGCCCCCAGGAGCAGTTCCTCGACAAGACCGTGAACGTCGTGTTCGTCGAGGGGACGGTCCACGGCGTGCTCGAGGCGATCGGCGACGACGGCAGCCTGCTCCTGCGCCAGGGGCAGCGGATCGTGTGGGTGCCCCTCCACCAGGTCCGCTACGTCACCCTCGCCGACGTGCCCGCGCCCGACGACTGGGAGCCGGACCGGTAGGAGCTACCTCTTCCAGCTCGCCCACAGCTCGGCGCGGAGCTTCGGCGCCAGTGCGGGCGGGACGCCGATGGCGTACACGACGCGGTCCTTCCGGCGCTCGACGAACGTCGTGACCGCCCCGAGCGAGGTCCACTCCGCGTACGTCGGCTGCTTGTCGATCTGTTTGTCGTTCGCCTTCGCCGCCGCCTCGACGAGCGCGTCGAACGCCTCCACCGCGTCGGCCTCGGCGTCCCACGCCGACTCGTCGATGAGCACCAGCGCGCCGACGCGCTTGCCGTCGTCGTCGGGCGGCGCGAACAGCTGCACCCGGTCGCCGCCCCACCCCTCCGCCGCCCGCAGCGCCCGCGCCTTCTCGATCCCCCATTCGCGGAAGTAGATCGAGAACACCAGCTCGCCCAGCACGTTCGACCACACGCGCTTCCACCCCGCGAGCGTGGCGAGCTTCCCCGGCTTGATCGCGATGGGCTTTTCCCTCGCCCGGTACTTCTCGGGGTGGAGGATCTGCTCGGTCGACTGCGGCGGGTTGGCGTACATCGCGTCGATGTCCGACCAGGGCCGCGTCTTGCGCGCCGCCGCGACGAAGCGCAGCCCCTTCTCGTACGAGAACAGCAGCGTCTCGCGCAGGAGGAGCGGGGCCTTGTCGAACTCCGCGCCGCCCGACAGGCCGCTCAAGAGCCCCATCATGTTCGCCACCCGATCGTCGGCCCAGGGGTCGCTGCCGGGCATCATGTACTCGAACATCACCGCCACGCCGTCGCCCTCGACCAGCGCCTGCCGGGCCACCTGCTCGTCGCCGTTGTCCTTCTTGGGCTGGGTGAACTTCACCAGGTCGAAGCTCTGGTCCTGCAGCGCGTGGTCGATCTCGTGGACCATGACGATCTTCTGCATCTCGTCGGCGATCCAGTCGGCGAGGTAGAGCTCCTTGCGGTACGGGTCGTAGAACCCGGCGACCTGCTCGCGGAGGAGCTTCACCATGACGTCCTTGTAGTCGAGGTCGGCGGGGAACAGGCCGAGGCGCTTCATGCACCGCTCCTCGCCGGCGACGTCGGCCTCGGCGTAATCCTCGGCGATCCGCTCGAGGATCCGCTTCTCGATCTGGTCGCGCGTGAGCACGCCGCGGGCGATCGGCCGCTTGACCGGGAGCCCGCGCAGCTTGGACACCTGCCGGGCGAGCGCGTCCACCTCGCCGGCGAGCTTGTTCTGGGCCGCGGCGGGAACGCTGAGCCCGGCCACCACGAGGAAGACGACCAGTCTGGACATCGCGTGGAAGCTACCATGCTGGCGCGGGGCTGCTACATTTCTGCCCCCATGGACTCCGCCGTCCGCAGCCTGGCCGAGCTCGCCCGCCGCGTGCGCGCCGGGGAGCGCCGCACGGTCGCGCTCGGCGTGGAGGAGTCGTTCGCCGCGCTCGCCGCCGCGCGCATGGCCGCCGACGTCCCCGCCGGGGCCCGACCCCTCGTGGTGGTCGTGCCCGACGAGCCGCGCGCGATCGTCCTCGCCCGGGACATCGATTTTTTTCTCGGCGCGCCCGCCGAAGGCGACGACGAGCGCGTCCTCCACCTGCCCGCCGTCGAGACCTCCCCCTACGCCGAGATGTCCCCGGATCGGCGGAGCATCATGCGTCGCCTGGGCACGCTGTTCCGCCTGTCGCAGGGGTTCGCCGGCCAGGTCCTGGTGGCGTCGGCGCCCGCGGTGCTCCGGCGCGTCATCCCCCGCGACGAGCTCGGCCGGCTGTCGGACATCCTCGTCGCCGAATCGGAGCTCGCGCGCGACAAGCTCATCGAGCGCCTCGTCAAGGCCGGCTACGGCCGCGCGCAGGTGGTGGAGGACCCGGGCACCTTCGCCGTGCGCGGCGGCGTGATCGACATCTTCTCGCCGCTGTACCGCTTCCCGGCGCGGGTGGAGCTCTTCGGCGACATCATCGAATCCATTAAGTTTTTCGATGCGGCCACGCAGCGCACCATGCGGTCGCTGGGCGAGCTCTACCTCCCGCCGGTCAGGGAGACGGTCAGGACCCCCGGCGCCGACCCGCGGGCGCGCATCCTCGCCGCCGCGGACGCCGCGCACCATCCGTCGACGAAGACGCGCGCGCTCCTCGCCGACGTGGACTCCGGCGACGAGTTCTTCGGCGCCGAGGCGCTGGCGCCCGCGTTCCACGCGCGGATGGCGGCGCTGGACGAATATCTGCCCCGCGACGCCCGCTGGCTGCTCCTCGACCCGGACGGCATCCACAAGGCCGCGGCCGACGAGCTCGCCGACGCGCGCGAGCGGTTCGAGGCGCGCCTGGCCGACCATCGCATCGCCCTCCCGCCGGAGGACCATTACCTCACGACGGACGAGCTCGCGCGCATGCTCGACGCCGCGCCGGTCCGCATCGACGCCCGCGCGCTCGAGGTCCACGGCGACGCGCCCGCGGTCCGGTTCGCCGTCGAGCCCAACCACGCGCTGCAGCACCAGATGGCCCGCGCCCGCGCCGAGAAGGCCGACGAGCTCCTCCGCCCGCTCGTGGCCGCGCTCCACGTCGCCCGCGAGGAGGGGTTCCGCGTCGCGCTCGTCTGCTCGACGGTGCAGCACGGCGAGCGCCTGAAGAGCCTCCTGCGCGGGTACGACGTCGACCCCGACCTGCGGCGCACGGCGGGCGGCGACGGCCTGTTCGACCTGCCGCCGTCGCGGCCGACGATCCTCCTCGGTCCGCTCGCCGAGGGCTTCCGCATCGCCGCCGACGGCCTCCTCGTCGTGGCGGAGGAGGAGATCTTCGGCCCGCGCTCGCACCGCGCCGCCGCGGCGGTCGCCCCGCGCAAGCCGCCCAAAGGCTTCCGCGGCCTGGGCGACTTCAACCAGCTCCAGCCCGGCGACTTCGTCGTGCACAGCGTCAACGGCGTCGGCCAGTACCTCGGCCTCACCAAGCTGCCGCTCAAGGGCACGCCGATCGACTTCCTCCACATCCAGTACGAGGGGGGCGTGCTCTATCTGCCCGTCTACCGCCTGGGCGAGGTGTCGCGCTACGTCGGCGCCGACGGGGCGGGCCCGCGCCTCGATCGCCTGGGCGGCCAGACGTGGGAGAAGACCAAGCGCAAGGTCTCCGCCGAGATCCGCAAGCTCGCCGAGGACCTGCTCCAGCTCTACGCCCAGCGGCAGGCGCTCCCCGGCCACGCGTTCCCGCCCGCCGACGACCTGTTCCGCGAGTTCGAGGCGACGTTCCCGTTCGACGAGACGCCCGACCAGCAGCGCGCCATCGACGACGTGCTCGCCGACATGGAGAAGCCCCGGCCGATGGACCGGCTGGTGTGCGGCGACGTCGGCTACGGCAAGACCGAGATCGCGCTGCGCGCCGCGCTCAAGGCCGTGCTCGGGGGCAAGCAGGTCGCCGTGCTCGCGCCGACGACCGTGCTCGTCGAGCAGCACGCGCTCACGTTCCGCGATCGCTTCCAGGGCTGGCCGGTGCGCGTCGCGTCGCTGTCGCGCTTCGCCGGTCGCGCCGAGCAGCTCGAGATCGTCCGCCGCGTCGCCGAGAAGGAGGTCGACATCGTCGTCGGCACCCACCGCCTGCTGTCGAACGACGTCCGCTTCCGCGACCTGGGCCTCATCATCGTCGACGAAGAGCAGCGCTTCGGGGTGGCCCACAAGGAGCGCCTCAAGCAGATGCGCACCCAGGTCGACGTCCTGACGCTCACCGCCACGCCCATCCCGCGCACGATGCACATGGCGATGATGGGGCTGCGCGAGGTGTCGATCATCGCCACGCCGCCGGCCGACCGGCTGGCGGTGCGCACGTTCGTGTCGCGTCCCGACGACGACATCATCAAGGAGGCGATGCGCAAGGAGCTGGCGCGCGGCGGGCAGGCGTTCTTCGTCTGCCACCGCATCGGCGAGGGCAAGCTCGCCGACGGCGAGCGCACGATCCACCAGTGGGCCGATCACCTCCGCGAGGTCGTGCCCGGGGCGCGCATCGCCGTCGCCCACGGCCAGATCGACGCCGACGCGCTGGAGCGGACGATGATCGACTTCGTCGACGGCAAGCACGACGTCCTGGTGTGCACCACGATCATCGAGAGCGGCCTCGACATCCCCCGCGCCAACACGATGTTCGTGAACCGCGCCGACACCTACGGGCTGGCCCAGCTGTACCAGCTGCGCGGGCGCATCGGCCGCAGCCGCGATCGCGCGTTCTGTTACCTGATGGTGCCGCCGATGGAGACGCTGTCGTCCGAGGCCAAGCAGCGGCTGCAGGTGCTGCAGCGGTTCACCGAGCTCGGCGCCGGGTTCCTCGTCGCGTCGCACGACCTCGAGATCCGCGGCGCGGGCGACCTGCTCGGCGCGCAGCAGTCGGGCCACATCGCCGCCGTCGGGTTCGACACTTACGTCGAGATCCTCCGCGAGGCGGTCGCCGAGCTCAAGGGCGAGCCGATCCGCGACGAGCGCGACCCCGAGCTCAACGTGGACCTCGCCGCCTACATCCCCGACGACTACGTGCCGGACACGGGGCAGAGGCTCGACCTCTACAAGCGGCTCGCCGACACCGACGGCGAGGACGCGGTGCGCGAGCTGTCGGAGGAGATCGCCGATCGCTTCGGCCCGCTGCCGGACGAGGTCCAGCTGCTCGGCGAGCTCATGGTGGTGAAGGCGCTGGGCCGCCGCCTGGGCGCGCTGTCGATCGAGATCGCCGCCGACAAGCTGGCGCTCGCGCTCGACTCGGGGCGCACACCCCTTAAGCCGGACAAGGTGCTGAAGCTCATCCAGAAGAAGGGCTCGCCCTACCGCTTGACCCCCGACATGCGCCTGGTCAGGAGCTTCGTGGGCGGGGAGAAAGAGGACCGGCTGGCCGCCGCCAAGCGCAGCTTGCTCGAGCTGGAAGAATGTGCTTAACGTACCGCGATGATTCACCGCAAATCATTGATGTTGGGCGTTTTGCTGGGCTCGTTCGGGACGTTGCTCGCGGCCGGTTACCTCGCCTGCGCCAAGAAGGAGAACAAGGCGCAGGCGACGGGCGGGGCGCGCAAGCCCGAATCGCCGGCGACGTTCGCCGACCAGAATCCCGCCGATCTCACCGAGGTGGTGGCCACGATCGACTCGACCACCATCACGGTCAAGGAGCTGCAGGATCGCATCAACCGGCAGTCGCCGTACGTGCGCGCCAAGTACACCTCGCTCGAGCAGAAGAAGGACTTCGTGGACAACCTGATCCGCTTCGAGGTCATCGCGGCCGAGGCCAAGCGGCGCGGCTACGACCAGGACCCCGAGGTCGTCCAGACGATGAAGCAGGTGATGATCCAGAAGCTCATGAAGGACGAGTTCGAGACACGCGTGAAGCTCGAGGACGTGCCCGAGGACGACATCAAGAAGTTCTTCGAGGAGCACAAGTCCGAGTACAACAAACCCGAGGAGGTCCGCGTCTCGGCCATCATCGTCAAGAAGAAGGACGTCGCGCAGAAGGTGGCCGAGGAGGCCAAGCAGCCGGCGAACCAGGACAACAAGGCGTTCCGCGACCTCGTGGCCAAGTACTCGGAGGACGAGGATTCCAAGGCGCGGGGCGGCGACCTGCGCTTCTTCGCGGCGGATACGAAGGAGATCCCGGCGGATGTCGTGAAGGCCGCGTTTACCCTGCAAAATCAGGGTGATGTATCGGCGCCGATTCAGACCGACAAGGGCTTCTACATCCTCAAGCAGACGGGCCGGCGCAAGGCGATCACGAAGGTGTACGACGAGGTGAAGGGCCAGATCCAGAATCGCCTGTACCGCGAGAGGCGGCAGAAGGCGATGGAGGAGTTCGTCGACGGGCTGAAGAAGAACGCGAAGATAGAGATCAAGGAAGCGGCGCTGGGCAAGGTGCGGGTCGACACCTCGACCCCGCCGCCGGTCGCCCCGGGCGAGCCGGGCGAGCGCCCGACGGTCGTTCCCGCCCCGCGTCCGCCCGCGCCCAAGCAGTAGGCAACCGCGCGCGCCCCCCCGCGGTCCAAGGATTGAATATGCGACGGTTTTTGGCACCGGTGGTCCTCGTCGCCCTCGCCGGAACGGCGCGCGCGGACGACAAGCCCGCGGGCGAGCAGGCGCCGGCGAGCCAGCCCGCGGCCCCGGCCGCACCGGCCGTCAAGGACAAGCCGCGCGTCCTGGTCGAGCGCGTGGCCGCGGTGGTGAACGACGTCGTCGTCCTCGACAGCGAGGTCGCGCAGCGCGCGGCGTCGACGGGCGAGGAGGACCCGACGAAGTCGCGGACGTCGGTGCGGCAGGTCCTCGACCAGCTCGTCGACGAGGAGCTCATCCTCGGCGCCGCCGCGGAGGCCAAGCTCGAGGTCAGCGACGACGAGGTGCAGAAGGCGCTCGACGAGGTCAAGCGCCAGAACCACCTCACCGACAAGCAGCTCGAGACGGCGCTGTCGCAGCAGGGCTACACCATTCGCGAGTACAAGCGCGACCTGAAGAAGCAGATCCTCCGCCTGCGCGCGGTGAACGTGCTGGTGCGGCCGCGCGTCCAGGTCTCCGACGAGGACGTGAAGTCGCGCTACGAGAGACTGTCGGGGCAGTCGTCGACGGTGACCGAGGTGCACATCCGCCACGTCCTCCTCGCCCTCGGCGAGAAGCCCACCTCGGACGAGATGGAGACGGCGCGGCGGCGCGCGGGGGAGATCGTCGCCCGCGTCCGCGCCGGCGAGGAGTTCGGCGATCTGGCCAAGTCCCTGTCCGACGACAGCACGACCAAGGGGTCCGGCGGCGACCTCGGCTGGTACAAGCGCGGCGAGCTGCCGACGGAGTGGGAGGAGATCCTGTTCGCCATGAGCGAGGGCGAGGTCCGCGGCCCCATCCGCGGCCCGCGCGGCCTCCACGTGTTCCAGGTGCTCGAGAACAAGAAGGAGACGGTGCGCCCGTTCGCCGAGGTGAAGGATCAGCTCAAGGAGCAGATCTTCCGCGACGAGATGGACAAGCAGACGAAGGTCTGGCTGCAGGAGCTGCGCAAGCGCGCCCACATCGAGATCAAGATCTGACCCGCTTCGGGTTAGAATCGGCGCAATGTTCGATTGCGTGTTCTGCAAGATCCGCGACGGCAACATCGCCGCGACGTTCGTTCACGAGGACGACAAGTGCTTCGCCTTCCGCGACATCAACCCGATGGCGCCAACGCACATCCTGGTCGTGCCCAAGAAGCACATCCCCACGCTGAACGACGTCACCGCGGAGGATGCGCCGGCGCTGGGTCACTTGCTGCTCGTTGCCAAGCAGCTGGCCGCCAGCGAGGGCCTGGCGGAGGAGGGCTGGCGGACCGTATTCAACGTCAACCGCGGCGGGGGGCAGGTCGTGTTCCACATTCATCTTCACCTCCTCGGCGGCCGCAGCTTCGGCTGGCCACCGGGCTGATCGTGGCCGCGTCGAAAAAAGAGGAGCGGGCGAGCGAGCGGTTCGAGCTGCGCCTGGCGGTCAACGTCGCCCTCGGCGAGCGCCGCTTCACGACCGAGACCGCGAACGTGTCGCTCGGCGGAGCGTTCCTCCTCACCGAGGAGAAGCCGCCGCTCGGCACCAAGCTGGCGCTGCAGATCAGTCTCCCGTCGCAGAAGGAGCTGGTCCAGGTCGGCGCCACCGTGCGCTGGGTCGACACCAACGGCATCGGCGTGCAGTTCGACGGCCTCCGCGCACGGGACGTATGGGCGCTCGGAAAACTTTTGCCGTAGCTGTCGCACTCTGCGTCGCGACCGCGGCGGCGGCGCCGCGCCCGGGCGTGGCGCTGGTGGACGTTCGCCCCGCCGATGCGGATCTGGCGCCGCGGCGGGCGCTCGCGGCGGCGCTGGCCGAGCGGCGCGAGATCGCCCTCGTCGAGGACGCAGACCTCGCCGCAGCGCTCGCCGGCGAGCCCGACGGCGCCGCCCGCGCCGCCGCCGAGCAGGCGGTGGCCCGAGCCGAGGCCGCGGCCTGTCCGGGCGCGGCCGGCGAGGCGACGCGGGCGGTCGCCCTGACCGCGCAGGCCTACGATCCCGACGCGGGCGCGGCGACCTACGCGCGCGCGCTCGCGGTCGAGCTGCGCTGCGCCGACGCCGCCGGCGACCGCGCCGCGGCGCAGCGGGCCGCGGCGCGCATGCGCGCCCTGGGCGGCGACGTGGGGGCGCTTGCGGATCGCTACCCCCATATCGACGCGTCCTCCAACGTCGTGCGCCAGCCGCTGCAGGTGACGACCGACCCGCCGGGCGCGCGCGTGTTCATCGACGACGCGCTCGCGGGCGTGTCGCCGGTGGAGCGGATGGTCGCGCCCGGACCGCACCAGGTGTCGGCGTCGGCGCCGGGGCGCGCGCGGGCGTCGCTGGCGATCGAGGTCAAGGAGGGGCGCGCCGCGTCGGCGAGCCTGGCGCTCGCGGAGGAGAAACCGGGCCCGTACGCGCCGCTGCGCGCGCGCGTGCGCGGCTGGCGGCAGGGCGACGCGATCGCCGCACCGGGGGTCGCCCTCGCGCTGCGCGAGGCGGGGGTGGGCGTGGCGGTGGTGTGGAACGGCGCCCGGGCGCAGATCTGGCGGCTCGACGACAGGGGCGGGGCGGCGCCGCTCGAGGAGGTCGCCCCGGCCGAGCCGGCGGCGGTCGCGGCGGCGGCGGCGCGGCACGCGGGCGGCGGGGCGCCGGCGGCGCCCGCGGAGCCGGACAAGAAGGGCCGGACGTGGTGGCTCTACGCGCTGGCGCTGGGCGCGGTCGGGGCGGCGCTTGGGGCGGTGCTCCTCACCGAGAACGGCGGCAAGACGCAAAGCATCGAAGTCAAGTGGCCCTGAGCGAGCGAGCGGTGGCGAGGATGAGTGCGACCCTGGAGCGAGGGGCAGCCGAGCGACATGGAGCACCGAGCCACCGCGAGCGAGCGGGGCAACGATGAGCGTCGTGCTGGTGTTCGCCCTGGCGCTGCCGCTTCACGCGGAGGCGCCGCGGACGAGCGTGCGCGCCGAGGACGGCCTCGCCGACCAGGCGGAGCGCGCGACGCGGCTCGCCGTCCCGGCGCTCGCGCGGATCGAGGCGGATCTCGCCGGGCCGCGCGTGACGCACGTGGAAATCCGCCTGGTCAAGCACGCGGAGGACATCGGCCTGGCCGCCCCGACCGGGCGCGGCGCGCCGTCGTGGGCGAGCGGCACCGCCTATCCCGACGAGGGCGTGGTCGTGGTGGCGATGCGCGGCCGGGACGGCTCGCTGCTCGACTGGGAGCGCACGCTCGCGCACGAGCTGGCGCACATGGCGCTGGGGCGCTCGCTGGGCGGGCGCGAGCCGCGCTGGCTCACCGAGGGGTTCGCGTACCTGCACGCGCCCGACGCATCGCTGGCGCGCGCCACGACGCTGTTCGGCGCGGTCATGTCCGGCAGCATCGTGCCGCTGTGGGAGATCGAGCAGACGTTCCCGGCGGAGGAGGCGGAGGCGAGCCTCGCCTACGCCGAGAGCTACGACTTCACCGCCTGGCTGGCGCAGCGCGGCCGCTACCCCGACGAGCGGGACGACGGGGACCGCGAGCCGTTCCGCCGCTTCCTCGCCGAGCTGTCCGCCGGGCGCGATCTCGACGACGCCGGCCTGGCGGCGTTCGGGCTGCGGATGAGGGACCTCGAGGTGGAGTGGAGCGAGTCGCTGCGCCGGCGCTACCTGTGGGTGCCGTTCGCGTTCTTCGGTGGGCTGGTGTGGGTGCTGGGGGCGGTGCTGCTCGTCCTCGGGTGGCTCCGGCGCCGGCGCGCCGCGCGGCGGACGCTGCGCCAGTGGGAGATCGACGAGGCGCGCGAGCCGCCCGACGAATGATACCTTGCGCCCTTACGTCAGAACGACTTCTTTAGGAACGTGAGCAGCTCGTCCCAGGACTTCTTGTCGGCGTCGGCGTCGTAGGCGAGACCGTCCATGCCGGCCTTGTCGGCCCCCGGGTTGGTGAAGCTGTGCTTGGCCTTGGGGTACGTGATGACGGTGGGCGTCACGCCGGCGTCCTTCATCTCCTTCTCGAACGCGGCCACCTGCTCCTTGGGCACCATGGGATCGGCGCCGCCCGTCTGCACCAGGATCTTCGCCTTGATCTTCCCCTTCTCGGCGGGATGGCCGTCGGCCGCGAGGTGCCCGTGGAACGTCGCGACCGCGTCGAGAGCCGCGCCGGCGCGCGCCATCCCCAGCACCACGCCGCCGCCGAAGCAGTAGCCGATGGCGGCGATCTTGTCCGCGTCGACCTGCGGCTGCTTCTTCAGCACCTCCAGCCCGGCGTTGAACCGCGCCGCCGCCCCCTCCTTGAGGGCCGCCTGCATGAACGCCTCGGCGTCCTTGGGGTGCGTGGCCACCTTGCCCTTGCCGTACATGTCGAGCGCGAACGCGACGTAGCCGGCCTTGGCGAGGCGCACCGCCTGGTTGCGGGCGTGCTCGTTCATCCCCCACCACTCGTGGACGACGAGGACGCCGGGGCGCTTCCCCTTGACCGCGTCGTCGTAGGCGAGGACGCCCATGAGCGTCGTGTCGCCCTGCTTGTACTCGATCTCCTGCGTCTTCACCGCGGCGCGCACCGACGGGGCAAGCCCCATCCACGCGACCGCCAAGGCCAGGACACTGGGTTTCATGGAAGCCTCCTGCGCGGTCTTTTACCACGCGGGCTTACCTACGGCTTGTCGGCCCACGGCGGCGGCAGCACCGTCGCCTTCTGCCGCGTCCGGCGCGATCGCTCGAGCTCGATCTCCGTGAGCAGCACCGCCGGCGCCACCGTCGTCACCGGCACGAAGCCGCTCTCCGCGCCGCAGTAGCCGTTGAACACGCCGGTCGTGTCGCTGGTGGCCACGATCTTGTTGATCGACGCGAGCGGCGTCCCCACCATCTCCACCCCGCGCACCAGAGACTCCGCGCCGGTCTTGGCGTCCACCTTGTACACCAGCCGCGGCAGGCCCTTGAACGCCTGATAGCCGTACGAGGTCGTGTTGGTGTTGCCGCCGGTGATGTCGCGGATGATCAGGCCGAACGGCTTGCCCTGCCGCCGCACCTCGTCGAGGAGCATCCGCTTGAGCTTGGCCGGCGGCACCTGCTTGTGCGACGCGACGATGGTGACGCCCATGCGCGCCATGGGGTCGGCCGGGCCCGCGGCGCGCCCGTGGCCGTTCGACGCGGGGACGCCGGTCACGGGCTTGCGCGACATGAGGTACGTCTTGAGCACGCCGCGATCGATGAGCGTAACGCGCTGCGCCGGCACGGCCTCGTCGTCGAACTGGTAGTAGCCGTTCAACGACCTGCCGCCGAGCTCGCGCTGCGTCGGGTCGTCGATCACATCGAGGAAGTCGGGGATCACCTTCCGTCCGATCTGTCCCTTGAACGTCTGCCCTTCCGACTCGTCGCCCAGTCGCTCCCCCTCGAGGCGATGGCCGATCACCTCGTGGAACAGGACGCCCGTCGCCTCCTCCATGAGGATCGCCGGCCCGGTGTAGGGATCGAGCGTGGGCGCCTTGCGCAGCGCCTCCAGCTCGCCGGCGACCTTCTCCACCTGGGCGACAAGCGCGTCGGCGCCGGGCAGCTCCGGCTCGGTCGCGCCGTAGAAGCTCCGGCCGTGCTCGAGCATCAGCCCGTCGTCGGCGCGCGCCACCGCCTGGACGTGCGCGCCCCAGATCGTGCGATCGGTGATGAGCCGCGCGCCCTCGCTGTTCACCAGGTAGCGCACCTCGCGCGTCGCCTGCAGCCGCACGTCCGAGTCGAGGACGGCGGGGTGGCGGCGCATGACCCCCGAGGCGGCGCGCGCGCGCCGCACCCACTCGTCGCGATCCACGGCGAGCGGCTGGGGCGTGGCGACGGCCGTCGTCGGCGCCGCCTTGCTGAAGCTGGCCAGGGTCTCGTCCTCCACCGCGCGCGTGGCGCGCACCCCCCGCTTCTGGTGGAGCGTCGCCAGCGCGGCCTTGTAGCGCGCGTCGGTGAGCAGCCACAGCGCGCCGCGCAGCGCCAGGGCGTCGTCGTCGGTCGGCAGCTCGGCGCCGGGCTCGTACAGGTCCTCGGAGGCGAGGTTGTACTCGCCGGCCGCCTTCTCCCCGGCGGTGTTGTCGAACTGGTAGTCGCCGACGCGGACTTCCACGTAGGCCTGGCGGGCGCGGTTGCGCACGTTGGTGAACACCGCGCCGTTCTTCGCCATCACCTCGACGGTCTCGTAGTCGCGCACGATGTACGAGATGTAGTAGGGCGATTCGAAGCCCTCCAACTTGAGGCGGGTCATCGAGCGCGCGAGCTCGGCGGCCATAGCGTCGCGCAACGTGAGGCGGACGTCGGGCTCGTCGGCGGCGACGGGGACGGCCGCGCAGACGAGCACCACGGCGAGGAGACGCATCGAGCTAAGCTTGCCTGAAAAGGGGCGGGCGCGCTCCCCGGAAGTCGTCTGCGCACTGTCCCCCCGGGGAGCGCGTCGCCCGGTTCTCAGGAGGGAGAGCCCCTCACAGCTTCTCGACGAAGAGAAAGTCCTGCGGCGGCATGAACCGGTAGCCGCCCTCCCCCACCCGGAGGATGTCCTGGCCGTTCTCCCCCAGGAGCCGGCGCAGGCGCATGACGTTGGTGAACAGGGCCGCGTCGTGGCGCAGCGGGTGGTAGCTCACCCCCCACACGCGCGAGACGATGTCTTCCTTGGCGTACGTGCGCCCCGGCGCGCCCGCGAACAGGAACAGGAGGCGCTTCAGCAGCGTGCGGCGGCGCAGGTCGGCGATGACGCGGCCGCGGCGGATCACGCGATCGTTCACGCCGTCGATGGCGAGATCGCGGCGGTCGATCGCCGCCAGCGCCGGCGCGGCGGTGGGCGCGTAGCTCGACGCCCCGTCGGCGGTGACGATGCGGAACGCGCACCCGGCGGCGAGCCCGAGCTCGGCGAGCATGCGTTCCACGACCGTCTGCGCGGTGGACGTCAGCGTGGCTGACGCGGCGCGCGTCACGTTGGCCAGCGTCTCGCGCAGCGCGACGTCGCCGGCGGCGCGGGCGAGCGCCTCGGCCGCGGCGGCGGCGACGGCGCGTTCCACCGGCAGCCCCGCCACCCGCGCCACGGTCAGCGCGTCGTCGGCGGAGGTGCGCGCGATGGGCAGGTCGCCGGCGTCGCGGGCGAGCGCGGCGTTGACGAGGAGCGCCCGCGCCACCGCCCCGTCCGCGCCCATCTCGGCACCCTCGGAGAGGGCGCGGGCGGCCGCGCTCTGCGCCGCGGTGCGGTGGCCCAGGGCGTGGTGGAGCCGCGCCGCATCGGCGAGGACGCGCGCGAGCGTGGCCTTGCGGCCCGCGCGCTCGACGAGCGGCGCCGCGCGCACCAGACCCTCCAGCGCGGCGGCGGTGTCGCCCCGCGCCCACGCCGCCTCCGCGCGCGCGAGCTGGTCGTCGACGTCCCCGCCCAGCTCGGGCGGGGTCGCGCCCGCGACCCACGCCGCGGCGCGGGCGGCGATGCGCGTCGCCCGCGGGTCGGGTTGCAGCGACTTGGCCGCGGCCAGCGCCTCGTCGACGCGGAGGTCGCCCGCGTCGGCGCCGGCGAGGACGGCGCGCGCCGCGCGCGCGAGCGCGCCCAGCCCGCCCTCCTCGGCGCGACGGATGATGGCGGCGGCGAGCTCTGCCGCGCGGCTGGTGCGGCCGCGCAGGAGGTAGGCCTCGGCGAGCTCGCGCTCGGCGTGGAGCGCGCACAGCTCGGCGCCGCCGGCGCGCGCCTCGGCGGCGCGCGCGCCGAGCTCCGCCTCCGCCGCGGGGAGGCGCGCCTCGTCGGCGACGACGGGCGCCGGGAGGTCGCCCGCCTTCTCGGCCTGGATGCGCGCGGCCAGCGCGCGGACCCCGGCGCCGGAGGCCCCGGCGAGGGCCCGCTCCGCCGCGCGGGCGTCGCCGCCCTCAAGGGCGATCTCCGCCTTGCGAACGGCCTCGGCGGGCGCGAGCGCGCGCGCCTCGGCGACGCGACCGAGCCGCACCAGCATCGCGGCGCGGAAGCTCGTGAGCTCCGCGCGCAGCGGCGCCGCCATGACGAGCGCCTCGGCGCACGCGCCCCGGCGGACCAGCATGTCCTCGGCCCCGACGAGGCGGGCCGCGGCGGCCTCGTCGTCGCCGGCGGCGGCGAGATGGCGGATCGCGGCGGCGACCGCCGTCACGTCGTCGATGGGCGCGGGCGCGGCCTCGAAGCGCTCCCACGTCTTGGGGGCGGAGGTTCCCCCCTCGAGCGCGGCGGCGCGCCGCTCCAGATCGCGGCGCTCGTCGGCGTCCAGCGCGGCGAGCACGGCCGCGCGCACGACTTCGTGCACCTCGAACCGGCCGTCGGGAAGCGCGGTGACGAGCTGGCGGCGCCCCAGCGCCCGCAGCGCCGCCTCGACCGCGGCGTCGGAGCGGCGCTCGGTCAGGTGGGCCAGCGCCGCGGGGGCGGCGGGGTGGAGCAACACCGCCGTGGCCTCCAGCACCGCCCGCTCGATCGGGTCGAGGGTGGACAGATCCCACGGGCGCCGGAGGCCGAGGAGCGCCTGGGCGTACTCGCGCCGCAGCGCCAGCGGGACGCCGCGCACGCGCTCCAGCGCGGCGTCGCACGCGTCCTTGGGCGTCGGTCCGAAGGTCTCCTCCAGCCGGGTCCACAGCGCGCGGGCGTCGACGAGCGACAGCGGCCCGAGCTCGATGTTGCGGCCGACCGGAATGTGGCGCTCGGAGATCGCGACGACCCGGCCGAGGCGCTCGACGAGGTGCCCGGCGTCGTCCCCCAGCAGGTGGACGTCATCGATGACCCAGCGGTCCTCCGGCACGCGCCGCGCGCGCTCGACCACCGCCGCCGCCGTATCGCCCGGCAGGCACCGGATCCAGGCCGAGCCCGGGAGGGTGCGGGCCAGAGCGGTCTTGCCCATGCCGGCAGGCGCGACCAGGACCAGCGGCCCCGGCGTGGCGAGCTCTTTCTTCTCGGCCTCGCGCCCGATGAGCGGGATCGGGGCGGTGGGACCCAGGCGGACGATCGGCTCGGCGTTCGGCTGGCGGCGTCGGCGCATGGATGACCTCCAGGTCTGCATGCGGCACCCGTTTTTCAGGCAAGCCTCGCGCCAACGTGTAAGTGATTGTTTTTGTTAGTAATGGGGGCGTTAATCCGCTAACGACCGGAGCATTCCATGACCTTTTCTAACACCAACCGTCAGTTCGTGATTGTGCGTGACAGCTCGGCCAACGTCTGCGCGAAGGGGATCGACGTGCCCGGCGGCTGGCGCAGGAATGCCTCGATCGCATCGATGCGGGCGATGGCCTCGTCCACGCGGCGATCCGATCCGGCGCGGTAGGCGCCGAGGAGGATGAGGTCGCGCTGGCGCTCGTAGGTGGCGAGGAGCTCGCGCGCCGCCGCCGCCTTGGCGCGGTGGTCCGACGATGTGACCTGGGGCATGACGCGCGACAGGCTGCGGAGCACGTCGATCGCGGGCCAGCGGCCGCGCGCGCCGAGCTCGCGATCGAGGACGATGTGCCCGTCGAGGATCCCGCGCACCTCGTCGGCGATCGGCTCCTCCATGTCGCCGCCGGCGACGAGCACGCTGTAGACCGCGGTGATCGAGCCGGTGCGCGCGCGGCCGGTCCGCTCGAGGAGGCGCGGCAGCACGGCGAAGACGCTCGGCGGATAGCCGTGGCGCACCGGCGGCTCGCCCGCGGCGAGACCGACCTCGCGCTGCGCGCGGGCGAAGCGCGTGAGCGAATCGACGAGGAGCAGCACGCGCGCCCCGCGGTCGCGGAACCACTCGGCCACCGCCGTCGCCACGAACGGCGACTTGAGCCGCACCAGGCTGGGGGCGTCGCTGGCGGCGCACACGACGACCGAGCGGCGCAGCCCGTCGCCGAGAGCGTCGGCGAGGAAGTCGCGCACCTCGCGGCCGCGCTCCCCGACGAGACCGATGACGTTGACGTCGGCGGCGGACGTGCGCGCGAGCTGCCCGAGGAGCATCGACTTGCCGGCGCCAGACCCGGCGAACAGCCCGACGCGCTGTCCCTCGCCGAACGTGGCGAAGGCGTCGAGCGCGCGCACGCCCGTCACGAGCGGCCGGTCGATGCGCGCGCGGGTCAATGGGTCGGGCGCGGGGCGATCGACGTCCCACCGCTCGAGGCCCGCCGGCGCGGGCAGGCCGTCGCAGGGGCGGCCGAGCCCGTCGAGGATGCGGCCGAGGAGCGCCTCGCCGCAACGGATCGCGAACGTCCGGCCCGTCGGCGCGACCGCACTGTCCGGGCCGATGCCGCGCGTGTCGCCGAGGGGCAGGAGGATCGCCTCCTCGCCGCGGAACCCCTCGACCTCGGCGACGAGCGGCGCGGCGCCGTCGCGGGCGATCTCGACGAGCTCGCCCAGGCGGATGCCGGGCACGAGGGCGCGCACGACGAGCCCGACCACCTCGCTCACGCGTCCCGTGGCCTGGATGGTGCGGACGCCGTCGAGCGCCTCGAACGCGCGCGATAGATGGGAAAGATCGGTCACTGTCCCGCCAGCGCCCGCTCGATCGCGGCGAGCTGCGTCTCGAGGCGCGCGTCGAACCGGCCCAGGTCGGTCTCGACGACGCAGCCGCCGCGCGCGACGGTCCCGTCGGCGACGACCGTGACGCCGAGCGGCGCGACCAGCGCCGCGT
>DATFWE010000130.1:0-8195 GCA_035259575.1 Haliangiales bacterium
GGCTCCCCGCCGTGTCTTCGGACAGCGACTTCTGCAACGTGAGGTCCTGCAGCACCTCGCCGGCGATGCGCGTGGTCTTCCATGCCTTGTCGGCGGCCTCGTACTGCTTCATCTCCCGATCGATCTCCTCCACGTAGGCGAACGTCTTGAGGAGCGTGCGGTCCTGGAGCACCGCGTTGGTCATGAGCTGCGTGCGCTCCGGCAGGCCGGCCGTGCCGGCGCGGATCTTGCGGGCGAACTCGTAGAACGCGCCCTGGTCGTCGGGCGTCTGCTTCACGATGCGCTTGACGTCGTCGCGCACAGGCGCGAACTGTGCGTTGAACTCGTTCACCGCCTCGAGCGCGCGATCGTACAGGCAGTAGTTGAAATAGATCTGCGACTTGAGGATCACCGACTCGGGGAAGAACTCGTTCTCGAAGTAGGGCGCGTTGAGCGTGTGGATGTTCCCCAGCGCCTTGGAGTTCTTCTTGATGAGGTAGTACGCCCAGGACGCCTCGAACAGGGAGTCCAGCCAGTCGGGCGAATCCTGCGGGACCTTCTCCATGTACTTGATGGCGAGCTCGTACTGCTTGGTCTGATAGAAGATGCGTCCCATGGTGAGGGCGGCGCGCTCCTCCATCTCCTGCATCTCGTCGGGGGGGAACTTCTTGCGGAGCTCGGGCTCCACCGACACGACGAGGATCTCCTTCAGCGCATCGACCGCTTCCTTCCCCTTGGGCACGAGCGTCCAGCAGACGCCCTCCATGTACTTCGCCTTGAGGTAGTACTCGGAGTCGTTCGGGACCCGGCGGAAGAGGTCGACCGCCTGCTCGAGCTGGCCCGCGAAGTAGAAGTAGCGGCCGAGGAGGTAGTAGAGCTTGGGGCGCACCGGCGCGAGCGCCGGGTCCTCCAAGTCCTCCTTGGAGTAGGTGCCGATCTTTTTCAGGATGCCGGCCGACTCGGGCAGGATCTCCGCGAGCGCCGCGAGCCACTGCAGCGTCCGGCGGAAGTATTTGTGGGACCGCCCCTTCTGAACGATGGTGTCGAAGTGGACGAGGGCGGCGGCAAAGAACTGGAGATGGAAAAGCGTCTTCCCCTGGAAGAACTGGGCCTTTTGCTTGTTCGCCTCGGTGTCCTCGTTCCCCTTGACGACCTTGTCGAACTCGATCGAGGCCGAATAGTAATCGCCCTTGTCGTACAGTTTCTTCGCGCGTTCCAGCGTCTTGGACGGGGGGCCGGCCCGCGTCACGTCCTCCTCGATCTCGAGGTCCTCTTCCCCCTTTGCTGTGGGCTTGTCGGGGGGGGCCGCGTGCACCGGCCGGGCCTGCCAGGCCAGAAAGATGACTCCCCCCATAACCCCGGTGACTAGGAGGCGGAATCCCAAGAACGAGAGGCGCGAGAGCCGTGCCATGGCCCGAGCTTAAAGAGCGATCGAACCATCTGTCAAGGCGCAAGGCCGTGGCGCAAAGCTTGACAACACTGTGGGGTTTTGCCGATGATGGCCACGCCACATGCGGATCCTTAGGTTGACTACTACCCTGGTGACCCTCGCGTCGCTCTTCATCTTGGTGGCGGCGGCCGGGGCCTGCAAAGGTACGCAGGTCGGCCGTCAGTGCATCCTCCCCTCGCTCGGGGATGCCGGCATCTCGCAGACCGTGGTCGGCTCGCCCGCGCTCGAGTGCCAGTCGCGGACGTGCCTCCACGTCGCCGGCGCATCGCCCGACCTGTGCACCGCCGAGTGCGACAGCGCCGACGATTGCGAGGCCAGCTCCGAGACGCCGTGCAAGATGGGGTTCGAATGCGCGGTGCCGGTGGTGGTGGGGCCATTCTGTTGTCGGAAGTTCTGCATTTGCAAAGACTTCAATCCGAGCCTGGCCGATCCCGCGGCCTGCGTTGCGGCCAATCCCTCCAACGAGTGCTGCAACCTCCCCGGCCGGCGCGAGAACCCGACGATGTATCCCGCCTGCAAGTAACATCAGAAGGCATCCTTGATCAGCCGGATCTCGTGGTGCGAGATCGCCACCACATCGAAACGGCAGCCCGACGGCTGGGGGTGAACGGAAAGATACTGCTCCGCGGCAAGGCGGAGGCGCGTCTGCTTGGAACGCCCCACCGTCTCTTCCGGGGCGCCGAACCGAGCCGATCGCCGCGCGCGCACCTCGACGAAGCACAGCGTCGGTCCATCGCACGCGATGACGTCGATCTCCCCGCCGGCAATGCGATAGTTGCGCGCGAGCACGCGGTAGCCGCGACGCACGAGCGCCTCCACGGCCGCATCCTCGAACGCATGGAACGCATGGCCTTGCCCTGCGAGCTGGGGCCCCCCCGAGCGCATGCGAGCAGGCTCGCACGCACCTAAACATTTGTCAAGTCCCTTTTCTCATAGACCGGGGGGCCCCCGCGCCGCATAGACCTCGGCGGAGGTAACGCGATGCCGAAGATCCCCGCTTTCGCCGCCTCGTCGCCCGGAAGGCCCCTCCACGCCCACACCATCGAGCGCCGCGAGCCGCGCGCCGAGGACGTCGTCCTCGACATCCTCTACTGCGGTGTATGCCACAGCGATCTCCACCAGGCGCGCGACGAGTGGGGCGGGAGCATCTTCCCGATGGTGCCGGGCCACGAGATCATCGGCCGCGTCCGTCGCGTCGGCGAGCGTGTGACCAAGATCAAGGTCGGCGACCTCGCCGGCGTCGGCTGCTTCGTCGACTCTTGCCGCACCTGCGACGCCTGCCGCCGCGGCCTGGAGCAGTTCTGCCGGAACGGCGCGGCGTTCACGTACAACTCGACGGAGATGGATCGCAAGACGCCGACCCACGGCGGCTATTCGACGCAGATCGTCGTCGCCGAGCCCTACGTCCTCCGCGTGCCCGACGGGCTCGAACCCGCCGCGGCCGCGCCGCTCCTGTGCGCGGGCATCACCACCTACTCGCCCCTGCGCCAGTTCGGCGTCAAGGCGGGCGACCGCGTCGGCGTCGTCGGCCTGGGCGGTCTGGGTCACATGGCGGTGAAGCTCGCCGCCTCGATGGGGGCGGAGGTGACGATGCTCAGCACGTCGCGCGCGAAGGAGGCCGACGCGCGCCGCCTCGGCGCCCACGCGTTCGAGCACACCCGCGACGAGGCGACGTTCGCCAAGCTCGCCGGTCGCTTCGACCTCCTCATCGACACGATCTCCGTGCCGCACGACTACAACAAGCACCTGGAGCTCTTGCGCCCGCAGGGGACGATGGTCCTCGTCGGCGTCCCGCCCGAGCCGACGCCGGTGTCGGCGTTCTCGCTGATCGCCGGGAACCGGCGCCTGGCCGGCTCGATGATCGGCGGCATCCCCGAGACGCAGGAGATGCTCGACTACTGCGGCGCGAACAAGATCGTCTCCGACATCGAGGTGATCGCGATCCAGAAGATCAACGAGGCCTACGAGCGCCTGGTGCGCGCGGACGTGCGCTACCGCTTCGTCATCGACATCGCCAGCCTGCGCTGAGGGGGGGTCGGATAGGGATCAGGCCTTGCCGTTCTCGGCCGGCGTCTCCACGCCCGCCTTCTTCTCGCGGATGCGCGCCGCCTTGCCCTGCAGGTTGCGCAGGTAGTAGAGGCGCGCGCGGCGCACGTCGCCGCGCACCATCACGTCCACCTTCTCGATCATCGGCGAGTGGAGCGGAAACACGCGCTCGACCCCGACGCCGTAGGAGATCTTGCGTACCGTGAACGACGCGCGCGCCGTGCCGCGCGCCCGCGCGATCACCACGCCCTCGAACGCCTGCACGCGCTCCTTGTCGCCTTCCTTGATCTTCACGTGGACCTTGACGGTGTCGCCCACGCGGAACTCGGGGACGTTCGCGCGCATCTGGCGCTTCTCGATGGCCTTCAGGATGGTTGTCGTGTCCGACATAGCTTCAGAACCTTTCGCGAAATCCGAATAAACGGTCGAGGATGATAGCCACAGCCGACCGCACAGACAAATGGTTATATTCGCCGGCGCCCAAGATAGGATCTAACACACTGTCGACACTTAGGAAAATGTCGGGGGCCAGCCCCCAGCCCGTGCCGAAAAGCAGGAGCAACGGCCTCGATCCCGCCCGCCGGAGCAGCTCGGCCGACGGGACGGCGCCGGGACGGGGGCGCGCGCCGGTCGCCGCCACGTGGGGCGCGGCGCCGTGGCGCTCGGCGACCCGGGCGATCGCGTCGGCGAGCGCGGGCACGATCGTCACCAGCTCGAGCGCTTCGGTGCGCTTGGTCGTGTGCTCGCGGCCGGCGCCCTCGGTCCAGTGCCCGACGATGCGCGCGACGAGCGCGCGCTGCGCCTCGATCGGGGTCACCACGAAGTAGCCCGCGAGACCGAACGTGCGCGACGCGCGGGCGATGTCGTGGATGTCGAGGTTGGTGATCGCGGTGGTGACGACCTGCCCGTCCTTGTCGAGCACGGGGTGGTGGAGGAGGCACACATGGGTGCGCGCCGCGATCTCGTCCGCGACGAGGTCGGGGCGGACGCGGCGGGTGCGCGCGCGCCCTTCGGCCTCGCGCCAGGCGCGGATGCGCGCGTGATCGCCCGAAAGGAGGACCTCGGGGACGCGCAGGCCGCGCAGCTCGGGCGGGCGCGTGTAGCACGGCGCCTCGAGGAGGCCGCGCGCGAACGATTCTTCCTCGGCGGACACGGGGTCGCCGAGGACGCCGGGCACGAGGCGCGCGACGGCGTCGATGACCGCCATCGCGGCGACCTCGCCGCCGGACAGGACGAAGTCGCCGACGGAGATCTCCTCGTCGATGGCGAGCGCGCGCACCCGCTCGTCGATCCCCTCGTAGCGGCCGCACACGAGGAGGACGCGCGGCATCGCGGCGAGCGCGCGCACGCGGGCGTGGTCGAGGGGGGCGCCCGCGGGCGTGAGGAGAACGCGGTGGGCGGGACCGCGCGCGGCGACGGCCGAATCGATCGCCGCGACGAGCGGCTCGGCGCGCATGACCATGCCGGCGCCGCCTCCGTACGGCGCGTCGTCGACGCTGCGGTGCTTGTCGGTCGTGAAGTCGCGCGGGTTGACGAACGTCACCTCGACCCGCCCCGCGGCGACCGCCTTGCCGAGCAGGCTCGCCGCGAGGAACGAGTCGAACATCTCGGGAAACAGCGTGACGACCTCGAACTGCATCAGCGTTTGCCCACCGGATAGTCCTCCGGCAGCTCGACGACGATCCGGCGCGCCGCGACGTCCACCGCGCGCACCAGCTCGGGCACGATGGGGACCAGGCGCTCGGCGTCGCCGTCGTGGATCACGAGAAGATCCTGGGCCGCGCGCACGACCTCGGCGACCCGGCCGAGCGGGACGCCCGCCTCCGTCGCCACCTCGCAGCCGGTCAGGTCGGCCAGGAAGTACTCCCCCTCGGCGAGCGGCAGATCCGCGCGCGCCACCGCCACCGGCTCGCCGCGGAGCGCGTCGGCGGCGTCGCGGTCGGCGACGCCCTCGAACGCGACCAGGACGGCGCCGCCCGCCGGACGCGCCGACAGGATCGCGCGCGCCACGCCGCCGACGAACGCGCGCGCCACGTCGTAGAGGGCCGTCGACTCGGCGGCGTGGAGGTGCACGCGCACCTCGCCGCGCACGCCGTGGGCGCGCGCGACGTATCCGACTTCCAGGAGGTCCACGTTACTCGACGATTTCGAGGACGGTGCGGCGCTTCTTCTTGGTGGCGGCGGCCTGGAGCACCACGCGCAGCGCGCGGGCGGTGCGGCCCTGGCGGCCGATGACCTTGCCCAGGTCGTCGGGCGACACGCGCAGCTCGAACACCGACGTGTCCCCCTCCTGGCGCTCGGTCACCTGGACTGCGTCGGGGTGATCCACGAGCGCCTGAGCGATGAAAGTGATGAGATCGGTCACTAGGCCTTCGCCGCGGCGCGCTTGGCCCGGGCCAGGATCTCGCGCACCGTGTCCGACGGGGTGGCGCCGTGCTTGAGCCACTTCTCCATCTTGGCCTCGTCGTATCGGAGCTCGGGCGGCTCGCGCGTGGGGTCGTAGATGCCGATCTGATCGATGTGGCGGCCGTCGCGCGGGCTGCGGCTGTCGGCCGCCACGATGCGGTAGAACGGGGTCTTCTTGGCGCCCTGGCGGGCCAGACGAATCTTCACGGACATGGGGTTCCTCGAAAAGACGTGGAAATCTACTGGCCAAAGGTTTGTGAGTCAATAGGTTCTGTGACATATACCCCCCTCGTGCGATGGCTCGCCGCGCTCAGCGTCCTCGCCGGCTGCTCGCGCCCGCCGGCGCCGCCCACCGCATCCAAATCACCTGAAATCTCGCTGTATTTCATCAGCGAGCTGCGCGGCACCCTGGAGCCTTGCGGCTGCACCACCGATCCGCTCGGTGACCTCGCGCGGACCGCGGCGCTGGTGCGCGGGGCGCCGCTCTTCGACGGTGGGTCGACGCTCTACAGCGAGCGGCCGGTCTCCCCCGAGAAGAAGGCACAAGAGGATGCGAAGGCGACGCTCCTGGCCGAGACCCTGCCGAAGATGGGCCTGTGGGCCGCCGGCGTCGGGCCCTACGATCTGGCCGAAGGCGCCCCGGGGATCCTGTTCCCGCGCCAGGCCGCGAACGCCGAGGGCGTCCCGACCGCGCCGCCGTTCGTGCGGGGCGTGGCGGGGGTGAAGATCGGCGTCTTCGGCGTGGTGGACCCCGCGCTCGTGCCGGGGTCGGATCCGGCGGCGGCCGCCGGGGCGGCGATCAAGGATCTGCGCGCGCGGGGCGCCGACGTGGTGATCGCGCTCGCGCACATGACGCGCGCCGCGGCCAAGCGGCTTGCGCAAGCGGCCCCCGGGGCGGATTTCGTGCTCGTGGGCGCCGGCCTCGACGACGTCGGCTCCGACGTGGCGGAAGCGGTCGGCGGCTCGTACCTCGTGTTGCCGGCGAACCGCGGACAGGCGGTCGTCCGAGTGGACTTGCATTACGGCGGAGGCCCGTTGATCGACGCGGTCGGCCCGGCGCGCGCCGCCGCCGACATGAAAAAGCTCGACGATCGCATCGCCGCGATCCGCGCCGACCTCGCGCGCTGGGAGAAGGACCCGAACGCCGACGCCGCCTTCGTGCAGCAGAATCGCGACGAGGCGGCGCGCCTCGCCGCCGAGCGAGACGCGCTGCGGGCGAGCCCCCTGCGCGCCCCCGCGTCGGGCAGCTGGTTCACGCTGACGCGCGTCCCCATCAAGAAGGCGCTCCCCTGCGACGCCGGCGTGCTCGCGGCGAAGCGGCGCTACGACGCCCAGGTGGCCGAGCTCAACCGCCGCGCCTCCGCCGCCGAGGCGGCGCCGCCGGTCGCGCCGGGCAAGGCCGGCTACGTCGGCGGCGAGGAGTGCGTCTACTGCCATCAGCCGGCGGTGACGTTCTGGAAGGGCACCAAGCACGCGGGGGCATGGCGCACGCTCGAGGCCGGTCACAAGCAGTGGAACCGCGACTGCGTCGGCTGCCACTCGACGGGCTGGCTCGAGCCGGGCGGCGCGGTGTTCGCGAACGTCGACAAGCTCAAGGACGTGCAGTGCGAGGTCTGCCACGGCCCGGCCTCGCTCCATGTCGACGCCGACGGCAAGCGCACCGACACGCTGGTGCGTAAGCCGCCGGCGAGCTTCTGCGCCGGGAAGTGCCACACGCCGGAGCACTCGGACACGTTCCAGTACGAGGCGTACCTCCGCGACGTGGTCGGCCCGGGGCACGGCGCGAAGCTCCGCGGCGCGCTCGGCGCGGGCGCGACCGGGGCCGAGCTGCGCGGCGCCGCGCTGGCGAAGGCGGGCCTGGGAGTGGGCGCGGGCTGTGAAAAGTAGCCTCCTCGTCTCCTTCGCATGGGCCGTCGTGCTGTGCGTCGCGTGCGGGGCGGCGCCGGCGGAGCCGCCGCGGATCGGGGCGGACGGCCGCGAGCGCGGCCTGGCGACGTGGTACGGCGAGCGCCACCACGGCCGCCCGACGGCGAGCGGCGAGCGCTTCGACATGTACGCGCTGACCGCGGCGCACAAGACGCTGCCGATGAACGCGCGCGTGCGCGTCGTCAATCTCAAGAACGGGCGGTCGGTGGTGGTGCGCATCAACGATCGCGGGCCGTACTCGCGGGGGCGGATCATCGACGTGTCGAAGGCGGCGGCGCGCGAGCTGGGGATGATCGACGACGGCGTGGTGCCGGTTACCGTCGAGGTGCTGCCGCCGTAGCCGTTTGATATGGTTCGGGGGTGCGGCTCGCGTGGGCGTGGTGGGTGG
>DATFWE010000131.1:0-20288 GCA_035259575.1 Haliangiales bacterium
GAGCTCGAACGGGACCTGCTCGCGCCGAAGGCACGCGGCGGTGGCAAGGCCGGCGGCGCTCGCACCCACGATGACGGTGTTGGTCTCGGTCGCCGACGTGACGCCATTGTAATCCAATTCGGGCGTACACTGCCGTCGACGATGCACGTGTCTCCTCGCGCCAGCCGGGCCGCGTGGCCGATGCGGCCGGTCGGCGATGCCGTCCTCGCCGTCGCCTACAAGCAGCTCGGCGCGCTGCTCGCTTCGGGACTCGGCGCGCGCGAGGCCCTGCGCCTGCTCATCCGCCGCACGCGCGGGCGGCTGCGCGAGGCGTGGACCGCGACGGCCGCGGGCGTGGACGCCGGCGCCACGCTCGCCGAGGCCATGGCCGCTGACCCGGCGGTGTTCCCCGACGCGGTGCGGGCGTTCGTCGTGGCCGGCGAGACGAGCGGCGACCTGCCGGGCGTGTTCGCCGAGCTGGCGGCGTCGATCGAGCTCCGGCTGGACCTGCGCCGGCGGGTCATCCGCGCGTGCATCTATCCGTTCATCCTGTTCACGCTGTCATTCTTCCTTCTTCCCTTCGCCACGCTCGTCACCGACGGCGTGGGCGCGTATCTGCGCGCGTCGCTCCTGCCGTACGCGCTCACCGTCGGCGGCCTCGTCGGCGGCGTCGTCGCGCTGTCGTGGGGGCTGCGCACGCTCCTCGGCGCCGGCGCGCTGGCGCGCCTGCGCCGGCGCCTTCCCCTCGTCGGTCCGCTCCACGTGGCGCGCTCGCGCATGGTGTTCGCCCGCCACCTCGCCGCCGCGCTCCGCGCCGGCATGGACGCGTTCAAGTCGCTCGGGCTGGCCGCGCGCGCGACGGGAGACGCCGAGCTCGAGGAGCGCATGGACGAGGCCGCGCGCCACGTGCGCGCCGGCGCCGGCCTCGAGGCGGCGCTCGACCGCACCGGCCTGTTCGACGACGTTTTCCTCCTCGGCGTGGCCGGCGGCGAAGCCTCCGGGAGACTGACCGAGGCGCTCGACCAGCAGGCGCGCCTCATCCAGGAGTCGCTGGTCCACCGGCTCGAGGTGCTCGTCCAGATCGCCGCGGTGGCCGTGCTCCTCCTCGTCTACGCGTTCATCGCGGCGAAGGTCTACTTCGAGCTCAAGAAGACGCTCGGCGGCGCCGACGTCGAGCAGCTGATGAAGGAGCTCGACCTCGGCGGCGCGGGGACGCTGCCGCCGGAGCTGCGGTAGAATCCGAGCATGAAGGACGTCGATCCACGCGCGCTCGAGCTCCTGGAGAAGTTCGTCCGCGCGCACCACGACCGCGTGGGCGCCAAGCACCACGCCGAGTACCGCGCCGCCGCCGACGCGCTCGAGGCGGCCAAGCTGCGCGAGCGCGAGGCGCGGCGCGAGTGGGACGACGCGCGGGCCGCCGTCGTCGCGGCACAGCGCGCGCTCGACGACCTGTGGGCCGACTGGGAGGAGGCTTCGCGCGACATGGCGCCCGAGTTGCGCGCCGAGCTGCGCGCCGAGCTGGCGGAGCTCGGCCGCCAGCTGCGCATGCTCAAGAAGGATTGACGTCGGTCAGCATCGGTGAGTCGAACGCGCCCAACACTCCGCGCGCGTCCGTCGACGGAAAGTCCCTTGCAAATCCGCGCGACATCGACCATCGATGGTCCATGCGTCTGCTCCGAACGGTCGTCCCCCTCGCCGCCCTGTTCGCCGCCTCGACGGCTCACGCCGAGCCCAAGCCTTCCTCCCCGTCGGACGCGCCCGGGCCGAGCCGCGGCATCGATCTCGCGGGCATGGATCGGTCGGTCGCCCCCGGGGACGACTTTTTCGACTACGCCAACGGGACGTGGGTGAAGAAGACCCCGATCCCCGCCGACAAGCCGGCGTGGGGCGTCCTCGGCGAGCTGGCGGAGGAGACGATTCGGCGCACCAGGAGCCTGCTCGAGGAGGCCTCGGCGGCGAAAGCGCCCCCGGGATCGGAGCTGCGCAAGGTCGGCGACCTCTACGCCGGGTTCATGGACGAGTCCGCCATCGAGAAGAAGGGCATCGCCCCGCTCAAGCCCGCGCTCGCCCGCATCGCCGCGGTCCGCGACAAGACGCAGCTCGCCCGCCTGCTCGGCGAGGACCTCCGCGCCGACGTCGACCCGCTGAACAACAGCACTTTCTACACGCCGCGGCTTCTGGGCCTGTGGGTCGCGCCGGACTTCAACGCGCCCGGCCAGTACGCGCCGTACCTGCTCCAGGGCGGGCTGGGCATGCCGGATCGCGAGTTCTATCTCGACGGGTCGCCGCGGATGGCCGACATCCGGACCAAGTACCGGGCCCACGTCGCGACCGTGCTGAAGCTCGCCGGCGTCGCGGCCGCCGCGGCGAAGGCGGCGCGCATCGTCGCCCTGGAAACGAAGATCGCGAAGGTGCACGCGAGCCGCGAGGAGTCGGTGGACGTCCTCAAGGCCAACAACCCATGGAAGCGCTCCGAGTTCGCCGCGAAGGCGCCGGGGCTCGACTGGGACACGTATTTCGCCGCCGCCTCGCTCGACAAGGTTCCCATGATCGTCGTGTGGCACCCCGGCGCGACCAAGGGCCTCTCGGCCCTGGTCGCCGCCGAAGCGCTCGCCGACTGGAAGGACTGGCTCACCTACCACGCCGTCGAGACGCGGAGCGCGTTCCTCCCCCGCGCGCTCGCCGACGAGCACTTCGCCTTCTTCGGCAAGGTCCTGGCCGGCACGCCCAAGCAGTCCGATCGGTGGAAGCGCGGCGTGGCGTTCGCCAACGCCCTGCTCGGCGACGCGGTCGGCCACATCTACGTGAAGAAATACTTCCCGGCCGAGTCCAAGGCGCAGCTGCAGGCGATGGTGAAGAACATCATCGCCGCCTTCCGCGCCCGCATCGACAAGATCGAGTGGATGACCGCGGCGACGAAGGCCAAGGCGAAGGAGAAGCTCGGCACGCTGTACGTGGGCGTGGGCTATCCCGACAAGTGGGTCGACTACGCGACGCTGGAGATCGCGCGCGACGACGTCGTGGGCAACGTCGATCGCGCCGGCGCGTTCGAGTACCGGCGCAGCCTGGCCAAGCTGGGCAAGCCCGTCGACATGACCGAGTGGTGCATGACGCCGCAGACGGTGAACGCGGTCAACCTTCCTCTGCAGAACGCGCTCAACTTCCCGGCGGCGATCCTCCAGCCGCCGTTCTTCGACCCGGGCGCGCCCGCGGCGGTCAACTACGGCAGCATCGGCTCGGTGATCGGCCACGAGATCAGCCACAGCTTCGACGATCAGGGGGCGCAGTTCGACGCGCGCGGCACGCTCGCCGACTGGTGGACCAAGGAGGACCGCGCCCACTTCGAGGCCGCCGGGGCGCAGCTCGCGGCGCAGTACGACGCCTACCGGCCGTTCCCCGACGTCCACCTCAACGGGAAGCTGACGCTGGGCGAGAACATCGCCGACCTGGCGGGGCTGGCGGCGACGCACGACGCGTGGCTGGCGTCGCTCGACGGCAAACCGGCGCCGGTCGCGCAGGGCATGAGCGGCGAGCAGCAGCTGTTCCTCGCCTTCGCGCAGGCGTGGCGCGGCGTCATCCGCGAGCCGTTGCTGCGCCAGCTCATGATCGTCGACGGACACTCGCCGTCCAAGTACCGCGCCCTCACGGTGCGCAATCTCGATGCCTGGTACGCGGCGTTCGACGTGAAGTCGGGGCAGGCGATGTACCTCGCCCCCAAGGACCGCGTGCGCGTGTGGTAGGTGCACCGGCCTGTACCGGGCCTCCATGTCCGGTCCACCTCCGTGCCGGCCATTGGCCCATTCCGCAACCTGGCACTGGCGGCACTCGACTTGCATCGCAGACCTGGGATGAGATCTCTCGTTGCGCTGGTCGGGCTTGCCGCATGCGGCTCGGGGTCGGGAATCGCTTACCCTGATGTGGTCGAGATTCCGCTCCCAGACGCATCGCCAGACGCATCGGTCGATGCGCCCCCGTCGGCGTTTCCGAGCTGCATCGGGATGCCGACGACGTGTGGTGCCAACGGCCGCGACAGCTGCTGCCGCAGCCTGGAGGTACCCGGAGGCACCTACGACCGGAGCTTCGACCTTGCCGGGGACGCCTTCTCCGGGGTCACGACCCATCCGGCGACCGTCGGCAACTTTCGGCTCGACAAGTACGAGGTCACGGTCGGGCGGTTCCGCGCGTTCGTGAACGCGGGCATGGGAACCCGATCGAGCGCGCCCGCGGCGGGGGCCGGCGCGCACGCGAACATCGCGGGGAGCGGGTGGGACGCGAGCTGGAACGCGAATCTGGCCGCGAGCACGACCGCGCTGGTCGCGGCGCTGAAGTGCGATCCGACGCTCCAGACGTGGACGGACGCGCCGGGGGGCAACGAGGACCGACCGATGAACTGCGTGACGTGGTACGAGGCGACGGCCTTCTGCGCGTGGGACGGCGGATATCTGCCGACGGAGGCGGAATGGAACTACGCGGCGGCCGGGGGCGACCAGCAGCGCGCGTACCCCTGGTCGAGCCCGGCGGGGTCCCTGATCATCGACGGCGCGCACGCGAGCTACGACGCCGACAATTTCGAGAACTGCGTCGGCGACGGGCTCCCCGGCTGCGCGGTGACCGATCTGGTCGCGGTGGGCACGAAGCCCGCGGGCGACGGCCGCTGGGGCCAGTCGGACCTCGCGGGCAACGTGATGGAATGGACGCTCGACTGGCAGGCGGTGTATCAGGTCCCGTGCGCGGATTGCGCCAACCTCGCACCTGGAGCGCACAGGGAGATCCGCGGCGGGAGCTTCGCCAGCGGCGCGACCGACCTGCGGACGGGCCGCCGCCTCAGCCTCCCGCCGTCGGACCGCATCATCCTTGCCGGCGTCCGTTGCGCGCGGGCGCCGTAGACGTCACCGCCGCTCGAGCAGCAACCTCCGCACGAGCGGGATCGGCAGCGACCCCTGCGCGACGAATGCGTCGTGGAACTGCTTCAGGCTCGCCCCCGTCTTGGCGCGGTACTCGTCCCGGAGCTTCTGGATCTCCAGCTTGCCCAGCGTGTAGTAGAGGTAGGTCGGGTTGAACGCTCCGCGGCGCGCCTCCTCGTATGCGTTCGCCGGCTCCATGAACGCCTTGTCGACGAAGAGCTTCGCGCCGTCCTCGACGGTCATCCCCGCCGTGTGCAGCTTGATGCCGACGATGTAGCGGCAGTCGCGCACCAGCGCCTCCGCGAGCTGGGCGAGGCGGATCTTCGGGTCGCCGCCGCCGTAGCCCTCGTCCACGACCATCTGCTCGGCGTAGTGCGCCCACCCCTCGCTGTTCGTGCCGGCCCCGAGGAGCTTGCGCGTCTTGGTGGGGAACTGCTTGGAGTAGAGGAACTGCACGTAGTGGCCGGGGAACGCCTCGTGGATGTCGATCAGGGCGATGACGGGTCGATTGAACAGGCGGAGGTGCTCCTCCTTGTGCTTCGCGTCCCACTCCTTCTCGACCGGCGTCACGTAGTAGAACGACTCGGTCGCCTTTTCCTCGTACGGGCCGGCGGTGTCCATCGACGCGAATCCGCCGCCGCGCGCGTAGGGCGGCGTCTCCTCCACCTTGGGGCGCACCTCCGACGGGATGGTGACCAGCCCCTTGTCCACCACGAAGCGACGCGTGTCCTCGAGCGACCGCGCCACCGCCGGGATCAGGTCGTTCTCGGCCGGATGGTCGAGCGACAGCGCCTGCATCACCTGCGCCGGCGTCTTGGTCCCGTCGATCGTCCGGGCGGTCGCGACGAACGCCGCATGGTCCTTGGCGAGCTGCGCCTCGCCGGTGGCGAGGAGCTCGGCGATGGGCGTGTCGACCATCTCCTCGGCCCGCAGGATCGCCGCGAACGTTTCCGCGCCGAGCGCGTACCTGCCCGTCGACCGCGGCTTGAGGTCGCGCTCGAGCCAGGCGGCGAAGTCCTTGGTCGCCGCGACCGCGGTCTCGTTCGCGCGCTCGAATTCCGCCGCCAGCGCCGCGTCCCCCACCGCGGCCGCGCGCGCCCACGCCGGGAGCGACGCCTCGAAGAAATGGACCGCGCCTTTGGTCATGCGGATGGCGACATCGGTGAACTCGCGCGGCGGCGTGTCGAGGTTCGCCTTCGCCGCGGCGTACACCGCCGGGACCTGCTTCAGGCGGGCGATGACCGAGCGGAGGCGCTCCGCCGCGGGCGCGAAGTCGCGCTTCATGAGCCCGTCGATGGCGCCGCCGGGCAGGCGGGCGTAGGTCATCGGGTTTCGCTGCCACGGCCGCACCGTCTCCAGCGACAGGAGCTCGCCGTCGATGCTGTGCGCCAGCGCGTCGGCGTCGATGGCCTCGTCGAACGATAGCGCCTTCCGGTCGAAGGCGGCGAGGCGCGCCCGCAGCCCCTTCAGCTCGGCGACGCGCGCGTCGATACGCGCGCGCGAGCGGTCCTCGAGCTGGGCGTCGTAGTCGTGCAACCCCACCCGGGTCCCGTTCGAGGGTGAAAAGGCGAACCGCGCGGCGAAGAAGTCGTCGACGAAACGCGCGAACGGCGACGCGGCGGCGGCCGGAGCCTGGGGCGCAGGGGCCCGCCCGCTGGCGCAGGCGGCGAGGGCAACGAGGAGGACGGGCAGCTTCATGCGCAGAAGGCTACGCCAGCCGTCGCGTTCTGGCTATGCTTTGGGCATGTGTCGGAACATCCGAGTCCTGCACAACTTCGACCCGCCCACCACGCCCGACGAGATCCGCGCCGCCGCGCTCCAGTACGTGCGCAAGGTGAGCGGGGTGCAGAAGCCGTCGCTGGCGGACCAGGCCGCGTTCGCGCGGGCGATCGACGAGGTCGCGGACGCGACGGCGCGTGTCCTCGGGGCGCTGCAGGTCCACGGCCGGGTACGGACGCGCGAGGGGGAGCGCGAACGGGCGCGCCTGCGCTGGAAAAAGCGCGGCCAGCGCCTGATGGGTTGACCTCGCCTCCGCCTTGACTTACCACGGTGCCATGCGCACCCACATTCCGCGCGCCCTCGTCGCCGCGACGCTGCTCGTGGCCTGCCGAGGGGCCAAGACGCCGCCCGCGACGACCCCACAGCCTCCGTCGGCACCCGCCGCCCAGGCGCCGCCGCCCGCACCCGCCCCGTCGCCCTCGTCCCCTGGTCCCGGCACGGCCGCCCCGGAGAAGGTCGCCGCCGACACGCCGCGCACCGTCGGCGACATCAACTTCACCGTGCCCGCCGGCTGGACCGCCGCCGTCGACGCGTCGCAGGCGCTCCTGACCGGACCCGAGCCGGATCTGCGCGTGGCGATCGTCGCGGCCGGGGCGAAGGAGCCCGACGACGCGGTCGCCGCCGCGTGGCGCGCGCTCGACCCGAGCTTCCGACGTCCGGTCAAGCTCGCGCAGTCGCAGCCGGGCCGCAACGGCTGGGACGAGGAACGCAACTACGACTACGAAGTGTCGCCGAACGAGAAGCTCGTCGTGTTCGCGGTCGCGCTCCGGCGCGGCGACGCGTGGCACGCGGCCGCCGGCACCGGCGGCGAGGCCTCATTCGAGAAGCGCCTGGCCGCCGTCCAGCTCCTCGCCGACAGCGCCCGCCCCAAGGGCTACGCCAAGGAGTCGTTCAAGGGCAAGACGGCGAACGCGCTCGACGCGGAGCGCCTCGCGCGCATCCGCGACTTCATCGAGACGGGGCGCAAGGCGATCGGCGTGCCGGGCGTCGCCATCGCCCTGGTGCAGGGCGGCAAGGTCGTCTTCGCCGGCGGCTTCGGCGTGAAGCAGCTCGGAAAGCCAGCCAAGGTCGACGCCGACACTCTGTTCATCATCGCGTCGAACACGAAGGCGCTGTCGACGCTCCTGCTGGCGACCGAGGTCGCCGACGGCAAGTTCACCTGGGACACGCCCGTCACCCAGATCTATCCCGCGTTCAAGCTCGGCGACGCGGACACGACGTCGCGCGTGCTCATGAAGCACCTCGTGTGCGCGTGCACCGGCGTGCCGCGGCAGGATCTCGAGTGGATCTTCGAGTACAAGAACGCGACGCCCAAGAGCGAGATGGAGCTCCTCGGCACGTTCCAACCCACGACGAAGTTCGGCGAGACGTTCCAGTACTCCAACCTCCTCGCCTCGGCGGCGGGGTTCATCGGCGGCCAGGTCGCCTACCCCGGGAAGGAGCTCGGCGCCGCCTACGACGAGGCGATGCGGCGGCGCATCTTCGACCGGCTGGGAATGAAGGCGACGACGTTCGATTTCGCCAAGGCGTGGGCGGGGAACCACGCCTGGCCCCACGGCCTGGACTTCAAAGGCAACACGGCCGTCGCGTCCAACGACCTCAACCGCGCGGTCATCCCGCTGCGCCCCGCCGGCGGCGCGTGGTCGAGCGCGAACGAGCTCGTGCGCTACGTTCAGATGGAGCTCGCGAACGGCAAGCTGCCCGACGGCACCCGGCTCCTGTCGGAGGAGGCGCTGCTCGCCCGCCGGGCCAAGCAGGTCACGATCGGCGAGCACACGACGTACGGCATGGGCCTCATGGTCGACACCGAGTTCGGCGTGGCCGTCGTGCATCACGGCGGCGATCTCCTCGGCTTCCACAGCGACATGTTCTGGCTGCCCGACCACGACGTCGGCGGCGTCATCCTCACCAACGCCGACGGCGGAGGCATCCTGCGCCACCCGTTCGAGCGTAAGGTGCTGGAGGAGCTGTTCGACGGGAAGCCGGAGGCGGCGGAGGACGTGGAGTCGGCGGCGAAGACGTTCCACGCGGCGGTCGCCAAGGAGCGCGAGCGGCTGGTCCTGCCCCCGGCGCCCGAGGCGACGGCCAAGCTGGCGCGGCGCTACACGAACGCCTCGCTCGGCGACATCGTCCTGACGCGGCGCGGCGCGGCGGTCACGCTCGACGTGGGCGAGTGGAAAAGCCCGGTGGCGTCGCGCAAGAACGACGACGGATCGTTCTCGCTGGTGACGATCGACCCCGGCGCGAGCGGCTTCGAGTTCGTGGTGTCGGAGGCCGACGGCAAGCCCGCGCTGGTGGTGCGTGACGCGCAGCACGAATACGTGTTCGCCGAAGCTGCCGCCCCCGCGAAGAAAGCAAAGTAGAATTCAGGCAGCTCCGACCGGGGGGTCGTAGGCGTCTCCCGCTGGAGGGCTCCATGAACACGATCCGCGTGACCCCACTCGTCTGGCTCGTCTCCCTCGCCGCGGCATGCTCGTCGTCGTCCGGACAGAAGCTCCACGTCCCGTCGCCGGTGTGGGAGGAACAGGTCATCTACATGGTAATGATCGACCGTTTCGCCGACGGCGATCCCACCAACGACAACCAGCACAAAGGCGAGTACGACCCGACCAGCCTCGACAAGTACTCGGGCGGCGATCTGCAGGGGATCATCAACCAGCTCGACTACATCCAGGGGCTGGGCGCGACGGCGGTGTGGATCACGCCGCCGGTCGCCAACATGTGGTGGGACCCGCTGCAGCAGTCGGGCGGCTACCACGGCTACTGGGCGCGCCACCTGAAGAAGGTCGACGAGCACGCCGGCACGCTCGAGACCTACAAGGCGCTGTCCGACGCGCTCCACCAGCGCGGCATGTACCTCATCCAGGACGTGGTCCCCAACCACATGGGGAATTTCTTCCAGTACTCCCACTACAACCCCGCCGACGTGACCCAGGGGTTCGTCAAGAACGTCAACGCGGCGCCGACGAGCAAGCCGGAGCAGTCGCCGTTCGACCAGGACGACGTCACCGACCCGGTCCAGCGCGCGGCGGCGATCTACCACTGGACGCCCGCGATCACCGACTACAACGATCCGAACCAGGAGCTGAACTACCAGGTCTCCGACCTCGACGACCTCAACTCGGAGAACCCGGTCGTCCGCACCGCGCTGCGCGATTCGTACGGCTACTGGATCAACGAGGTCGGCGTCGACGCGTTCCGCGTCGATACCGCCAAGTTCGTGCCGCACGACTTCTGGAACGACTTCTTCTACTCCGCCGAGGCGGCGGCGCCGGGCATCATGAACGTCGCCAAATCGACCGGCCGCAACAACTTCCTCGCGTTCGGCGAGGTGTTCGAGGTGCCCGCCCCGCTGTCCGACACGCTGGAGCACAAGGTCGCGAGCTTCCTGGGCACGCCCGCCAAGCCGGAGCTGAGCTCGGTGCTCGCGTTCCCGCTCTACGGCGAGATCGAGCGCGTGTTCGCCACCGGCGCGCCCACGTCGTACATGACGTACCGG
Source organism: Haliangiales bacterium (assembly GCA_035259575.1). Classification (GTDB taxonomy): domain Bacteria; phylum Myxococcota_A; class Polyangia; order Haliangiales; family SHYZ01; genus DATFWE01. The sequence continues at coordinate 10,162 of DATFWE010000131.1, forward strand.
CTGGGCAGGATGATGGACACGTCGCTCTACCCCAACCCGTACATCCTGCCCACGTTCATCGACAACCACGACGTCCGGCGGTTTCTGTCGATCACCAGCCCGACGGGCGAGGACCTGCTGCAGGCGCTGGCGTTCCTGTTCACCGTGCCGGGGATCCCCATCATCTACTACGGGACGGAGCAGGGATTCACCGAGACGCGCCAGGCGATGTTCGCTGGCGGCTACAAGTCCACCGGCGATTCGTACAACACGAACAACGCCGTCTACCAGCGGATCAAGAAGCTGGCCGCCCTGCGCAAGGCGAGCCCGGCGCTCACGCACGGCACGATCGAGGTGGCGGTCGACAACATCGGCGCGCCCGGACCGTTCGCCTACCGCCGCACCATGGGCACGGAGACGGTGCTGGTCCTCATGAACACCGCCAAGCAGCCGGCGCTCATCGCCCAGATGGACACCAAGCTGCCCGCGGGGAGCACGCTGGAGGTGCTCCACGACGAGCGCGGCCCGCCGGCGCCGGTCGTGGCGCAGAACGGCATGCTCACCACGATGCTGCCCGCCAGGGCCGTGGTCATCGCGCGCGCGACCGGACAGACGACGATGCCCCCGCCGCCCACCGCCACCATCACGGTGACCACACCCCTCGCCGGGCAGACGTTCACCGGGGACGTCACGCTCGCCGGGACGGTGACGCCGGCGACGACGCGGCTGCAGATGCTCCTCGACGCCAACGCGATGAAGGCGACCGACGTCACCGTCGCCGGCGACGGCTCGTGGAGCGTGGTCCTGCCGGTGTCGCAATTCCCGACGGGGAGGTTCCAGCACGACATCGCGTTCTACGCGCCCGACGCCAAGGTGGCGACCGCCTCGTCGCGCTTCACCAGCGACGTCGTGTTCAGCGGCAACACCTACGACTACGACGATCCGGTCGGCGACGACACTGGGCCGGCGCACAGCTACACCTATCCGACCGACCAGACGTTCGCGCATCAGATGGACATCACCCACGTGAAGCTCGAGGTCGGGCCCACGACGATGAACGTCAACATCACGATCAAGGACTTCTCGACGGTGTGGAACCCGTCGAAGGGCTACGACCACGTCTACTTCAACATCTACTTCGCGCTGCCGGGGCAGACGGGCGCCGCCACGGTGATGCCCAAGCTCAACTCGTCCGTGCCCGGCGGATTCGCGTGGACGTACAGCCAGTTCAGCGGCGGCTTCGACAACGTGATGTACACGTCGACCGGCGCCACCGCCACTGCGTTCGGGTCGACCGCGGTCGCGCCGACGGTACGTGCGGACGGGGGCACGAAGACGATCATCTTCACCTACGACCGCAACAACTTCGGGCTGGCCACCTGGTCGGGCGTGAAGATCTACATCGCGACGTGGGACTTCGACGGGATCAACGCCATCTTCCGCCCGCTCGCCAAGGACGCGGGCGCGTTCCGCATGGGCGGCGGCGGCCCGCCGTACACACCCGACCCGAACGATGCGTCGATCCTCTACTCGGCGGACCCGAAGATCATGGACGACCTCCCGGTGATCACGATCCCGTGACCCCCGAGGCCCACGCGGCGTTCACCGCGGCGCTGCTCGATCGCCTGTCCGCCGACGCGGACGTCGTCGGGGTGGTCCTTCTCGGGTCGAGCTCCGGCATCCCGCCCGGGCCGGACGAGTTCTCGGACCACGATCTGTTCGTGGTGACGCGCCCCGGCGCGCAGGAGCGCTTTCGCACCGACCTCGGCTGGCTTCCGGACGCCGCCGAGGTGGTGCTGGCGTTCCGCGAGACGCCCCACGGCGTGAAGGCCCTGTGCGCGACCGGCCATCTGGTGGAGCTCGCGGCGTTCGACGTCGACGAGCTGGCGCTGGCGCGCGTGAACCGCTACCGCGTCGCGCTGGATCGGGCCGATGTTGTGACGCGCATGGAGCGCGTGCGCGCGGCGTCGGCGGAAGGCCCCGCCCCACCCGACGCCCGGTGGCGCGCGGGGCAGTTCTTGACCAGCCTCGTCGTCGGAGCGGGCCGCGCCGCGCGCGGGGAGCGCCTGTCCGGCCACGCGCTCGTGCGCGACGCCGCGCTGGGGCATCTCTTGGCGCTGCTCCGCGCGCGGCTGCCGGCCGACGTCGCGGCACGCCTCGACGACCTCGACCCCGCGCGCCGCTTCGAGCTGGCTGCGCCGGAGCTCGGACGCGAGCTCGATGCGGCGCTGCGGCGGCCGGTCGCGGCGGCCGCGCGCGCCCTCCTCGCCGTGGCCGCACGCGAGCTTGGGGATCTCGTCCCGCCGCGCGCCCGCGCCGCGGTCGAGGCGGCGATCGATCGCGCCGAGCCGTTCGACCGTTGACGTTTCGTCCGCGACCGCCCACGCTCCCGGGCATGCGCGCATCCCCTCGCCTCGCCTGCCTTTTGCTGTACGCCGCCTGCGCCGCAGCCACCCCCGCGCCCGTGCCCGTGCCCGTGCCCGCGCCCGCCGCCGCGTCCGCTTTGCCGCCCGACGCCGACCACGCCAAGGACGCCCTCGCGAAGTCGCCGCGCCACGGCGAGTGGGTCGACGTGAGGATGTCCGACGGCAGCAAGCTCGTCACCTGGGTCGTCTACCCGGAGAAGAAGGAGAAGGCCGGGACCGTGATCGTCATCCACGAGATCTTCGGGCTCACCGACTGGGTGCGCGGCGTCGCCGACCAGCTCGCCGCGGACGGGTTCATCGCCCTCGCCCCCGACCTCGTGTCGGGGATGGGGCCAAACGGCGGCGGCACCGAGTCGCTGGGCGACGACGTGGGCAAGACGATCCGGACGCTCGCGCCGGAGACGGTCGCGGCGCGGCTCGACGCGGTGCGCGCCTACGCCCTCGCCCTGCCGGCGGCGAACGGCAAGCTCGGCGTCGTCGGGTTCTGCTGGGGCGGCGGCGCGAGCTTCCACTACGCTGCGGCGCAGCCCAAGCTCGACGCGGCCGTCGTCTACTACGGCTCCGCGCCCGCCGACGCGGCCGCGTACCCCAAGATCGTGGCGCCGGTGCTCGGCAACTACGGCGGCGACGACGCGCGCGTGAACGCCACCATCCCCACCGCGCAGGCGGAAATGGCGAAGCTCGGCAAGACCTACACCGCGAAGGTGTACGACGGCGCGGGGCACGGGTTCCTTCGCCAGCAGACGGGCCGGGACGGCGCGAACCTGCGCGCGGCGCAGCAGGCCTGGCCGGCGACGGCGGCGTTCTTCCGCGATCGGCTCAGGTAGCTACGCGCGCATGGCTGGAAGCTACGCGAACCCGCGCGGCGCCCTCACGCGAAAAACAACTCCCGTGTCGACGTACTTCTCCTCGAGGACCTGGCACGCGGCGAAGATGTCGGCGCGCCGGGCCTGCTGATCGTAGGGCACGTGGACCTCGGTCTCGACGAGATCGGCGGAGAACGCATCGATGAGCGCCGCGCGCAGTCGCGCGATGTCCTCGGGGCGGCGCGCCGACAGGCACAGCGAGCCCGGCCAGCGCAGGGCCAGGGCGGCGGCGACCCCGGCCTCGTCGGCGACGCGATCGAGCTTGTTGAACACGATGAGGCGCGGCACGTCGCCGGCGCCGATCTCCGCGAGGACCTCCTCGGTCACGTGGAGCTGGCGCTCGAAGCCGGGGTCGGAGGCGTCGACCACGTGCACCAGCAGCGACGCCTCCAGCGCCTCGTCGAGCGTGCTCTTGAACGACGCCACCAGGTCGTGGGGGAGCTTCTTGATGAAACCGACGGTGTCGGACACGAGGATGCGCGGGCGCGTGGGCGGATCGAGCGCCCGCACGGTGGTGTCGAGTGTGGCGAACAGCTTGTCGGCCACGAGCACGTCGCTGCCGGTCAGCGCGCGCATCAGCGTCGACTTGCCGGCGTTGGTGTAGCCGACGAGCGCGGCGCGGCACACGTCCCGGCGGCGCGCGCGGCGGGTGCGGCGCTCGACCTCGAGGGCCGCGAGCTCGCCGCCGAGCTCGGCGATGCGATCGCGGATCTTGCGCCGGTCGAGCTCGAGCGCGGACTCGCCTGCGCCCTTGCCGCCGATGCCGCCGCGCTGGCGGTCGCCCTTGCCCTTGGCCTGCTCGCGCAGCCGCGGCGCGAGGTACTTGAGGCGCACCATCTCCACCTGGGCCTTGGCGGCGCGCGACCGCGCGTGCCGGCGGAAGATCTCGAGGATCGTCGCGGTCCGATCGAGCACCTCCACCCCGCCGCACGCCTTCTCCAGGTTACGCGCCTGCGAGGGGCCGATCTCGTGATCGACGAGGACGACGCCGGCGTCGCGCGCGCGCACGATCTGCGCCAGCTCCTCGCGCTTGCCCGTGCCGAGGACCGCGCCGGGGTCGAGCGCGTCGCGGCGCTGGACGACCGGCTCGGCGACGACGTCGAGGCCGAGCGTGCGCGCGAGGCGGCCGAGCTCGGTCAGCGACTCGGCGACCTCGTCGTCGGAGACGTGGGGGAGCTGCACCGCGACCAGGACGGCGCGGTTGCGCGGGGGCAGGGACACGAGCTCGGGCATGGACCCGGTAAGGTAGCCGCGGACGGCCGAAAGTCCAGCCCCTAGCGGATGAAACGAACGCGCGCCCGGGTATAATGCGCGCGTCGAGCCGACTGGGAGCCAATGGCCAGCGTCATCCTGCGCGACGTAGCGAAGCAGTACGGTGGCAACAAACCGGTCATCACCGGGGTCAACCTCGAGATTCAAGACCGCGAATTCATGGTGCTCGTCGGGCCGTCGGGCTGCGGCAAGAGCACGCTCCTGCGGATGATCGCCGGGCTCGAGGACATCACCGCCGGCACGATCTCGATCGGCGACCGCGTGGTGAACGACGTGCCCCCGAAGGACCGCGACATCGCCATGGTGTTCCAGAGTTACGCCCTCTATCCGCACATGAGCGTGCGTGAGAACCTCGAGTTCGGCCTGAAGCTCCGCCACGTGGTCAAGTCGGAGATCGATCGCCTCGTCGCCGATGCGGCCAAGATCCTCGAGATCGACGAGTACCTCGACCGCCGCCCCAAGGAGCTGTCCGGCGGGCAGCGCCAGCGCGTCGCGCTCGGCCGCGCCATCGTGCGCAAGCCCGCCGTGTACCTGTTCGATGAGCCGCTGTCCAATCTCGACGCCAAGCTGCGCGTGCAGATGCGCGCCGAGATCAAGAAGCTGCAGCACCGGCTGCAGGTCACTGCGATCTACGTGACCCACGATCAGGTCGAGGCGATGACGATGGGGGACCGCATCGCCATCCTCAACGCCGGCATCCTGCAGCAGGTCGGCGCCCCGCTCGCCGTGTACGAGCGGCCCGAGAACGTGTTCGTCGCGAACTTCATCGGCACGCCGCCGATGAACTTCATCCGCTGTCAGGTTACCGAGGCCGGCGCCCTCCTGTCGGCGAAGAGCTTTGCGCTCCCCGCGCCGGCCGCCGCGCGCGCGGCGCTCGGGCCGCGCGCGGGCAAGTACGTGATCGTCGGGGTGCGCCCGGAGAACGTGGTGGACCCGAGCCGCGGCGGCCGCGGGCCGACCGCGTCGCTCGATCTCGTCGCTGACCTGGTCGAGACGCTGGGCGACGAGGTCATCGTGCACGGCAGCAACGGCGACGATCACATCGCGTACAAGATGGACCCGCACCATCCGCCCGAGCTGGGCGGCAAGGTGAAGGCGCTGGTCGAGATCGACCGGCTGCACCTGTTCGACGCCGACACCGAGAAGCGCATCGTGGACTGACCGAGCCCGAGGAGGCCGATCATGGACAGGGACGCCCGTCGCCGCTCCTTCTTGTTCCTGCTCGTGGCCTGCGCGCTGGGCGCGTCGAGCGCCGCCGCCGGCGAGCTGGTGGTCTGGCACTCGTATCGCGCCGAGGAGCGGGCCGCGATCGAGAAGGTCGTCGCCGCCTACAACAAGGATCACCCCGGCACGACGGTGACCACGCTGGCCGTGCCGTTCGACGCCATCGCCGACAAGATCTCGGCGGCGGTGCCGCGCGGCAAGGGGCCGGACATCTTCATCTATGCCCAGGATCGCCTGGGCGGGTGGATCGAGGCCGGCAATACGATCGAGCCGATCGATTTCTTCCTCGACGACGCGACCAAGGCCCGCTACCTGCCGACGACGATGGCGGCGATGACGTACCGCGGCCAGACGTGGGGCCTGCCGCTCAACTACAAGGTCATCACCCTCATCTACAACAAGAAGCTGGTGAAGGCGCCGCCCAAGGACACCGCCGAGCTGGTCAAGCTGTGCAAGAGCCTCACCGATAAGGCGTCGGGCCGGTTCGGCCTGGCGTACGCCTACACCGACTACTACTACCACGCGGCGCTGCAGAACGGCTTCGGCGGCGGCGTGTTCGCCGGCGGCGCCAAGCCGCAGCTCAACAGCAAGGAGAACCTGGCCGCGCTGGAGCTCCTCCTCCGCTGGCAGGACAAGGACCAGTTCCTCCCGACCGAGCCGTCGGTGGCGCTGATCACGGCGCTGTTCAACGAGGGCAAGGCGGCGATGGTGTTCAGCGGTCCGTGGTTCCTGGGCGAGATCGCCAAGGAGGTCGATTGGGGCCTGGCGCCGCTGCCGAATCTCGTCGAGGCCGGCGGCAAGCCGATCCGGCCGTGGATGACCGTCGAGGGCGTTTTCATCTCCGCCCAATCGAAGAACAAGGACGTCGCCTACGACTTCGCCAAGTACCTCACCGATCTGCCGTCGGCGAAGATCATGGCGCTCGACGGGCGGCAGAGCCCGGCGAACAAGGCCGTCTACGACGACGCGAAGGTGGCGGCCGACCCGGTGCTGAAGGCGTTCAAGCAGCAGGTGGACGTCGCCGTGCCGATGCCCAACCTGCCCGAGATGACCATGGTGTGGGGGCCGGCGACGACGATGATGAACGCGGTCACCAAGCACGGCGCGACGCCGAAGGCGGGCCTCGACACCGCGCAGGCGGCCGTGGCCAACGCGATCTCGCAGCTCAAGAAGAAGAAGTAGCCCGCCATGGCCCGGCCCGCGCACGTGCGTTTCGCCGTCGGCGTGCTGCTCGCGGGCGCGCTGGGGAGCGGGCTGTCGTTCAAGTTCACGCGCGAGGCGGTGCGCCACGAGACCGCCGACGTCGAGCGGCGCCAGGCGGTGGTGAAGCTCGGCGGCCTGACCGCGCTCGTCGGGCGCGCCGGCGGCGACGGCGACGCGCTGCGCAAGGCGGTGGCGGCGTGGCAGGCGCAGGAGAAGGACGTCGCGCAGGTGCGCGTGCTCGTGATGGCCGGGCTGCGCCTCGAGGCGTCGACCGCGGCCGCGGACGCCGGCGATCGCGCCGCGCCCCGGCGCCTCCAGCGGGAGGAGAAACCGTTCTACGACCGCGGCCAGCGCCTTGCCACGGCCGTGCGCACGAACCGCGAGGAGGAGACCGCGCGCAAGCTGGAGATCGAGGTCGCGCCGGCGGCCACCGGCCGGCGGCTGTCGCTGGCCGCTCCGGTCGAGGCCGACGGCGACATCGTGGGGATGGTGGAGATCGAGACGACCGAGCTTCCGCCCGAGCCCGCCGAGCCGATCCTCCCCTACATCCTGGCCGTCGTCGCGCCACTGGCGGTTTTCGGGGCGGGCGCGCTCTTCCTCGGGCGGCGCCGCTGGCCGCTCGCCGCGCTGGCGGTCGCGTGCGTCGGCGGGTCGCTGGTGTGGCTGCTCACGACGGGGACGGCGCACGTCGAGGCCGCCCGCCTCGGGACCGCGCAACGGGTCGCCGACGAGGTGAAGGCGCAGGCGGGGCTCCTGGCGTCGCTGTCGGCCCCGACGTCGACGCCGGCGCCGCCGGCCGCGCCCGCGGTGCCGTCGACGTGGGACGCCGACGCCTACCGCCGCCCGCTCGGGCTCCTCACCGCCGACGGCGCGGTCGACAAGCAGAAGCTCGCCGAGGTCGGTCGCGCGAGCGACCGCGCGCTCCGCCGGTCGCTGCTGTCCGCCGACGGCCTCGCGCTGATCCTGCTCCTGTTCGTCGGCCTCGGGGGCGCGAACCGCCTGGGCCGGACCCTGCGGCGCAACCGGCAGGCCTATCTCTACATCGCGCCGGCGATGATCGGGATGTTGATCCTCGTGTTCTTCCCGTTCTTCTACGGGATCACGCTGTCGTTCACCGATTCCAACCTCTACAACACCAACCAGCCCCTGTCGGAGATCTGGGTCGGCCTGCGCAACTACTCCGACATCCTCGGCGACTTCTCGATCGTGAAGCAAGGCGAGGGCGGCTCGGTGGTGAACTACCTGAACTTCTACTGGACGCTCGGCTTCACCATCGTGTGGACGGTCACCAACGTCACCATCGGCGTGACGTCGGGGCTGATCCTGGCGCTCATCCTCAACACCAAGGCGCTGGCTCTGCGGCCGATGTACCGCGTGCTGCTCATCCTGCCGTGGGCGATGCCGAACTACATCACCGCGCTCATCTGGAAGGGCATGTTCCACCGCCAGTTCGGCGTCATCAACCATGTGCTGCAGATGTTCGGGATCCCGGCGCTGAGCTGGTTCGACCACCCGTTCACGTCGTACCTGACGGCGCTGGCGACGAACGGGTGGCTGAGCTTTCCGTTCATGATGGTGGTGTCGCTCGGCGCGCTGCAGTCGATCCCCGCCGACATCTACGAGGCGGCGCGCGTCGACGGCGCCAACCGCTGGCAGGCGTTCAAGGCGATCACCCTGCCGTCGCTGCGGCCCGCGCTCGTGCCGGCGGTGATCATCTCGGTGGTGTGGACGTTCAACATGTTCAACATCATCTACCTGGTCACCGCCGGCGAGCCCGGCGGGGCGACCGAGATCCTGGTGACGCAGGCGTACAAGTTCGCGTTCGAGCGCTACCGCTACGGCTACGCGGCGGCCTACTCGACGGTGATCTTCGCGATCCTGCTCATCTATGGATTCATCCAGAACCGCGTCTCCAAGGCGACGGAGGCCTGACGATGGCCCGCTCACGACGCGAAGAGCAGATCCCCCACGGCCCGCTCCACCTGATCCTGGTGGTCGCGACGCTGGTGACGATGTATCCCGTCCTGTGGGTCATCACGATCGCGTTCTCGGGCAAGCAGAGCCTGGCGATCGCCGACCTGCCGCCCGATCCGTCGTTCTTCGACCGCCTGCGCGCCGTGATCCCCTGGCCGCAGCACTGGTCGTTCTCGAACTTCGTGTCGGTGATGACCGACCAGCCGTTCGGGCGGTGGCTCTTGAACAGCATCATCGTGGCCGCGCTGACGACGCTGGTGGGCGTGTTCCTGTCGTGCACCGCGGCCTACGCGTTCTCGCGCTTCAAGTTCCCCGGGCGGCGCCTGGGGATGATGTCATTCCTCGTGTCGCAGATGTTCCCCGGCACGCTGATGCTGATCCCGCTCTACATCATCATCGTGCAGGTGCTCGGCCTCGGCTCGACGAAGATCGGCCTGGTGATCGTGTACGCGACGACGTCGATCCCGTTCAGCGTGTGGATGCTGAAGGGCTACTTCGACACGATCCCCAAGGAGCTCGAGGAGGCGGCGTTGATCGAGGGGGCGTCGGCCGGGCAGATCTTCTGGCGCATCGTGCTGCCCCTGGCCAAGCCGGCCGTGGCCATCACCGCGCTGTTCTCGTTCATGAGCTCGTGGAACGAGTTCATCCTCGCCGCGACGTTCATGGACAAGGAGGACATGTACACGGCGCCCGTCGGCCTGCGCTTCTTCGTCGGCGGGTTCTCGCAGCAATGGGGCTACTTCGCGGCCGGGTCGATCATCGTGTCGATCCCGGTGGTGTTCTTGTTCCTGTACTTGCAGAAGTACCTGGTGTCGGGGCTGACGGCGGGAAGCGTGAAGGGTTAGGGCAGCGGCGCCGTGCAATCCGCCGGGCGCTGCGCCGGGCCGAAGCGGAGGTAGTCGAACTCGCCGCGCGTCTCGAGCGTGCCGTCCCAGTTCCCGACGATGAGCCCCACCTGGAGCGTGGCCGGCATGTCCGGGCGGTCGAAGCGGATGACGCCGCCGACGACGACGCCGGGGGTCGGCACGCCGGCGCCGTTCCCCATGGCGACCGTGCCGGCGCCGTAGGCCTCCTCGACGAAGCTCGTCTCCGTCGGGTGGCGGTGGAAAAAGTAGAACGTGGAGCCGACGCGGCAGATGCGCAGCCGCCCGGTTTGCGCCGCCCCGGGGGTATCGACGAGGTA
>DATFWE010000132.1:0-5150 GCA_035259575.1 Haliangiales bacterium
GCGCCCGCCTCGACCACGAAGTAGGTATCCTGCGCCACCGTCGCCGGCAGCCGGGCGTCGAAGCGGCGGACGCGGGACGGCGAGCGCGAGTACGGGTTGCGCGGCGCGGGACGGACGGCGGGTGATGACCTGCTGTCGAAGGTCTGCGTCACGAAGCCGTTCGTGATCACGCGCACCTCGTCGACGGCGAGCCACGGGCGGCGTCGACGGTGACGACCAGCGTCACGTGTCCGGTGGTCGAGTGCAGCGTCTCGCCGGGACCGGCGGCAGCGTCGCCCGCGCCCTCGAGGTGCGCGCGCACGATGGGGCCGTTCGTCCCCACCATCGCGCCGGCACGCACGCGCGCGCACGTCGTCCAGTACAACTCGCCACCCGCGGGCGCGAGGACGCCGTACCAGTCGCGGCGCACGGCGAGGTAGCTCGTCAGTGTGAGCACGGGGCGATGAGCAAATAGCATTGTCCGCGCTATCTGCGGAGGATGGCATGAAGGCCCGGAGGAGCGAGAAGAAGGCAGGCGGATTCGGAAGGGCGACCAGCGGAGGCGCTCCGCGAAGGCCATAGGTCGGTCGCAGCGCGGCGACGAGATGGAGCCCCTGGATGCCGACGTCGGCTTCGAAACGGAACGGAGAAGAGGAGTTCGAGTTCGAGGACCTCGTGCCCCCGTCCGTGCGCTGAGCCGCAGCGGCAATAAATAGACCACCTCGCCAGCGAGCCCCCCGATGGTCGAGGGTCTAATTTTGTGGTCGCAGTTTGTGTCTTCACAGGGTGGCGCTCGCGTGCTAGTAAGGATGCTGCTCGGGGGGAACTGCGCCCTGCGACACTGTCGACGTTGGAGGGGAGTGAGATGAGGAGAGATCAGGCGTTCGCCTTCTGGACCGTCGGAGGCGCAATCGGTGCCGCGCTGCTGGCGATGAGTGTGTCCCCGGCCCCTGCCCAGGGCCAGCAAGCGTGTGAGATTCGCGTCCAGGACAGCGGCCGCGTCAACAATGCCTCCACCTCGAGCGCTGACCTCAACGCCGTTGCCGACGATAGCCGCCTGACCCTGGGCCGCAACGTCTTCTTCGACGACGGCACCTCCGTCTCCGGCGCCTTTGTCAGGCTCGGGAACGGCGCGAGCGTCTTCGACGTCAACGCCGATTCCCTCCATACAGGTAAGGGCGCGACGGTGCGCGGCGACCAGTCGCCCTTCTCGGCCGGCGGCGCGTTCTGCGCAGCCCCCGCTGTCGTGTGCGGTGGCTTAGACAAAGACGTCTCGGTGCCGAGGAAAGGCTCGAAGAGCTTGACCCCGGGCACGTACGGTCAGGTGACGCTGGGCAACGGCGCCAGCCTCAACCTTGCACCCGGTACCTACAGCGTGTGCCAGATCCGCGCCGGCAGGAACGTGACGGTCGAGGTCACCGGCGCGACCCAGTCCATCATCAACGTCCGTGACGAGGTGCGAATCCAGAACGGCTCCAGCTTCGGGCCGGTCGGAAGTACGCCGACGCCGTTGCTGAACGTCGCCCCGGGCGACACCGTCCGCATCGGCAAACACGCCACCGTTCAGGCCTTCATCACCGCCCCGAGCGCGCGACTCGACTTGGGTAATGGCACGACCTTCACCGGCGCAGCCTGCGTTCAAGAGTTGTCAGCCGGCAGGAACGTGAACATCGAGTGTGTGTCGACGACGACCACGACGACCACGCCGCCGACGACGTCGTCGTCCTCGACCACGTCGACGCTGGTGACAACCACCACCAGCACGGCGCCGACGGTGACGACCACGACGTCGACCACCACGACGACAACGCTCTACGGTTCGCCCAGCCGGGCGTTCATGGTGCCATCAATGGACCTGCTCGACTGAGCGGCGTGCCCAGGAGGGCCTACCGAGACCGCCCTAACGTCGCCCGCAAGCGCTCCACGCGATCCTTCGCATGGCGCAGCGCAGCTTTCAGCGCGCCCGCGCAGTCGTGCGAGATGCCGTTCTTGCGAGCCCTCGGGACGACGAGGATCTCACCCTGGCCCGGACCGCGAAGCGATGCGTCGTATATCTCGACGATCGCGGGAAGGGCGGCCGGCACAGCATCGCGGATGACGACGGCCACGATGACCTCCTGTGTTTTCTCGCCGCCTACACGGCACCGGATCCCTGCCCACGACCGGTGCCCGGGCGACTAGCCAGGCCGCGCCATCTCCCTCCGGCGTAGCGCGAGGAACTCGCGCCGCGTCCGCACGCCGTACACGCGCAGAGAGCTCGACGCAGGCCGGGCCCCTGCCCCGCCGCTGCAAGAGGCCGAGCGCCACCATTCCCCTGCGGGCTCTTAGCGGCTCTTAGCGAGATCGAGCAGACTGTCGGCGCTCGTGTCGAGGGCGAGGCGGCCGGCCAGCTACGGTGGAGGCTGTCCCGGCACAGCGGTTCGCCGCCGTCGAGCGAGATGCCGAGCTGCGTCAGGATGCGGCAGATCACGGCCGGATCCTCGATCGTGGCGAGCAGGACCATCCGCCCACCGCGCTTCGGACACGCGAGCACGTCGGTGTCGAACGCCCGGCGCATGAGCTCGGCCCAGCTCCGATACCGCGGGCGGATCCGGACGCGCCGTCCATCCGTCGGCGCCTGCGCGTCGCTTGCGGACGTCGGCACACTGGTCGTCGTGAGGGGCGCTGCGGCGGTCGTCGCCGTGCGCCCCTCGCCCGCCACATCCCCGTGTGCATCCAACAGACACCGTCGACGCCGCGTGTCGCCTCTCCGGAACGAGTCTGGCCGAGCCCCGTGCCTCACGGCACCGGCGGCTGATGCCACTTGCGCGGGTCTTTGTATTGCTCGGGCATGCGGGTCTGGTGGCCGAAGTTGCGCTCGATCAAGAGCTCGTAGGCCTTCTTGTATGCCTTCGTCTTTTGCGGGCCGCGGTCGTCCTTGAACCCGCCGCCGAAGCCGGCGCTCTTCGTGAAGTCCTTCTCGGGGCCGAACGACGCCGTCGTCTGCAAGAGGACGCTCGTGTGCATGAACGCCGCCGAGAACAGGAACGCGTACTTCGGGTTCGCGGCGGCGGTGGGGTCGGCCTCGATCGCCGCCATCGCCTCGCGCACCAGCGCCAGCTTCTTCGTCAGCTCGGCGCGGTACTCGGCGCGCTCTTTCGGAACTTCATCGAGCGTCGCCTGCAGCAGATCGGCGCGCGTCTCCATGTACATCAACGTCTTCATGTAATTGTCGCGATCGGTGACCTGGATGGGGCCGCGCCCGATGAACGTCTTGTTGAAGCCCTCGGCCGCCATGCCTTTGTCCTTGTCGGGGATGACGCCGGTCGGATCGATGTTCGTGATGCCGCGGTAGCGGCGCGGGCCCAGGATCTGCCCGCTCTTGCCGGTCGGATCCTTCTTGTCGGTCATCAGCGACGTCGAGACGACCGCCTTCGTCGGATCGTCGACGAACAGCTTCGTCTGCGCCTCGGTGAAACGCGACAGCAGTGTCTCGCCGACCGCGTGGGCGACGAACGCCGCCTGCGACTCGACGGTGTCGATCTCCATCACGTCGAACGCCGCGGCCATGCCCTCCACGTAGCTCGCGATCTGATCTTCGTGCATCTTGCGATCGCCCGTCCCGGGCTGGCCGAGGATGTTGTTCACGCCGCGCTCGCTCTCGGCGGCCTTGATGACCTCTAGGATGTCGGCGGCGGTCAGCTTGAATCCGTCGACTTTCGTTCCTTTCTTGCCGCCGTTGGCCAGGTCGCTGGCCGCCGACCATCCCGGGCGCGCGCCGCCGATCTGCGCCTTCACGGCCTTCGCCTTGTCCTCGGCGTTCGTGCCGTAAAGCGAGGACCACGACGCGAGCTGCACCGCCGGCACGGCACCCGCCGCGCTCGGCGCCCCGGCCCGCGGGCCGGCCACGAGCTGGTCGAGCAGCGCCTCGCTGGAAGCGCCGCGCACCACGCGCTCGGCCACCGCGTCGGCGTGCCGTTCGAACACGTCCCCGTCGTGGCCCACGCCGCCATCGGGTCGCGCGCCCGCGCGCTGCTGAACCGCGTGGGCGGCCTCGTGCGCGGCCAGCCGCAGCTCAGGCGGACCGGCGAACGCGAGGTGCTCACCGACGGTGAAGGCGCCCGCCTTCATCCGCGTCGCCGCCGCCGCGGCCGCGCCGTCCGCGTGCGCGCGCACGCGCGAAATATCGTGGCGCCCGAACGAACGCTGAATCGCCTCGCCGTGGGGGAGCGGGCCGCCGGCGCCGCGCGTGCCGTCGCGTGCCGCATCTCGAATCGCCGCCGCGGTCCGCTCGGGCGAAGCCGACGGCGGCGGCGGCAAGATCGGAATCCGGCTGAAATCGAACGACGCCAACGAGGCGCCCGATGGCTCGGACGGCGCTTCCTCCCGCGAGGGACGCAGCGGCTCGCCGGCGCGGACCGTTGGCGCGCCCGACGTCCTCACCGCTTCCTTCGGCGAAGTCTGGCGAGGCATGCGCACGCTCATCCGAGCGTCGTCATAGCCGCCACGCCGTTTGCCCGTCAATTCCCCGACGGCCGTCGCCGCCGACTCCCCGACGTATGATGCCGCCGTGCCCGGGCCCGCTGTCACTTCACCCCGACGCCTTCCGCGTCGTGGACGCGCGGGCGGCGGCCCGCGTCTTCGAGTCGCCGCGATGGGGCGGCCATCACTCCCGCGCAAGCCGATCCGTGCGCGTCCCCGGCGTCACTGGGAGCGCCGGTCAGCGTCCCGGCTGGGGTCAGCGCCGCTAAAAGGCGTGGGCCGGTCCCCCCGCCGATTCGTCCAGCGATTGTCATTCCGCGCCGGCCCAGCGTGGAGCCACTGTCCGAGCCCTGGACGCTACGACCCGCGACGCGCTGGAAGGTCTGACGGATTGGCGGCGCCGCGAGAGGGTGAAGAACAGTCCACGCTGCGTTCGCCCCATGATGGACGAGATGCGAGGAACGCGTGAACCTCGGGGCTTAAGAAGTACATCAGGGTGATGAGGACGAGCCCCCCTGCAACCCAGCCGAAGCTCACCACCGCGCGCCGAGCGCGGCAGAACGCCCCGCCCTAGCAGGCTGCGGAAAAACCCCCGATCTCGTTGACCGCGGGGCGACTCTCTGCTAGCACGCTAGCAGGGAGGAGGGGGCGATGCGGGGAGGGGATGGGCAGCAGGCGGGCATGTTCAGCTACGTATCGCCCGAGCGGCG
>DATFWE010000133.1:0-3116 GCA_035259575.1 Haliangiales bacterium
CCTCCGCTCGCCGGCTCAATTTGTCGCCCGCCGGCTCGCGTCGGCTCGGCGCTCCCAGGTCGCTCGGCTGCGCCTCGCTCCGGGGTCGCGCCGATCCTCGCCTCCGCTCGCCGGCTCAAGGTTGCCCCGGCGGCGTCAGGCGGCGGCGACCATGTCGTAGACCTTGGCCAGCGCCTGATCGACCTTGGACGGGTCGGTGCCGCCGGCCTGCGCCATGTCGGGTCGCCCGCCGCCGCGGCCGCCGACCATCTCCGCCAGGGCGCCGACGATCTTGCCGGCGTGGAACCGGCCGACCAGATCCTTCGTGACCATGGCGAGGACCGACACCTTGCCGTCGCCGACGCCGAACAGTACCACCACGCCCGAGCCCAGCTTGTCGCGCAGGTTGTCGCCCACCTCGCGCAGCGCCCGGGGGTCGGCGACGTCGGTCCGCGTCGCCAGGACCTTCACGCCCTCCACGTCCTTCACCTCGGCGAGGACGTCGCGCGCGCCGCCGCTCGCGAGCTTGCGCTTGAGCTCGGCGACCTCCTTGTCCTTGGCCTTGAGATCGCCGAGCAGACGGTCGACCGCCGCAGGGACCTCGTGCGCGCCGCGCTTGAGCAACGACGCCGCCTTGCCCAGGTCGCCCTCGAGGCGGCGGAGGTAGGCCATCGCCCCCGCTCCGGTCACCGCCTCCAGCCGGCGCACGCCCTGCGCCAGCGCGGAATCGCCGATGATCTTGAATACGCCGATGTCGCCGGCGCGGCGCACGTGGGTGCCGCCGCAGAACTCCAGCGACTCGCCGCCGATCTTCACGACGCGCACCTTGTCGCCGTACTTCTCGCCGAACATGTGCACCGCGCCGCGCTTCTTGGCCTCGTCGATGGGAAGGATCTCCGTGATCGAGTCGCGGTTGCGCCAGATCTCGGCGTTGACCATGTCCTCGATCTGGGTCCGCTCCGCCTCGGTGAGGGGCGCGAAGTGCGAGTAGTCGAAGCGGAGGCGGTCCGGCGCCACCAGCGAGCCCTTCTGCGTCGCGTGCTCGCCGAGCACGCGCTTGAGCGCGAGGTGGAGGAGGTGGGTGGCGGAGTGGTTGGCGCGGATCATGTCGCGCCGCTCGGCGTCGACGACGAGGTCGACCTCGTCGCCCACGGCGATGCGCGCCTCCGCGCGGCCGCGATGGACGATGAGGTCCCCCGCGGGCTTGATCGTGTCCTCCACGGCGACCTTGCCCGCCGGCCCCACGATCGCGCCGGTGTCGCCCACCTGGCCGCCCGCCGCGCCGTAGAACGGCGTGCGGTCGACGACGATCGCCACCTCGTCGCCGTCCTCGGTCGCAGCGATCTCCTCGTTGCCGCGCACGATCGCCACCACGCGCGCGCGCGCGACCGTCGTCTCGTAACCGAGGAACGGCGTCGGCCCGAGCTTCTGCGCCAGGGCCTTCAGGTGGTCGGCGATCGCCTCGCCCTCGCCCTTGAACTCGCTCCGCTCCTGCGCGGACTTCATCGCCTCGTCGAACCCGGCGACGTCGACGCCCAGGCCGCGCTCGGCGGCGATGACCGCGGTCAAGTCCGCCGGGAAGCCGAACGTGTCGTAGAGCTGGAACACCCGCGCGCCGGGGACGACCTTCTCGCCCGCCGCGGCCATGCGCTCGAACTCCTCCTCCAGGAGCTTGAGGCCGCGGTCGAGCGTGCGGCGGAACCGGACCTCCTCCTCGAACGCGATCTGCTCGATGAGCTTGCGCCGCTCGACGAGCTCCGGGTAGACGTCGCCCATCTCGTCGACGACGCGCCCGGTGACGAGGTGCATGAACGGCTCCTCGATCCCGAGCCGCTTGCCGTGCCGCACCGCGCGGCGGAAGATGCGGCGGAGCACGTACTCGCGCCCGGTCTTGTCGGGGAAGACGCCGTCGGCGATGAGGAACGCGGTCGTGCGCGCGTGGTCGGCGATGACACGCATCGACGCGTCATCGCGCTCGTCGCGGCCGAGCTCGCGGCGCGCGAGCTCGGCGGTGAGCTCGAGGTAGGGAAGGAACAAGTCGGTGTCGTAGTTGGACCGCTTGCCCAGGAGCACCGAGGTCATCCGCTCGAACCCTGCGCCGGTGTCCACCGACGGCGCCGGCAGCTTGCCGAGCGGACCGTCCTTCTCCTTGCGCTCGTATTGCATGAACACCAGGTTCCAGATCTCGATCCACCGGTCGCAGTCGCACGCCGGCCCCTTGCACGTCGGCTCGGGGCAGGGATAGTCGTCGCCCTGGAAGTAATGGATCTCCGAGCACGGCCCCATCGGGCCGGTGTCGCCCATCTGCCAGAAGTTGTCCTTGAGGCCGAGGCCGATGATCTTGTCGTCGCCCACGCCGGCGACCTTCCGCCACAGCGCGCGCGCCTCGTCGTCGGGGGGGACGCTGGGGAGCGACGCGTCGCCGCCGTAGACGGTGTACATGAGGCGCTTCGCGTCGAACCCGAGTTCGCGGGTCAAGAGCTCGTACGCCCAGTCGATCGCCTCGGCCTTGAAGTAGTCGCCGAACGAGAAGTTCCCCAGCATCTCGAAGAACGTGTGGTGGCGCTGGGTGAAGCCGACGTTCTCGAGGTCGTTGTGCTTGCCGCCGGCGCGGACGCACTTCTGCGACGAGGTCGCGCGCCGATACGGGCGCGTCTCGCGTCCGGTGAACACGTCCTTGAACTGGACCATCCCGGCGTTGGTGAACATGAGGGTGGGGTCGTTGTCCGGGACGAGCGAGGAGCTCTTCACCACCTCGTGGCCGTGGCGGCCGAAAAAGCCAAGGAACGTCTGGCGTACGATCTTGGAGCTCATGGCGTCGCTTGATGTATCGCGGTGTGCTTTGTTCTGCAACGTATTGTGGGGCGGATGTGGTATATGTCGGCGCTGTGCGCAGATGTACGTTCCTGTGTCTGACGGTTTTCGGCTGTGCGACCGGCACGATCGACGGAGTCGCCGATCCGGCCGCGCCGGATGCGCCACCGGGGACGCCGCCGCCGGCCGGTCCCGACGCGCCGCCGCCGCCGAGCGGCGACCCGGGCATCGCGCCGCCGGGCGTCCTCGACGGCGAGATCGCGCTCGCCGACGGCGACAACGCGATCCAGCTCACCGGCGGGCGGATCTCGGTCTACCGCGTC
>DATFWE010000134.1:0-2377 GCA_035259575.1 Haliangiales bacterium
GTAGAGGTCGCGCCGCTCCGGATACGGCCCGATCAGCCATTCGTCATATCGCGACTCGAACTTGTGCGTCTCGCGGTGCAGCGCCTCGAGGTCCCCGATCCCGTAGTAGCTCGCCCCCGCCGCGAAGACGTCGTGGAACGCGAGCGCGCAGAGCGCCGTGAACCCCCCCGCGCTCGAGCCGCGCACCAGGAGCGCCGCCGGATCGACCCAGCCCTGGGCGACCGCGAAGCGCGCCGCGGCGACGCAGTCCTCGACGTCGGCGATGCCCCATGATCCGTCGAGGAGTCGCCGGTAGTCGCGTCCGTATCCGCTGCTGCCAGCGTAGTCGACATCGAGGAAAGCGAAGCCCCGGCTGGTCCAGAATTGCACCGTCAGGTCGAGGGCGCTCGAGGCCGACGACGTCGGTCCCCCGTGACAGCGGACGAGCAGGGGCGGACGCGCGCCGCCCGGACCCTCGTAGCGCTGATTGCGCGGGCGATGGAGGATGCCGTGCGCGACGCGGCCGCCCGCGCTCGGGAACGCGATCGGCTCGGGCGGCGACACGTCGGCGGGATCGAGCGGCGAGCGGGCGGCGCGGCGCAGCACCGTGCAGCTGTCGCGCTGCGTATCGAGGTACACGACCGCCGCCGCCTCGGCGGTCGTCGCCCCGAGGAAGACCGCGCCCCCGGGCGCGGCGCGTACGTGACCGATCTCGCAGAACGGGACGTCGATCGGCGCCAGGCGACCTCGCCGATCGAGGCGGCCGAGATGCCAGCGCGCCTGCCGCGCGTAGGCGCAGAGGATCGTGCCATCCGCCAGGAAGTCGTAGTGCGCACCGCCGAAGATCCAGGGCGGACGCGCGAACTCGGCGTCGATCGGACAGAGCGCCGCGGACGCGGCGCCCTCCAGCCGGTAGAGGTTCCACCATCCGCTGCGATCAGACACGTAGTGCAACGCGCCCCCGGGCGACCACCGTGGCTCCAGCACCGATTCGTCGCCGCCGCCCGCGACCAGGCGGGCGTCGCGCAGCGTTCCGGCCCCGTCGATCCGTGCGATCCACAGCTCGCTGCGGTCCCACGGCATGTCCGGGTGGCGCCACGCGATCCAGGCGAGCGTCTCGCCGTCGGGGCTGAGCCGGGGCGCGGCGTAGAAGTCGCATCCATCCGCCAGCACGACGGGCGTTTCGCGTCCCTCGAGCTCGATGCGCACGAGACAGTTGCGGGGCTCGCCGCTCGAGCGATGCTCCTCGCCGACCGCCAGGAGCAGGCCGCGGCGCCGGTCGATGACGCCGTCCGCGTAGCGCCACGGCCCCGGCGGCGTGAGCGCGCGGGGCTCCCCCGCACCGTCGAGCCGGTACACCCGCTGGTCCGGCAGGTGGGAGAAGCACGCGATCCCGTCCGCGACCGCGAACGACCCCCCGCCGTACTCGTGGACGCGCGTGCGCGCGTTCCAGGGCGGTGGGATCGCGTCGCGGTGCTCGGTCCCCGGCCGCCAAGAGACCAGGACGGCTCGGCCCTGCTCGGCCGGGCGGCCCTCGATCCACCAGATCGCGTCCCCGTCGACCGCGAGGCAGCCCAGGCCGAGGCTGGCGGCGGCCACCCGCTCGGCGCTGAGCGGCGATCGCCAGGCGCCGAATGGCGCCACGGTGGTCATGCCGGCTCGCCCGCCGTCCCCGTGTCGATGCCGTGACGGTCGTGGATGGCCGCGTTCGCCAGCTCGTCGCAGCGCTCGTTCTCGGGATGGCCGTCGTGGCCGCGGACCCAGTGCCAGCGCACCGCATGGGTCTGCGCCAGGGCATCGAGGGCGCGCCACAGGTCGTCGTTCTTGACCGGCTTGCGATCGGCGGTCCGCCAGCCATTGCGCTTCCAGCGCGCCAGCCACGTCGACATCCCGTTGCGCAGGTACTGCGAGTCGGTGTGCAGATCGACCTCGGCGGGCGCCCGCAGCGCGCGCAGCGCCTCGATCGCGGCCATGATCTCCATGCGGTTGTTGGTGGTCGACGGCTCGTAGCCGGACATCTCCCGCCGGTGCGCTCCGGCGATGAGGATGGCTGCCCAGCCGCCCGGGCCCGGGTTCCCGGCGCAGGCGCCGTCGGTGAAGATCGTCACGCGGCGCATGTGGTCAGCGTGCGAGTGTAGGAGCGGCCGCCGTCGCGGGCAATCGTCGGTCGCGAGGCACGAGGACGAGCACGAGGGCGAGGGTCGCAGCGAGCGCGATCGCGCCGCCGACGCCGCCGACGAGCGGCGGCCATCCCGGGCCGATCAGCCAGACCGGGGTCGCGCGAATGTCGAGGAACAGACGCCCGACCCGGAAGACCGCCACCCAGGCCGCGTGGATGCCGATGGACGACCACAGGCTGCCCGTGCGCTGGCGCACCAGCACGAGGATCAGGCCGAGG
>DATFWE010000135.1:0-28391 GCA_035259575.1 Haliangiales bacterium
GTCGTGGCGTCGGTCGATGCGGGCGGGCTCGCCCTGGCGATCGAGCAGAGCTTCGGCAACTGCCCGCAGTACATCCATCTCCGCCACGTCCGGCGCGTGACCGCGTCGCCCGCGTCCACGTCGCGCTTCGACGGGCTCGACGACGAGGCCCGCCTCGCCGTCGCCCGCGCCGACACGTTCTTCGTCGCCAGCGCCGCGCCCGCCGGGGTGGACGTCTCCCACCGGGGCGGCCCGCCCGGGTTCGTCGGCATCGACGGAGACACGCTCACGATCCCCGACTACAAGGGCAACCGCTACTTCAACACGCTGGGGAATCTCGTCGCGAATCCGCGCGCCGCCCTGCTGTTCGTCGACTTCGAGCGGGGCGACCTCCTCGGCCTCGCGGGCACGACCGAGATCATCTGGTCCGGCGCGGAGGTCGGCGCCCACCCCGGCGCGGAGCGACTGTGGCGCGTGCGCGTCGAGCGCGGCTGGCGGAGGAATGGCTCGGTGCCGTTGCGGTGGTCGTAGCTCGGCAGGGCATCGTCGGCTCGTGCCCCGTTCGGGCCATGAGGGAGGGGCGGTGGCCGGGGGCCGACGTCCGGGCCCGCGCCCGTCGCCGGCGGCCGGGGGGCTGCGTCACGGGCGTGCGGCCTCGCAAGTGGTCCTCGGCAGCAAAACGCGCCGGGAAGACCTGTGCAGGTTGCGTCCTGAGCGCGGCGTAGAAGCCCGCACGTGCCGTTTCGTCACACGCTCGGAAGCCGAACCAAAGCCGAACATTGTCCCGTCCGGGAGAAAGACGTGTGGCTGTACCACACCGAGGTTCAACGCCTCGCCCGCTGCCTGAGGCGTGACGAACCCCGACAGTATGCTGCCATCCCGAAGTGCCATTGCCGAGCGAACAAGGAACATTCCATCTGCCGGATTTCACCGGGAGCGACCCGGTCCACGGCCGGAAGGTCTCTTCGTCGGTCTCATCGAACCACTCTTCATCGAAATCCACCGAGTGGCACGACACCCAGACAGGGAACGCCTTGAAGTGCTCGGAGCCCAGGCTACCGAATTGAATCAAGTCCAAGCGCCTGGACATCCCGTGCTCCTCGTCCGCCCAACGATAAGGGCGTTCAGCGGCGAACGCGAGAGGGAGCGTAGCGACCGACGCGTTCGTCCGCTGCAACGGCGGGTTGGGCGGCGCGCTACTTGTGGACACGTCGTTGGCGCCCTCGCGCGTGAACGTCTCATCGAGACAAAGCTCACCGCCGGGGCGAGAAAGGTGTGGGGTAGGACTACGCCTTGCGTACTGGGTAGCGCAGGTGTGTAACGCCGACGCCCGGGATCACCGTCGGGTTGCCAAGGACGGCTGGCGTGCCGGCGAGGTGGTCAAAGAGTCGAACTCCGGAGCCAAGAAGAACCGCCGCGATGTCGACGTGGATTTCGTCGAGGAGGCCAGCACTCAGGCACTGCTGGATGGTGTCGGCGCCGTGGACCCCAACGGACTTCCCGGCGGCGGCGGCTTTGGCTTGGTTCACGGCGCTTTCGATGCCGTCGGTGACGAAGTGTACAGTCGAGTTGGGTCGCGGCCATCCGGCGGGGATGTGGTGGGTAAGTACGAATGCTGGTCCCCAAGCGTGGTTTCCGCCCCAGCCTTGGGCGACGTCGAAGGTGCGTCGGCCGGTGAGCACGGCACCAAGTCCGGACGTGAGACCGCGAAGGTGCTCGGCGCTCGGCCCGGACACCTTGAACGTCATGGGGTCCGACCCTCCGGTGTGGATTTCGACGTCCCCCGAGGTGAAGTACCAGTCGAACACTTCGGCCACGCCATCGTTGAGGTCGGCGACGTAGCCGTCGAGCGACATGGACATGATTGCGACAACCTTCGACATGGCGTGCCCCTTTCGAGGGGTGGAGACTGCGTTCAGAGGATCACACGGATGCTACGAAAGAGTACTACGAGAATCGACACTGCGACGCATTGGAGGCGCGGACACTGAGAGGAATTCTTCAGTGGTCGGCGACCTCAGCGGAGCGTAGGAAACTCGATCGAGATTTCCAGGCAGGAAGGATGGCAGGTTTTGGTGTGTGGATTTCTGAACAGCTCTGTCGCCCCCGTCCGCCAACGCCTCGCCGATAGGCTGCGGGCGCCGAAGGCGACCGTCAGCTTCATCGGCCGTTAGACGCCCGTTGGGGTCAAGAACCCCTGAATAGGTTCGGGTCCCCACCAAGATCCCTCGCCTTAGCGGCGTGCTTCAAGCGACAATACCGCCGCTGCGACCTCCCTCAGATCATTATTGAGCTGGTGGTCGCGGCCCGGTAGGCGATGGACGCGAGCTTGCGGAACCGCGCGTGCGTAGAGCTCGATATGCGATGGTGGCGCGACTTCATCCTCAAGCCCGTGATAGAAATGGATAGGGACGCCTTTAGGAAGGCGCGCACCAAGGTCGGGCGGGAACTGCAGATCATCGGCTGACCAGCCGCCGTCGCCCACGAAAGGTGCCGCGATCAAGAAGATCGCGCCGAACCCCCGGGCCGAGGATTGCTCCGCGAGCACTTTGAGGAGAATCGTTCCGCCTACCGAGTGACCGACGAGAATTGCGCCATCTTGTAGCGTCCCGAACACTTTCTCAAGCGTTGTCTTCCACGGGGGATAGCTCGGGTCATCTTCGCTCGGCATTCGGGGATAGTGGATCTCGTAATCCTGCCAAGTTCCCGTCGGAGGCTCTCGACAAGCTTGTCATCCCATTCGTCATGGGTGCCCTCGCCACCTCCTTGAACGAAGACCAGCTGGCGTTTCACGGGCATATCCCGTCCTCCAGCACCGCCACTCTATGGGCGTCTAACGATACTGCCGTTCGGCGGCGGGCGCCCGCCCGAGTGCAGCGAGGAAGGGCGATCATCCGCTGCAACGCCCTGTTGGGCAGGAGCTCAGTCACGGTAGGGATCCTTGCTCCGTGGCGCGTGATGTGCCTGTTCGTCGAGAGACTGACGGTACCGAACGCAGCCCCGAATGAACTCGGGCCACTCTGGCACAACCGGAATGGGATCTGTCTTTTCCGGTAAGAGGCCCCAAAGCCGTGGATGGTGCCAACAGAGTTTATGTCCGGTGCTGTCGCGATGTTCCCGTATGCCAGCTCGCAGTTTCCTGATTTCGCTGATGAGCTGCTCACGATCCATCCCTTCAAGGTCCTCATCCATCCTGGTCTCCTCCCTCACTGCCCAACGATACTGCCGTTCGGCGGCGGGCGCGAGAGGGAGCCCGCAGGGCGACCGACGCACCCGTCCGCTGCAACGGCGGGTTAGACGGCTACACGAACAGCGGTGGCTGACCATCGACGTGGATGGAGAAAGCCTCGTACCGTGCGTCGTCGTCGAACACCGATAGTCGGTGACCATTCTCGAAGACGATGGTGAAGGAGCGGGGAGGATCGGATCTCGAACGCGGTGATGGGAACGTCGAGGACGGTGTGAAGGCGGTAGGCGTCCCGCTTGTCGTGGTCCACTTGCGCGTCGACGAGCTCGCCTGCGGCGGTTCGGAGTTCCCAGCGGCCCTCCACAAAGATGCTTCCGGCGCCGGAACAGTGGAACTGCGTCTGGTACCGGCCTAACGCCACTTGGTTGAACTCCAAGCCCACGAAGGGCGTGAGAGGAAGGTTCGCTGGTACGCCGTGCATCGTTGTCCGTCTAACGCTCCGGTTCAGCGGCGGGCCGCGGAGCGGACCGTCCGCTGCAACCGGTTGTTAGACGCCAATGCCTGAGTTCTCAACGCTTACGCTCCATGGGATTCTCTCGGGAAGTCTGCTGCCCGAGCTGTTGGGCGAGCCCGATGAGGATTCCTTCGGGACCCCGGATGTAGCAGAGCCGGTAGATGTCTCCGTAATTGACGACTTCGTCGACCACCGTCGCACCGAGCTTGCCGAGCCGGGCGAGGGTGTCGTCGATGTTCTCGACTGTGAACATGGCGCGCAGGTATCCCAACGAGTTCACGGGGGCTGTGCGGTGATCGGACGCGATGGCGGGGGCGTCGAAGCGCGAGAGCTCGATGCGGCTGTGGCCGTCGGGGGTGCGCATCATGGCGATCTCGACGCGCTGGCCGCGCACTCCGGTGACGCGGCCGGCCCATTCGCCTTCGATGGGCATGCGGCCTTCGAGGATAAGGCCGAGTTCGGTGAAGAACTCAACTGCGGCATCGATGTCTTCCACTACGATGCCGACGTTGTCCATCCGCGTGACTGTCATGATGTCTGCTTGGCGTCTAACGATCTCGCGTTCAGCGGCGGCGCGCAAGCGCCGTCCGCTGCAACGCGGGGTTAGCCGTCGGAGTCGCTACTCCAAGTGACTCAAATAACATAGGTCTTCCCCACCGCAGAAGGTGTCACGACGTCTTCGCCGAATTTTCTGACCAAGGCGTTCGTCGCCCGCCAGCCGGTGCAGTGACCCGGAGCGATCACCGTTAATCCGAACGAACCGAGGTCCGCCACCGTCTCTGGAATGATTCGCTCGTTTGCAGCTGAAAGATGAAAACCCCCGGCTACGGCGTGAAGCGGCCGTGGTGACAACATGTCGCAAGCATGTCGCAACACGTTTACAACGCCGGCATGTGAGCAAGCAGTGAACACAACAACGCCCTTGCCTCGGACGTCAACGGCAAGAAATCGTTCATCGATAATGAGAGGATCAGCCTCCCAGGACGATCCGTCTTCCGATCGGCGCAAGTGGCCCGGAAAACCGTGCTCATAAGAGGTGACGCGCGGAATCTCTCCGCTGATCCAGAAGTAATCCTCAAGGATCAGTTGTGGCTGCACGGAACTTATTACTCGTGCACCCAAGTCCATCAACTCGGTGGGACTGGGAATCGCCTTGATCGGAAGAATGATTCCTGAAGGTAGCGTTAGTGCACGCTGACGAAACATTTCCGGATGGACGAACACTGGAATCGGGCGACCACCGTCAACAGAAACAGTGGAACGAATGGCGGCAGGGAGTCCGCCCGCGTGGTCCCAATGGCCATGAGAAAGAACGA
This sequence comes from Haliangiales bacterium, assembly GCA_035259575.1. Lineage (GTDB taxonomy): Bacteria > Myxococcota_A > Polyangia > Haliangiales > SHYZ01 > DATFWE01. The sequence continues at coordinate 4,997 of DATFWE010000135.1, forward strand.
TTCCCTCAATCGTCGAAAAGTCGACCCCGAGCCGCGGTGCATTGCGTTCCAGAACATAATTCTCCGGCCCTGCATCGAACATCAGCGCGTGCGAGACGCCACCTCTTCGGGCCGTGACCACAAGCGATAGTCCGTGGTTTGCACAGCATTGCCCTTCGCCGGAAAGCTCCGTCATTCCATGACGCATCAGGCGTGGCCATTCGAGCGACACGTGCTTGGGAACGCTGGAGAGGCTGTCGAGACTGTTATCCACGAGGACTAGGAACTCGACGGAGTCGACCGGAGTGGGCATTTGTTGCACGGAGTCTCCTCGATCGATGGTGACGACGGCTAACGGCCTGCCGTTCAGCGGCGTGCCCGGAGCGTAGCTCCGGGGCGCGTCCGCTGCAACGGCTTGTTAGCCGGCGAATCGCCAGTCTCCTCGACGCCCGTTAATGTGATCTTCTTGTCTCCGAATACAGCGACCAAGTCTAGCCGGCCTCCGAGAGCCGCGACGTAACGCTGAAGCGTGGCCACCTGGCAGTCATCGAAGTCTGATCGAGCTTCCAGACGAGAGATGTCCGCCTGGTCGATTTTCGACGCCTCCTTTACCTCGACCTGCGTCCGTCCCGTGGCCTCGCGAATACCTCGCAAGGTGAGACGCACCCCACGCTTCGCACGGAGTCCGCGACCGAGCACGCGCACGGGATCGCCCTCGGACTTAGCTCGTTTCTTCGGTGCGTGACTCATGACGTCCCTCCACTTTCATACACAGCTCGCTCACCCTGTTCGGCCGGACGAGCGCTGATGATCCGATCTCGGGTAGCTCTCTGAACGTGGACGACATACAGAACACGTTCACGAAGAGACGTACCGATGACGACCAAGGTGCCGATGTCCGAACCGTCGTCGAGGTAGACGGCGAACGGATCCGCGAACACGGTTGCCGCCTCGAAGAAGGACACACCGTGCTTCCTGATGTTCGACTCGGCCTTGGCCGAGTCCCACTCGAAGTCGCCTTCCACGATGGTAGGCACGTCATGCACAAGTATGGTCCATAACCCATACTTCCGCAACAGCGGCGACTCACCCCCGAGCCGGCTAACGGCTTGCGGCTCAGCGGCGAGCGCAGCGGAGCGGAGCGAGTCCGCTGCAGCCGCGGGTTAGACGGCACCAGCCAGGTAGTTCGGATGCTTCCTTGCTTTGTCAAAGTCTGATTCTCGGATGAATGGCCAGACATCGATATCGCCCTTTCTCCGTTGCCAACGCCGATACAGTAACCCGGCAAGACCCAGAGTAGCGACGCTGAGAAGGAAGAGGCCGAGCGACGCAAACCTGCCAAGCTGGGGCCACTCGTACTCCAGGTCTGTCTGCAAAAGAGCACCCAACGGGCGACTTCGCGCCGACCCTTGGCCTTCAGACGGTACTTCCCGGTCAGCCAGTGCTCGTGAAGGTCGTCGTACAGGAACCAAGTGCCGTTCTCATATATTGCTCGGATGGCCGAATCGACAGATCTTCTCGGCACCGACCGCTCGAACTGGTCGTTCGTGATCACGCCGGCAGCCAGTTGCCGCATCAGTTCCGTGAGCCTCGTACGAGACTCGCGATCAATCATCTTGAATGCCGTCTAACGGACTGCGCCTAAGCTGCGGCGCCGTGTTGTGGTCTCCACAAATGGAATGCTACCCCAGAGACCGGGCGCCGCCAGCTTCAGCCGCGTGTTAGGCGGACGCCGCCGGCGGAACTCCCGCCAAGTGATCTTAATGGCAAGGCCAGGGTTGGTCCTCCCCGATTGGCTTACCCTTGCACTGCGGCAAGTCTGCCACCCTCGCTACGTCAAGGTCGACCCGGACGCCTCCGACCCCGACCGCTCTGTGAACGGCGGCGATCGCGACGTGATAGCCGTGCCAATTGAGGGACACGCGTTCCTGCACCGTTACTTCTTGCGTTGCCCCACCCTCTTCGAGCCGGATTCGAGCGACTCCGGACGAGCCGCCGGCGCTGGAATCCACCGAGGCTGAGAGCACAGCAATCTTCAACTGTTTAAATGTGAGGGTTTCGCCGGGGGCGAGACTGCGCGGAGAAGAGCCCTGAACTGGTTGTTGAGCGGCAGTAAGCAGCGCCACAAGGAGCAAAAGGAGCAAGGCGATGATTCGAGTGGTCAGATGCATTTGTCCCTCATCGCACGGTGGAGTCGCAGTGCCGCCTAACATCTTATTATACAGCCGCTGTGCTGCGTATCTACGTATTCCCGTCTCTAGGCGTCCGCTGCGTATCCGCGGGTTTCCGATAATAGACAGCCGCCACTTCTGGTCGCATGCGGTCGCACGCGAGGTCGTGGGACAAGGGTTCGGGGGATTCGGCCCTAGCCCGCTCGGATGGCCTGGTTCGGGCACGAGCTGGCCAGAACGGGCGTCATGCGCGGAAACTTTCGACGGCTCGCGTCGATAAATCGCCCATACCCCGCGAAATCACGGCACAGGAGAACCCCGATGACGCTCATCGAAGCGGTGCGGACCAAGTTGCGGCGCTTGCACTACTCGCCGCGCACGGAGGAAGCATACGTCTACTAGATCCGCGAGCTCATCCGGTTCCACAACGGCCGCCATCCCCGAGAGATGGGGGCGGTGGAGGCAACGACGTTTCTCAACTACCTCGCAGTGAAACGCCGGGCCTCGGCCTCCACTCAGAACCAGGCGCTTTGCGCGCTGGTCTTCCTCTACCGGCGCGTCCTCGAGTTGAACATGCCGGATCTGGAAGGGCTGGAACGAGCCCGCCGGCCGGCGCACCTCCCCACGGTTCTGTCGCGCCCCGAGGTGCTCGCCGTCCTCGACCGGCTGGAACCGCCGTTCCGGCTCATCGGCGAGCTCTTGTATGGAAGCGGGCTCCGCCTGCTCGAGTCTCTGGCGGTTCGAGTCAAGGACGTCGATCTCGAACGCCGGCAGCTCATGGTGCGCAGGGGGAAAGGAGCCCTTGACCGCGCAGCACTTCTGCCAGCGCGGGCCCATGACGGCGTGCGAGCCCAGATCGAAGTGGTGACACAACGACACCGAGCTGAGCTGGCGGAAGGACGGGGCGCTGTCGACCTTCCGTTCGCGTTGCATGCCAAGATGCCGCAGGCGGCCACGAGCCTGGCGTGGCAGTACCTCTTCCCAGCGTCGCGGCCTTGCGCTGAACCGGCGACGGGACGGATGGTGCTCCACCACCTGCACGAAACGGCGCTCCAGAAAGCGGTGCGCGAGGCGGCGCGACTTGCGAAGATCGAAAAGCGCGTGACGTGAGCTAGAGCTAGCCCCGCCGGAACCCGCTGCCCTTCACGAACACGTTGGGCTTGCGGTAGATGGCGAGGATAACCGCGCCCTCGTCGCTGCGCGTCTCGTGGATCGATCCTGCCGTGCGCCACACGAACTCGCCCGCGCGCGCCACCCCGTCATGGTCCGAGAACGAGCCCTCCAGCACCCAGGTCTGCTCGATCTCCGGGTGGCGGTGCATGGGCAGCTTCGCCCCCGGCGCCCAGCGCAGGAGGCACGTCATCTCGCCCTTGTCGTGATCCTCGTAGAGCACCTTGATCGAGATGCCCTCGAACTGGGTCGCCGTCCAGTCGAGCTCCTGCGGCTTCACGTAGGTCGACCCGCCGGGCGTCGGCTCGAAACGCATGGTGCACCTCCGCTCGCTCGAAGTATGTCACGGGCGTCGACTTGTCCCTTGACTTCGTTCGATCGGGACGCAGGCTTGTGGCGGCGCATTCACTGTCCGCGGCCACCGCGTGGTCGCACCGGAGGATGACGATGACCACTCCCACAGCCAAGGATGCCAAGACAGATACGACTGCCGCGACGACCATCACCGAGCACGAGGCGAAAGAGGTCGAGCGCGCGAACGCGACGGGGCGGCAACCGGTGGTGTTCGTCCACGGCCTGTGGCTCCTGCCGAGCAGCTGGGACCGCTGGGCCAAGGTGTTCGAGGAGGCCGGCTACACCGCGCTCACGCCGGGCTGGCCGGACGATCCGGAGACCGTGGCGGAGGCCAACGCGAAACCCGAGGTCCTCGCCCACAAGACCATCGGGCAGGTGGCCGATCACTTCGCCAAGATCGTCCTCGGGTTGAAGAAGAAGCCTGCGATCATCGGCCACTCGTTCGGCGGCCTGCTGGCGCAGATCCTCGCCGGGCGCGGACGGTCGGCGGCGACGGTGGCCATCGACCCCGCCCCCTTCCGCGGCGTGCTTCCCCTCCCCCTGTCGGCGCTGAAGTCGGCTTGGCCGGTCCTGAAGAACCCCGCCAACCGCAACCGCGCGATCCCGCTCACGTACGACCAGTTCCGCTTCGGCTTCGCCAACGCCGTGAGCGAGGAGGAGGCGCACGAGCTCTACAAGACGTTCGCCGTGCCGGCGTCGGGCGCACCGCTGTTCCAGGCCGCGACCGCCAACCTCAATCCGTGGACGGAGGCGAAGGTCGACACCGAGAACCCGGAGCGCGGGCCGCTCCTCATCATCTCGGGCGAGAAGGACCACACGGTCCCGTGGTCGATCGCCAACGCGTCGTTCAAGCGCCAGGAGCGGAACAAGAGCGTGACGGAGATCGTCGAGATCGCCAACCGCGGCCACGCGCTGACGATCGACAGCGGGTGGCGCCAGGTCGCCGACACGGCGCTCGGGTTCGTCCGCCGCTTCGTATAGGAGCTACGCCAGCAGCACGGGCAGCTCGCTCAGCCGCTCGATGATCGGCACGTCCAACCCGGGCGGCACGGGCGCGCGCTTCCAGTTGAACCACACGGCGGCGAGACCCGAGGCGAGCGGGGCGAGGACATCCTGCGCCAGGTCGTCGCCGATCATGATGAGCTCGTCGCGGCGCGCGTCGAGCCGCGCCACGACCGCGTCCCAGAACGCCGGCTCCGCCTTCTTCCTCCCCAGCTCGCGATAGCAGAACACCTCGGACACGAACGGGGCGAGCCCCGCCCGTTCCAGGGCCCGGTCGATCATCGCCCGATCGGAGACCGTGGCATTGGTGCACACGCCGATGCGGTGGCGGCGGGACAGCGCCTCGAGCACCGCGGCCGCGCCGTCGACGGCGCGCACCTCGGGCCACAGGGCCATGGGGACGTCGGCCGGCCCTCCCTCTTCGAGCATCAACGTGTCGCCCCAGTCGAACAGCAGCCAGCGCAGCGCCATGTTGGAGCCTCGAGCGTAGCAGGTCGCGCATTCCGTGCGTTCCCAGGGCGGCGGCGCGCAGAATTTGCGTCCGCGTCACGTCGTCATCGCGAGCGCGACGGCGCACGAGAGCAAGACGACCTCGCGGACGCCGACGACGGCAGGGCGGGCAGGACGCACGCCGGCGAGCCGACGCCAGGTCAGGTGGGCGGTCCGCGGCAGAAAAGCGATCGCGATCGCCGGGAAGCCGGCGACGGCGACGGCGGCGGCGGATGCGCCGAGCACGCCGAACGCGACGGCGTCCGCGCGCGCGGCCTGGGCCCGTTCGCGCCTGCGTAGCTGCGTTCGGACGAGGGGCACCGCGACGCCGACGTGCGCGGCGAGGAGGAGGCCGAGCGCCGTCGCGCGCGGCCAGGCGGCGCCGCCCGCCGCCGCCTCCAGCCCGGCGGCGCCCCCGAGTGCCGCCATCCCGACCCATTCGAACCAGGGTGCTCGGTGCTGCCGCGCCCGTCGGGCCGCGAGGAATCCGCCCACGATGGCGGCCGCGCCCGCCGCGGCGACAGATCCCCACGGCCACTCCGCCATGGCCGCGCCGACCGCCGCCGCGACGGCCAGGAGGACGAGAAACGCATCGTCCCAGCGGGCGCGCTTGACCAGCGGCTCGCGCGCGAAGAACGCCGCCGCGAGCACGACGCCGAAGCCCACCGCGGCGAGCGGCCGCGGCGCCTGCAGCGCGGCGGCGACCCCGCCGCCGACGAGCGTCAGGTACGCGCCGTGCTCGTGGGGGAGCGACAACGACCTCATGCGCGCACGAGCTTGCCGAGGAGAAAGAACAGCCGAAACGGCTCGCGGCGCACGCATCCGCGCGTTGCAGGCACGATGCCAAGGTCGTGTGGGCGTCGTCCTACATCGGCTGCGGCTACACCAGCAGCGCGAGCGCTTTCGCCCGCTGCCGCAGCACGTTCTTCAGGATCTTCCCCGTCGGCGTCTTGGGCAGGGGTCCGAAGACGATGCTCTTCGGGACCTTGTAATGCGCCAGGTGCCGCCGGCAGAACGAGATGACATCGCGCTCGTCGATCTCGACGTCCGCTTCCAGGGCGATGAAGGCGCAAGCGCTCTCGCCCCACTTCGGGTCCGGCCGGGCCACGACCGCCGCCTCGAGCACGGCGGGATGGCGGTACAGGACCGATTCGACCTCCAGGCTGGAGATCTTCTCGCCGCCCGAGATGATGACGTCCTTGGACCGATCCTTGATCTCGACGCACCCGTCCGGGTGCCAGACCGCGAGATCGCCCGTATGGAACCAGCCGCCGGCGAAACACTCCTCGGTGCCGGTCGGATTCTTGAAATAACCCTTCATGACGGTGTTGCCGCGCAGGAAGACCTCGCCCAGCGTTTCGCCGTCCCTCGCCACGGGGCGCAGCGTCTCGGGGTCGGCCACCATCATCTCGTCGAGCATGGGCACGCGGGTGCCCTGGCGAGCCTTCAGCCGGGCCCTCTCCGCGAGCGGCATGTCGTCCGAGTCGTCGCCCCCTGGCCAGGTGCAGACCAGCGCCGGCCCGTACGACTCGGTGAGCCCGTAGCCGTGGGTGACCTCGAAGCCCATCTGCTCCATGCGCTCGATCACCGACGGAGGCGGCGGGGCACCGCCGGTCAACACCTTGACCCCCGGCGGCAGACCCTCCGTAAGCTCGACGGACGCCTTGCCCATGGTGCCGAGGACGATCGGGGCGCCGCACAGATGCGTGACCTTCTCGGCCTTGATCAGATCGAAGATCGGCTCGACGCGGACCGCGCGCAGACACACGCTGGTGCCGGCGAGGAGCGCCAGCGTCCACGGGAAGCACCAGCCGTTGCAATGAAACATCGGCAGCGTCCACAGGAAGATGGGATTCGCCGGCATGTCCCACATGAGGACGTTGGAGACGGCCGTTAGATAGGCGCCCCGGTGGTGGTAGACGACGCCCTTGGGGTGACCGGTCGTGCCCGAGGTGTAGTTCAGCGCGATCGCCTGCCACTCGTCGGCGGGCCCCCGCCAGGGGAAGTGCGGATCTCCGGTGGCCAGGAACGCCTCGTAATCCATCGCCCCCAGGAGCTCCCCGCCCTCGACGCTGTCGTCGACGATGTCGATCACCAGGGGACGCCGCTCGAGCGACGCGAGCGCCGGCGCGATCGTCCGCGACAGCTCGCGGTCGGTCAGCAAGACCTTGGCCTCGCAGTGCGCGAGGATGAACGCCACGGTCGCCGGATCGAGGCGGACGTTGATGGCGTTCAGCACGGCTCCGGTGATCGGGACCCCGAAATGCGCCTCGAACGTCTCCGGCGTGTTCGCCCCCATGACCGCCACGGTGTCGCCGGGCCCGATGCCGACCTTGGTCAAGGCCGACGCCAGCCTCCGGCAGCGCGCGTAGGTCTCGCTCCACGAGCGACGGATCGCCCCGTGCACGATCGCCGTGCGATCGGGGAAGACCGACGCCGCCCGCTCGATGAACGTCAGCGGGGTCAGCGGAGCGTAGTTCGCCGCGTTCCTGTCGAGGCCCGTCTCGTAGGGGCCGCCGCCGTGACTGGCCATGCCCTTCCCTCCGGCCATCAACCGGCCTTGCTCCATTCGACGGGGCCGGCGAACAGGTATCCCGAACCGTAGATGGTGCGGATGATCCGCGGGTTTTTGGGATCATCCCCGAGCTTCTGCCGCAGCCGCGAGATCCGGACGTCGATGCTGCGATCGAATGCGTCCTCGGCGGTGCCGCACGCATCGAGCAAATGCTCGCGCGTGAGCACTCGGTTGGGGGAGCGGACGAACAGCTCGAGCACCTGCGCCTCGGCCCGGCTGAGGCGGATGCGCTGGCCCGCGGGCGAGGTCAGCGAGAACGCGTCGACGTCGAAGCTCCACCCGGAAAAGCTGGCGACCGCGTGCGGCTCGGCGGCCCGGCCCATCCGCCGGAGCACGCTGTTGACCCGCGCGACCAGCTCGCGCGGCTCGAACGGCTTGACGATGTAATCGTCCGCGCCGATCTCCAGCCCCACGATGCGGTCGGCGACGTCCCCCCGGCCGGTGACGGCGAGGATGGCGATGCCGCTGTCCTCGAGCTTCTTGATCAGGTCCAGCCCGTCGCAGTCGGGGAGGCCGAGGTCGATGACGCAGGCGGCCGGCCGGGACGCCTTGACGCTCTTCATCAGATCCGCGCCGCGCGTCACGTGAACCACGTCGAACTGAAAGGATCGCAGCGTCTTGACGATGAGCTGCGCCACCTCCTCGTCATCCTCGACCACGACGACGAGCTTGCGGGGGGACGTCATGGCTGCGCCCTCGACAGGGCCCGCGCCAGCTCGGCCTTGCCGAACGGCTTGCGCAGGACGAGTTTCTCATCGAACCAGTCGTATCCGCTCGACAAGAATTGGGCGAATCCGCTGATGAGCACGATCTTGATTCCGGGAACGAGCCGGCGGGCCTGATCCGCCAATGCGAGCCCATTCACGCTCCCGGACATGATGATATCCGAAACCAGCACCGAAAGGTCCGGCACCGACAGCAGCGACTGCGCGTCCTCGCCGTCGCGCGCTTCCAGGACCTGATAACCCAGCTCGAGGAGCTGCCGCCGGACCGCCTGGCGCACGTCCTCATGGTCCTCCACGAGGAGGACCAGGCGGCCGTCGCCCGCGGCGGCCGGGACGAAGTCCGACGCGACGTCGACCGGGGCGCTCCCCTCGGCGCGGGGGAGGAACAGGCTCACCCGTGTGCCTCGCCCCACCTCGCTGTCGATGCGGATGTCGCCGCCGGATTGGCGGACGAAGCCGAACACCATGCTGAGGCCCAGTCCGCTGCCCGACCCGAACGGCTTGGTGGTGAAGAACGGCTCGAGGATGCGGGACTGGACTTCGGGCTCGATCCCCGCGCCGGTGTCGACGACCGCGATCTTCACGTAATCGCCGGGCGACAGCGCCCCCCTGGCTTCGTCGTCCTCGCCCACGTGCTCGTACGAGGTGTGGAAGCTCAGGACCCCTCCCTCGAGCATCGCGTCCCGCGCGTTGAGCGCCAGGTTGATGATGGCGTTTTCGAGCTGGGCCGAATCGGCCAGGGCGTTCCATCCCGCCGTCTCCGCCGCGCAGCGGATCGCGATGCTGGCGGGCAGCGACCGGCGCAGCAGCTGCGCCGTGCCGGCGATCAGGCTCGCGACGTCGACCGGCGCGGGCTCCAGCGACTGCTGCCGGGCGAAGGCCAGCAGGCGCCGGGTGATGTCGACGCCGCGATAGCTCGCGCGCACGGCGGGCTCCAGGTATTCGCCCACCAGCGGCGCGTCGATGCGCTCGCGCAGGGAGCTCATGTTGCCGACGATGACCGTGAGCAGGTTGTTGAAGTCGTGCGCCAGCCCGCCGGCGAGCTGGCCGATCGCGGACATCTTCTGCGCCTCGTTCAGCGCCCGCTCCGACAGCTTTTCCTCGGTGACGTCGAGCGAGAGGACGAACAACCCGAGCACCGTTCCGCCGTCGGCGAATTCGGGGATGAGCATGTTCCGCGTGATGACGTTCCGGCCGTCGGCGGTGCGATACGTGTGCTCGAAGGTCACCGGGCTTCCGCGGAACGCCTCGTCGATGTGCTCCGACAGGCTGGTCGGAAGGGGGCCGCCGAAGATCTCGGGGATGCTCTGCCCGATGATCTGGTCGCTCGTCTTCTGGAACAGCTCCGCGCAGCGCCGGTTGGCGAAGCGGAGGGTGAGCCGATCGTCGACGTACGCGATGGCCGCGGGGATGGCGTCGGTGATGAGGCGCAGGCGCGCCTCGCTCGTCGCCCGCGCGGCCGACGCCTCCTCGAGCCGCCGGATGTTCTCGCGCAGCTGCTCGTTCGCCGCGCGCAGCTCGCGGGTGCGCTGGTTGACGCGCGCCTCCAGCTCGTCGCTGCGCTTGGGCGTGAGCGTCTCGGCGAGCGTGCGCTCGGTGATGTCGGTATAGACGGTGACGAACCCCCCCGCGGCCAGCGGATTGGTCTGCGCGGCCAGGCTGCGGCCGCCCAGCGTCGTGCGCTCGGCGTAAAACCGCCCGCACCGCTCGGCGGCGCGGACCCGAGCCGCGACGATCTCCTCCACGTCGCCGGGGCCGAATTCGCCGCGCTCGGCCAGATACCGGACCAGATCTGCGAAGGGGCAGCCGGCGCGCGCCAGCCCCGGGGGCATCCCCAAGAGCTCGACGAAGCGGCGGTTCCACGCGACCAGGCGCAGCTCTCCGTCGAAGATCGACACGCCCTGATCGAGGTTGTCGAGCAGGCCCGCCTGGAGCGGCAGCGGCCCGTCGCCGAGTGGGTTTCCGTGCTGCGTCATCGCGATCGTCCGGGTCGTCGGTCGACCAGATTGAGACAAGACGACGGCGGTCGCAAGTGGGAGGCCCGATCCCGTCGTCGTCATGGCGCCAGCGTCGCCCGACCCCGTTTCCGCACTTCGACCGGCTTGTGACCGATTGTTGCAGCGACCTGAAACAAGTCGGTAACGCGGCGAAGAAAGTCCGGACAAAGGCGGCTGCGATCGTGAACGGCGAAGAGAGGAGGTTGAATCATGAACGCCAATCTGATGCTCCCATTGATTGCAACCGCGCGGCGGCAGCCCGATCGCACCGCCGTGAAGCTCGACGACGTCCGGGTGAGCTACGCGGACCTCGACGCCGCCACCGCGCGGATGGCGGGCCGCCTGCGCGAGCTCGGGGTCATGCCCGGCGACCGCGTGGGGCTCATGCTCCCCAACGTGCCGGAGTTCGCCGTCATCTATTACGGCGTGCTCCGCGCCGGGGGGGTGGTCGTGCCCATGAACGTGCTGTTCAAGCGGCGCGAGGTCGCCTACTACCTGCAAGACTCGGGCGCCCGGCTGCTGTGCGCCTGGCGGGGGTTCGCGGAAGCCGAGGCGGGCGCGGCCGACGCGGGCGCGGCCTGCCTGCTCGTCGGCCCGGGCGAGCTCGACCGGATGACGGCCGAGGCCGAGCCGATCGCCGTGCCGGTCGACCGCGATGGCGCGGATACCGCCGTGCTCCTCTACACGTCGGGGACGACCGGGAAGCCCAAGGGCGCGGAGCTCACGCACGCCAGTCTGGGACGCAACGCCGAGATGTCGCGGCGCCTGTTCGGCACGGACGACCAATCGGTCGTCCTCGGCGTCCTGCCGCTGTTCCATTCGTTCGGCCAGACCTGCGGGCTCAACGCCACCATCGGCGCCGGCGGCATGCTGACCCTCGTCCCGCGGTTCGACGCCGGCAAGGCCCTCGCGGTCATCGCCGCGGATCGCGTCACGCTGTTCCAGGGCGTCCCCACGATGATCGGCGCGTTGCTCAACTATCCCGAGCGCGACCGCTTCGACCATTCCACCCTCCGCCTGTGCGTGTCCGGCGGCGCGTCCCTCCCAGTCGAGGTGCTGCGCGGGTTCGAGGCCGCGTTCGGCTGTCCCGTCCTCGAGGGCTACGGGCTGTCCGAGACTTCTCCGGTCGCGTCGTTCAACCGCGCCGATCGCGAGCGCAAGCCGGGCTCGATCGGCATCCCCATCGAGGGCGTGGAGATGAGGGTGGTCGACCCCGGCGGCGCCGAGCTCGGTCCCGGCGTGGTCGGCGAGATCGTCATCCGCGGCCACAACGTGATGAAGGGCTACTGGGGGCGCCCCGACGCCACCGCCGAGGCCATCTCGCCCGACGGCTGGTTCCGCACCGGCGACCTCGCCCGCGTCGACGAGGATGGCTACTTTTTCATCGTCGACCGCAAGAAGGACATGATCATCCGCGGGGGCTTCAACGTCTACCCGCGGGAGGTCGAGGAAGTGCTCTACCAGCACCCGTGCGTCCGCGAGGCGGCGGTCATCGGCATACCGCACCCGGAGCTGGGCGAGGAGATCTGCGCCGCCGTCGTCGCGACGCCGGGCACCGCCGCGACCCCGGAGGAGCTGCGCGAGTACGTCAAGGGTCAGCTCGCCGCCTACAAGTACCCCCGGCACGTCTGGTTCGTCGACCAGCTGCCCAAGACGGCGACCGGCAAGATCCTCAAGCGCGACATCGAGCTGCCGCCCGAGCTGAAGAAATGATGTCCGCGCTATCTTCCCCGTCCCCGGGCGCCCAGGCGGGCGATTTCTACGACATCGCGTCGACGCTCGACGCGCGCGACCAGGAGCTCGTCGCGCGGGTGCGCGCGTGTGCGCGCGAGCATGTGGCGCCCATCATCACCACCTACTGGCGGCGCGCGGAGTTTCCGTTCGAGCTGGTGCCGCGGCTGGCCGCGCTGGGGATCGGCGGGCTCGGGTACCGCGGCTATGGCTGCGCCGGGCGGAGCAGCACCGTCGCCGGATTCGTCATGATGGAGCTGGCGACCGTCGACCCGTCCATCGCCACGTTCGTCGGCGTCCATTGCGGCCTCGCGATGGGAGCGATCTACGCCTGCGGCTCCGAGGAGCAGAAGCAGCGCTGGCTTCCGTCGATGGCGAGCTTCGCCAAGATCGGCGCCTTCGGTTTGACCGAGCCGGACGTCGGCTCGGGCGCGGCGCGCGGCCTGACGACGACTGCGCGCCGCGAGCGGGACAGCTGGGTCTTGAACGGGCGCAAGAAATGGATCGGCAACGCGACGTTCGCCGACTGGACGATCATCTGGGCGCGCGACGAGGTGGACCGCCAGGTCAAGGGCTTCGTGGTGGAGCGGGGGACGCCCGGGTTCACCGCCAAGAAGATGGAGGACAAGATGGCGCTGCGCGTGGTGCAGAACGCGCTGATCACCCTGTCCGACTGCCTCGTCCCCGACGCCAACCGGCTCGACAAGGCCCGTTCGTTCCGCGACACCGCGGAGGTGTTGAAGCGGACGCGCGTGTCGGTCGCCTGGGAGGCGGTGGGGTGCGCGCGCGGGGCCTACCAGCACGCGGCGCAGTATGCCCTCGAGCGACGGCAGTTCGGCCGGCCGATCGGCTCCTTCCAGCTCGTCCAGGACCTGCTGGCGCGCATGCTCGCCAACATCACCGCGTCGCAGTGTCTGTGCCTCCGCCTGTCGCAGCTCGAGGACGAGGGCCGGCTGACCGACGAGCATGCCTCCCTCGCCAAGGCTTTCTGCACCATGAAGATGCGCGAGACGGTCGGGTGGGCGCGCGAGCTGCTCGGCGGCAACGGCATCCTGCTCGAGCACAACGTCGGCCGCTTCGTCGCGGATGCGGAGGCGATCTATTCCTACGAGGGCACGCGCGAAATGAACGCGTTGATCGTCGGCCGATCGATCACCGGTCTCGGCGCATTCATCTGAGGTGGAACATGATCCAGACGGCACTTCTCGAGCAGGCCGCGGAGCGTGCGCTGGTGAGCGCGATGGTGATGAACCCGCTGGTGGCGCTGGATCCGTCGCAGCTCCTCGCCGCCGGCGCGCGCCTCCTCGCCCGATCGCTGCTTTCGCCGAGGGTCCTCGGCCGGTCGCTCGCCGCGCTCGGCCGGGAGCTCGGCCAGATCGCCGCGGGCACGTCCGCGGGCGCCCGACGCCGGGGATCGGCGGTTCGCCGACCCGGCCTTCCGCGACAGCCCGCTCTACCGCCGCGTCATGCAGGGCTACCTGGCCTGGCGGCATGCGCTCCATCGGCTCGTCGACGAGCTCGATCTCGATCCCAAGAGCCGGGAGCGCGGCCGCTTTGCGCTCACGCTCCTCACCGACGCGGCGGCGCCCACGAACTGGCTTCCGGGGAATCCGGCGGCCCTGCGGCGGGCCCGGGAGACGTCCGGCGCAAGCCTGTGGTCGGGGCTTCGCCACCTCGCCGCCGACGCGGTTCACAACGGCGGCCTGCCGTCCCAGGTCGATCGCCGGCCGTTCCGCGTGGGGGCGAACCTGGCCGTCACGCCGGGTCAGGTCGTGTTCCGCAACGACGTACTCGAGCTGCTCCAGTACCGGCCCACCACGCCCACGGTGCGCGAGCGGCCGCTCGTGTTCATCCCGCCGCAGATCAACAAGTACTACATCCTCGACCTGGCGCCCGGCCGGAGCCTCATCGAGTACGCCGTCGCGCAGGGTTTCCAGACGTTCGCGGTGAGCTGGCGCAACGTCACGCCGGCGCAGCGCGAATGGGGCCTCGGCGCGTACGTCGCCGCCCTCCGCGACGCCACCGACGCGGCGCGCGAGATCGCCGGCAGCCCGCGCCTCAACGTCATCGCCGCGTGCGCCGGCGGCATCACGACGGCGACGTTGCTGGGCCACCTGGCCGCGCTCGGGGACGAGCGGGTGAGCGCCGCGACCTTCCTGGTGACGGTGCTCGACACCTCCGTTCCGTCGACGGTCGGCACGATCGTCTCGGAGAAGACCGTCGCCGCCGCGATCCGCCGCTCGGGCAAGCGGGGCGTCCTCCGCGGCGCCGACCTGGCGCGGGCCTTCGCCCTGCTCCGGCCGAACGACCTCATCTGGAGCTACTGGGTCGGAAACTACCTCCTCGGCGGCGAGCCGCCCGCGTTCGACATCCTCTACTGGAACGACGACGCGACCAATCTCCCGGCGGCGCTGCACGCGGAGTTCCTCGCCCTGTTCGTCGACAACTCGCTGTGCAAGCCGGGGATCGAGGTCTGCGGCACCCCGATCGACCTCGGGCGCGTCGCGGCCGACGTCTACGCGGTGGGCGCGCTCACCGACCACATCACCCCGTGGGAGGCCTGCTACCGCACGCCGCAGCTGTTCGGCGGCGGGCGCACCTTCGTCGCCAGCAGCAGCGGTCACATCCAGGCGATCGTCAACCCGCCGACGAACGCGAAGGCCCGCTACTTCACGAACGACGTGGCGGGCGACGACGCGCAGAAATGGCTGGCGGGCGCGTGCGAGCAGAGAGGCACCTGGTGGCCGCACTGGGCCGCGTGGCTGCACGAACGCTCGGGCGCCGAGCGTCCCGCGCCGGTCGAGCTCGGCAGCCGGGCGCATCCGCCGCTGGCGGCGGCGCCGGGACGCTACGTCCACCAGACCGTATAGGCGCTTGAGCCGTCGCGCTATGCTTTCGCGATGCGCCCCTGGCCGGAGCTCCGCCTCGCCGCCTATCGCGACACGTACGCGACCCTCCTCCTCTACACGCAGATCGTCGGGAAGATCCGTCTCGCGCTCACGCCCAAGATGAACCAGTGGTGGAACGTCACGCTCTACCCGACCGCGCGCGGGCTCACGACCTCGCCCATGCCGTACGGCGATCGCACGCTGTCGATCGATTTCGACTTCATCGATCACCGGGTCGTCCTCGCGGACTCCGACGGGCACGTCCGCACCCTGGCGCTGGCGCCGTACGCGGTGTGCGATTTCCACGACCTCTTGTTCGCCGAGCTGGCGGCCATGGACGTGCGCGTCCACATCGGCCCGCTGCCGCAGGAGTGCCCTGTCACCACGCCGTTCACCGACGACCGGGAGCATACGAGCTACGACCGCGCGCACGCGCACGACCTGTGGCGGGCGCTCAGCCGGATCGAGCCGGTGTTCCAGACGTTTCGCTCGCGCTTCCGCGGCAAGTGCAGCCCGGTCCATTTCTTCTGGGGCGCGTTCGATCTCGCCGTCTCGCGCTTCAACGGGCGCCGCGCGCCGCCCCGCCAGGCCCAGGCGATGATCGACCGCGACGCCTACGACGAGGAGGTGATCTCGCTCGGGTTCTGGCCGGGCGACCCGTGGACCGGCGCGATCGAGGCGATGTTCTACTCGTACACCGTGCCGGCGCCGCCGGAGCTGCCGCGCCAGCGCGTCCGCCCCGACGCCGCCTCCTTCAGCGACACGCTGAAGGAGTTCGTCCTCCCCTACGATGAGGTGCGTCGCTCGCCCGATCCCGCCGCGATGATCCTCGAGTTCGCGCAGAGCACGTACGACGCCGGCGCGGAGCTCCGCGGCTGGGATCGAACCGAGCTGGCGTACCCGTAGCCGGCGATCGGCGCTACTTCTCCGCCAGGAACCGGTCGATGCGCTCGACGTAGCCGCGCTCCTGGACCCCTTCTCCGGCGAGCTTGTCGCGCGCCGCGCGGGCGAGACGCAGCGCGCGGTCCGGATCCCGCCGGGCCGCGCGCAACGCGCGCGCCAGACAGAAGTCGAGGTGCGCCCGCGCCAGCGGGTCGGGCTTCTCCTCGAGCAGCTTCTCCGCCCGGTCGAGCAGGGCGAGCGCGTCGCCGGAGCGACCGACGTCGACGTAGGCGTCGGAGAGCGCGGTCATCGTCATCATCGTGCGGCGGTGTCCGCGGGGAAGCGTTCGCTCGACGATGCCGAGGGTCCGCTCGAACCAGGGAATGGCATCCCGCGGCTTCCCCATGTCCAGCATGGTCATGCCGATGTTCTGGGTCGAAAAGGCCACATCGGCGTGGGTCGGGGACAAGAGCTTCTCGCGGATGGCCAGCGCCCGCCGGTGGTACGCGAGCGCGTCGTCGAAGCGTTTCGAGTTGAGGTGGACGTTCCCGATGGAGTTCAGCGTTCCGGCCACGGTCACGTTCTCCGGCCCGAGCACCTTCTCCTGGATCGCCAGCGCCCGCCCCAGGCGATCGAGCGCCCGCTCGGCGTCGCGGTGGTCCATGGCGAGAAGGCCGAGGTTCGCCTGCACCGACGCCGCGCGCAACGAGTCGGTTCCCGCGGTCGCCTCGATGATCCGCAACGCCCGCTCGAAATGCGCCTGGGCGGCGTCGTACCGGTTGAGCCGCCATTCCTCGACGCCCAGCAGGTTGAGGTTGCTGGCGAGATCGGCGTTGTCGGGCCCCAGCAGCTTCTCCTTCATGGCGAGGAGGCGCTCCTCCTCGCGCGCGGCCCGCTCGTAGTCGCCCGTTTCGTCGAGCATCGCCACCCGGGCGCCCGCCGCGCGCAGCGCCTCGAGCGAGCCGGCGCCGAACTTCTTCTCGGCGAGCGCGACCGCCTCCTCGCCGAGCTCCAGCGCGCGGGCGTGGGCCCCCTCCTGCTGCGCCATCTCCGCGGTGAGCAGCATGAGCTCGATGACGAAACGATCGTCCTTGGTGCGGCGGACCGCGGCCTCGACCGCGGGACGAAGCGCCCGCGCCTCGGCGTACCGCTTCTGCACCTTGCCCACGACGCGCAGGAGGCGCACCAGCGCCGCCGCGACGAGCTGGTCGTTCTCCTGATCGCCGGCGACGGCGGCCGCCTCCTCCAGCGCCGCCGCGGCCGCGGCCGCCTCCTTCTCTTCCTTGACCCGGCCGGCATGGAGCAGCGTCTCGGCCAGGAGAACCTTGTCGCCGACCCGGCGCGCGTCGTCGACGAGCGCCCCCACCGTGGCCTGCGCCGCTGCGATCTTGCCGGCGCGCACCTGCGCCCCGGCGTCGTCGAGCCGCTGCTGCAGGGCGATGCCCTCGGGCGTGCGCGCCCGCGGCCGTCCCTGCGCCAGGGAACAGCCCTCGATCGGCTCGAGCGCCAGGGCGGCCTGGACCGCCTTGTCCACGACGTCGCCGTCCGCCGCCGCGAACAGGCGCGTCTGCGCGCGGAGCGCCCCCAGTCTTCCGTCGAGGCACGCGACGCGCACGCCCGCGTTCGCCCGGCATGCCTCGGTGCGCGCCGCGACCCACTCTCCGGCGTACACGTCGAGGACGTCGCCGGCGCGGCGGGACGTGTCGGCGCCGTAGGGGCGGCCGCTCGCGGCGAAGGCCTTCGCGACCTCCGCCTTCACGGCCGGATCCCACGCGCCGGCGAGCCGTGCGGCCAAGTCCCGGCACGGATCCGACTGGCTGCGGACGAAGCTCCACGCGGCGACGCCCACGAGCGCGATGGCGCCGGCGGCGATCGCGAGGCGCCGGCCGGTGAGCAACGGCCCGCGCTCGAGCGCGTCGAGCATCGGCTCGAGCGACGGGTAGCGGGCGGCGGGATCCGCCCGGAGACCGCGCCTGACGATGGGCTCGAGCCAGCGCGGCGCGCGGTTGCCGGGGGCCGGCTCGACGTTCCCGGCGAGGACGTTACGACGCAGCTCGGCCATGGTCTTGCCGGGGAACGGCGGCACGCCGTAGAGGGCCTCGTACAGCACGGCGGCGAAGGCGAACTGATCGGCGCGCGCATCCACGTCCCCGGCGCGGTGCTGCTCGGGCGACATGTAGCGCGGCGTCCCCACCACCGCGCCCGCGGCGGTGAGCGTCGCGTCCTCCTCGGGCGAGCCCGTTGCATCGGCCGCGTCGCGCGACACGCCGACGACACCGAAATCGCCCACGCGCACCCGTCCGTCGCTCCCCACGAACACGTTCTCGGGCTTGAAATCGCGGTGGACGAGCCCGGCGCGATGGGCGGCCGCCAGCCCGCGACCCGCCTGGCAGAGTCGCTCGACCACGGCCCGCCATGGCCGCGGCTCGCGCAGCCAGTCGCGGAGCGTCGCCCCCTCGACGAGCTCCATGACGACGAAGACTTTGCCGTCGTGCTCGCCGACCTCGTGCACCGTGACCACGTTCGGGTGGCGCAGGCGGGCCATCGCCCGGGCCTCGCGGAGGAGGCGCGCGCGGCGCGTATCCGATCCCACCTCGCCGTGACGCAGCACCTTGATGGCGACCTTGCGGTCGAGCGCGGGGTCGCGCGCCGCATACACGACGCCCATCCCGCCGGAGCCGATGACGCCGAGGATCGCGAACTCACCGAGGTGGCTCGGCGTGCTCTTCGGCCTGCCCGCCCGGCCGGGGTCGGCCTCGGTGTCCGCCAGGGTCGTCGGCGCGTCATCGGAATCGACCGGGCCGCTCACCCCGCCATGGTACTCCGTTGCGCGGATGGTATGCTTCGCGCACGTTAGGAGGTGCCGACATGAAAAAGAAAGACTCGGCCAAGAAGCTCCATCTCAACCTCCAGTCGATCCGCAACCTGACAGCGGGAGATCTGAAGAAGGTCGCGGGCGGCGGGCCGTGGACCGGGAGCCGCTGCTGGTGCCAATAGGGGCAGCCGGCGTCACTCCGCGGCGGCGCGCGCCGCCCGATACCGGTCCGCCGCCACCGCCAGCACGATGATCACCCCGATGATGATCTCCTGCATGTAGTTGGCCCAGCCCATCTGCTGGCAGCCGTTCCGCAAGATCGCCATGATGAGCGCGCCGACCAGCGCGCCCCCGATCGAGCCCTCCCCGCCGCTCAGGCTGCCGCCCCCGATCACCACGGCGGCGATGACGTCGAGCTCGACGCCCACCGCCACCGTCGGATCTCCCTGGCGGAGCCGCGACATCTGCATGACGCCGGCGAGCCCGAAGTAAAGGCCGGCGACCGCGTACACCTCGATCTTCAGGCGACCGGTGCGAATGCCGCAGGCGCGCGCCGCGGCCTCGTTCGAGCCGAGCGCGAAGACCCGCCGCCCGAAGACGGACCGCCGGAGGACGAGGGCCATGGCCGCCGCCAGGACCAGCGTCACCCAGACCCCCGGCGCGACCAGCAGCCAGGGCGGCGACGGGAAGGTGACCGCGAGCTCGTTCAGCCAGCTCGCCGGCGCGTTGACCGTCTGCTGGTCGGCGAGATATTTCGCCGCGCCGCGCGCGATGCCGAGCATTCCCAGCGTCGCGATGAACGGCACGATGCGCAGCGCGGTGATGGTCACGCCATTGACGAGACCGATCAGCCCGCCGCAGAGGACGCCGAGCGCCGCCGCCGCGATGGGCGGCGCGCCGCCGCGCAGGGCGAGCGCGGCGACCACGCTGGTCAGCGCGATCGACGAGCCCACCGACAGATCGATGCCACCGCTCACCATGACGACGGTCATGCCGATCGCGCCCAGCGCGACGATCACCGTCTGCGCCAGGACGACCCGCAGGTTCGCCGTCGACAGGTAACGCTCCGGCGCCGGCACCAGCAGCGCGAACAGGAGCGCCACCCCGACGAGCCCGGCGAACGGGCCGAGGAGCGTCGCCCAGCGACGCAGGCGCGCGACGCGAGGGCTAGCCACCCGCGCCTCCGATCGCGGCCGCGAGGATGCTGTCGGGCGTCCAGGCGCCGGCCGGCCGCGCCGGGCCGAGGCGCCCGCGGCTCATGACGGCGATGTCGTCGCACACCGCGAAAAGCTCGGGCAGGTAGGAGCTCACCAGGAGGACGCCCTTGCCGGCGGCGGCGAGCCGCGCGATCTCGCGATGGATGTCGGCCTTGCTGGCGATGTCGATGCCGCGCGCCGGCTCGTCGAGGAGGAGGACGTCGGGATCCTGGTGGAGGAGCCGTCCGAACGCGACCTTCTGCTGGTTGCCGCCGGAGAGCCGCCGCACCGTCACGTCGGCCCCCGCCGCCCTGACGCGCAGCCGCCCCATCACCTCCTCGGCCTGCGCCCGCTGCTGCCGGAGGTCGATCCAGCCGGCGCGCGCGCAGGTATCCAGGCGGCTCAGCGTCGTGTTGTCGGCGATCGACAGGCCGAGCGCCAGCCCCTCGCCCTTCCGGTCCTCGCTGAGGAAGCCCATGCCCCGTCCGTGCATGCGGACCGTCCCGGCGGCCGCCGGCAAGAGACCGAAGAGGACGCGCAGGAGGTCGGTGCGCCCCGAGCCGACGAGGCCCGCCAGGCCCAGCACCTGGCCGCGGCGAAGCTCGAAGCTCGCGCCGCGCAGCCGCGGCGGCTCGGCCAGGTCGCGCACCTCGAGGAGCACGTCGCCCGCGGCGGGACGGGCGCCGCGGGCCGCGGGCTCGACCGCGCGCCCGACCATGGCGGCGATGAGCTCGTCGTCGCCCGCCGCGGCGAGCTCGCCGGAGCGCACGCTCCTGCCGTCCCGCAATACCGTGTAGCGATCGCCGACCTCGCGCACCTCCTCGAGGAAGTGGCTCACGTAGACCACCGCCAGGCCGCGGTCGCGGAGCGCCCGCACCAGCCGGAACAGCCGCTCGACGTTGGCGCGCTGCAGGCTGCTCGTCGGCTCGTCCATGAGGATGATGCGCGCGTCCCACGCCAGCGCCCGGCAGATCTCGACCACCTGCCGATCGGCGAGCGCCAGATCGCCGGCGCGGACGCGCGGGTCGATCTCCTCGCGCCCGAACTCGCCGAGGAGCGCGGCCGCGCGCGCCACGAGCCGGTCGCGGTCGATCCAGCCCAGGCGCGCCGGCTCGGCGCCGAGGAGGATGTTCTCGGCGACCGACAGGCTCGGGCACAGGGACAGCTCCTGGTGGATGTGGGCGATGCCGCGCGCCCGCGCGTCGCCGGGCGCGCGCGGCGCGTAGGGCGCGCCGGCGATGGCCAGGCCGCCCGCGTCGGGGGCGATCGCGCCGGACAGGATGTTGAACAGCGTGCTCTTGCCGGCGCCGTTCTCGCCGATGAGGGCGTGCACCTCGCCGGCGGCGACCTCGAGGTCGACGCCGTCGAGCGCGACGGTCGCGCCGAAGCGCTTTTCCAGGCCGTGGACCTCGAGGAGCGCCATCGCGCCTACTTCAGGTACTGCTCGAGCGGCGGGTGCAGCAGCGCCCGCGCCTCGTCGCCGTCGAGGTTCGCGGGCGTGATCATCGTGACCCCGGTGTCGACGCGCCGGTCCGGCTTCTTTCCGCGCAGGTGCGCGACCAGCGTCTTCACCCCGAGCTCGCCCATGCGGAACGGGTTCTGGACGACGACGCCGTCGAGCTTGCCGGCGCGCATCGCGTCGACGAAGACGCTGCTCGCATCGAAGCCGATGAACCGGATCTTGCCCGCCCGGCCGGAGTCCTCGAGCGCGAGCAGCGTGCCGGCGGTCGACGATTCGTTGGGCGTGAACAGGCCGTCGATGTCATTGCCGAATCGATTGAGCAGGTTCTCGGCGGCGGCCTTGGCGGTGTCGCGGGTCGCGCCCGCGTACTGATTGGACGAGATGATCTCGATCCCCGGGTGATCGGCGCGCAGTCGGTCGACGAAGCCGCGCTCGCGCGCCTCGGTCGACGCCACGCCCTCCTGGTAGCGGAGCAGCAGTACCTTGCCCTTGCCGCCCAGGCGCCGCGCCATCTCGGCCGCGGCCAGCTCGCCGCCGTGGTGGTTGTCGCTGGCGACGAAGCTCACCGGATCGTCCGACGCCAGGGCCGAATCGATCACCACGACGGGGATACCGGCGCGCTTGGCCTCCTCCACCGGCCGCACCAGCGCGTTCTTGTCGAACGGCGCGAGCACGATCCCGCTCACGCCCTGCGTCAAGAACCCCTCGACCACCTGCACCTGCTGCTCGCGATCGTCCTCGCGCATCGGCCCCTTCCAGATCACGTCGACCTGGACGCCCTCGGCGGCGAGGTCTTGCCGTGCCTTGAGCGCGCCGGCGTGGATGCTCTTCCAGAACTCGTGCGTCGAGCCCTGCGGGACGACCGCGATGGTGAACGACTGCTTGCCCGTCTCGGCCTCCCGTTTCGAGCAGGCGGCGGCGACCGTCGCCGCGACGGCCAGGCAGACGGAGATCCTAGTTCGCGCGCGCACGATCGCCTCCCGCGAAGGTCACCTTGATGGTCTTGATCTCGTACGGCCCGAATGGGACGCGGACCTGCCGGCCGGAGGCCGCCAGCGCGCCGCGCTCGTTCTCCATGAGGTCGACCTCGGCGGCGCGCGCCGGGTCGCGCGCGAAGCGAAGCGTGGCCTCGCCCCGCTGCCCGGCGAGCTCGTAGAAGCGGACGACGATGCCTGCGTCCGCCTCCGCCTTCTTGACGGCGGTGAGGACGAGGTTCTCCGGCTCGAGCGCGACGAAGCCGAGCTCGGCGGGCAGCTCGCCGGCATGCGGCGTCACGGCGCGCGCCAGCAGCGGCTCGTTGAGCTCGTATCCCTGGCGGGTCGTGCCGCCCGCCTTCCAGTCCCCGGCGTGGGGATAGATCGCGTAGACGAAGTGGTGCCGCCCCTCGTCGGCGTGCGGGTCGGGCCAGGTCGGCGAGCGCAGGAGCGACAGGCGGAGGACGTTGTCCTTGGCGTCGTACCCGTACTTGCCGTCGTTGAGGATGCTGACGCCGCCGGCGGCGTCGGACAGATCGGCCCAGCGCAGCGCCGGCACCTCGAACTTCGCCTTCTCCTCGGGCGTGCGCCGCGTCGTCGGGCGCGCGATGGCGCCGAAAGGGATCTCGAACGTCGCCGAGTCGCTCGCGACCGGCAGCGCGACCGCCGCCTTGACGAGGACGTGCTTCTCGTGCCAGTCGGCGTCGGTGACGACGTCGAGCCGGCGGCTGCCCGCGTACAGCGTGAGATCCTGGACGAACGTCGACTGCCCGAGCTTGCGGACCACGCGCAGGACGGCGCGCAGCGGCCCGCGCTCGACGAGCCGCACCTCGTCGGCGCGCAGGAGATCGGTCGCGCCGTTCTCGAAATCGGCGTCGATGTTCCACGCGTCCCAGTCCTTCGGGCGGTCCTGGAACGCCTGCAGGAGGTTGCCGCACGAGCGCGGCGCCAGCGTCTCGCGCGCCCGCCGCTTGTCGTAGAGGCT